>NZ_JACHYW010000044.1:0-37493 GCF_014193145.1 Rhizobium sp. BK060
GTTCCGATCGCGATGGAAGAAAAGCTGCGCTTCGCTATCCGCGAAGGCGGCCGTACGGTCGGCGCAGGCATCGTTGCCTCCATCGTCGAGTAATCGAGAGCCGGCCACTTCGCCTGAGGCGGCCGATTCGATGACATTATTATGATGCAAGCGGCTCTAGCCGCTTGCTTATTACAGCAAAATGTTGCAAATGGCGCGCGAGCGCGATTTGCGCCCTGCTTCGCTCGTCGAAGCGGGTGACTACAGCAAACAATAAGGTGGGCTGGAAGGCCTGAAGACTGGATAGGGACACCGTAACCCGGCGCCTCTCTCGATCTTTGAAACCGGTGGTCCGCCTTAGGAATAAAAACAGCCCGTGCCTATCCGAAAGGCGCACGGGATAACAAACACAAGGATAACGTCGAATGAACGGCCAAAATATCCGCATTCGCCTGAAGGCGTTCGATCACCGCATTCTCGACGCTTCGACGCGCGAGATCGTGTCGACGGCGAAGCGCACCGGAGCTAGCGTCCGGGGCCCCGTTCCGCTTCCGACTCGCATCGAGAAGTTTACGGTCAACCGGTCCCCACACATCGACAAGAAGAGCCGCGAGCAGTTCGAGATGCGCACGCATAAGCGCCTTCTCGACATCGTTGACCCGACACCGCAGACGGTAGACGCGCTGATGAAGCTCGATCTCGCCGCTGGTGTCGATGTTGAGATCAAGCTCTGAGCCTAGCTCGAGCTGAGTTGGAAGGATTGAACCGATGCGTTCAGGTGTGATTGCACAGAAGGTCGGCATGACCCGCGTCTATAACGACGCCGGCGAACATGTTCCGGTAACAGTACTGCGTATGGAAGGCTGCCAGGTTGTAGCCCAGCGCACAGTGGAAAAGAACGGCTACGCCGCAGTTCAGCTCGGTGCTGGCACGGCGAAGGTCAAGAATACGTCGAAGGCGATGCGCGGTAACTTCGCTGTTGCCAACGTCGAGCCGAAGGCCAAGCTGGCGGAATTCCGCGTCACGGAAGACAACCTCCTCGAGGTTGGCACCGAGCTCAAGGCTGGTCACTTCGCAGCTGGTCAGCTCGTCGATGTGACGGGTACGACGATCGGTAAGGGCTTTGCGGGCGCCATGAAGCGTCACGGTTTCGGCGGTCTTCGCGCCACGCACGGTGTGTCTGTTTCGCACCGCTCGCATGGTTCGACGGGTTCACGCCAGGATCCGGGCAAGGTTTTCAAGAACAAGAAGATGGCTGGTCACATGGGCCAGACGCGCGTTACGACTCAGAACCTTGAAGTGGTTTCGACCGATGAAGATCGCGGTCTGATTCTGATCAAGGGTGCAGTACCCGGTTCCAAGGGTGCCTGGATCATTGTGCGCGACGCCGTCAAGTCGGCCGCGAAGTAAGGGAGCCAGACCAATGGAATTCAACGTCAAGACCCTCGAGGGAAAAGACGCAGGGAAGGTTTCTCTTTCTGACGCGATTTTCGGCCTTGAGCCCCGCGAAGACATTCTTGCCCGCGTGATCCGCTGGCAGCTTGCCAAGAAGCAGCAGGGCACGCACCAGGCAAAGGGCCGCGCGGACGTTTCGCGCACCGGCGCCAAGATGTACAAGCAGAAGGGTACGGGCCGCGCTCGTCACCATTCTGCTCGCGCTCCGCAGTTCCGCGGCGGTGGTAAGGCCCACGGCCCGGTCGCTCGCAGCCACGAACACGATCTTCCCAAGAAGGTTCGTGCTCTCGGTTTGCGGCACGCCCTCTCGGCCAAGCTGAAGTCCGATGATGTCATCATCATCGACAACCTGGTTGCTGCAGAAGCAAAGACCAAGGCACTGGCTTCCGTTTTCGAGACGCTCGGCCTGACCAACGCTCTCTTCATCGGTGGCGCTGAACTTGATGGCAACTTCAAGCTCGCAGCCAAGAACATCCCGAATATCGATGTTCTGCCGATCCAGGGCATCAACGTTTATGACATCGTGCGCCGCGGCAAGCTCGTGCTTTCCAAGGCTGCCGTTGAAGCTCTAGAGGAGCGTTTCAAGTGACCGATCTTCGCCACTATGATGTGATCGTCTCGCCGGCGATCACCGAAAAGTCCACTCTGGTATCGGAAAACAACCAGGTTGTTTTCAACGTCGCCAAGACGGCGTCGAAGCCGGAAATCAAGGCTGCAGTCGAGGCGCTCTTCGGCGTCAAGGTCACGGCCGTCAACACTCTGCTCCGCAAGGGCAAGACCAGGCGTTTTCGCGGTATTGCCGGCAAGCAGAAGGACGTGAAGAAGGCAATCGTGACTTTGGCTGAAGGCCAGACGATCGACGTCTCCACCGGTCTCTGAGGAATAAAAAAATGGCATTGAAAACATTCAATCCGACGACCCCGAGCCAGCGTCAGCTGGTCATCGTTGATCGCTCCTCGCTCTACAAGGGCAAGCCGGTCAAGGCGCTGACGGAAGGTCTGACCAAGAGCGGCGGTCGTAACAACCTCGGCCGCATCACCGCCCGCTTCATCGGCGGCGGTCACAAGCGCACTTATCGTCTGGTCGACTTCAAGCGTCGCAAGTTTGACGTCGAGGGCACCGTCGAGCGCATCGAATACGATCCGAACCGTACCGCGTTCATCGCGCTGGTGACCTATGCTGACGGCGAAAAGGCCTACATCATCGCTCCGCAGCGCCTTGCTGCCGGCGACAAGGTCATCGCTTCGGAGAAGGCTGTCGACGTGAAGCCCGGCAACACCATGCCGCTGCAGTTCATCCCGGTCGGCTCCATCATCCACAACGTGGAAATGAAGCCTGGCAAGGGTGGTCAGATCGCTCGCTCTGCTGGTTCCTATGCACAGCTCGTCGGCCGCGACCAGGGCATGGCGATCCTTCGCCTGAACTCTGGCGAGCAGCGCCTCGTGCACGGCACTTGCCTCGCTTCGATCGGTGCGGTTTCGAACCCTGATCACGCCAACATCAACGACGGCAAGGCCGGTCGTACGGTTTGGCGCGGCAAGCGTCCGCATAACCGCGGTGTTGTCATGAACCCGGTCGACCACCCGCACGGCGGTGGTGAGGGCCGTACCTCTGGTGGTCGTCACCCGGTTACTCCGTGGGGTAAGCCGACCAAGGGCAAGCGCACCCGGTCGAACAAGTCGACTGACAAGATGATCATGCGCTCGCGTCATCAGCGTAAGAAGTAAGAGAGGAAGTCTCCAATGGCTCGTTCAGTATGGAAAGGTCCGTTCGTTGACGGCTATCTTCTCAAGAAGGCTGAGAAGGTTCGTGAAGGCGGACGTGCAGAAGTAATCAAGATCTGGAGCCGTCGCTCCACGATCCTGCCGCAGTTCGTCGGTCTCACCTTCGGCGTCTACAACGGCAGCAAGCATGTTCCGGTCAGTGTCAATGAAGACATGGTCGGTCACAAATTCGGTGAATTCTCTCCGACCCGGACCTACTACGGTCACGGTGCGGACAAGAAGGCAAAGAGGAAGTAATCATGGGCAAGGCAAAAGCCGAACGCCGGCTGAAGGACAACGAGGCGCAAGCAGTCGCCCGTACGCTCCGCGTCAGCCCACAGAAGCTCAACCTCGTTGCTGCGGCTATCCGCGGCAAGAAGGTCGATCGTGCACTCGCTGAGCTGGAATTCTCCCGCAAGCGCATCGCAGGCGCCGTCAAGAAGACGCTCGAATCTGCGATCGCAAACGCCGAGAACAACCACGATCTCGACGTTGACACGCTGGTTGTCGCAGAAGCCTACGTAGGCAAGTCGATCGTCATGAAGCGTTTCCACGCTCGTGGCCGTGGCCGTGCATCTCGTGTCGAGAAGCCGTTCGCGCACCTCACGATCGTTGTCCGCGAAGTGCAGGCACAAGAGGAGGCCGCATAATGGGTCAGAAAATTAATCCAATCGGTTTCCGTCTTGGCATCAACCGTACCTGGGATAGCCGCTGGTTTGCGGACAATGCCGAGTACGGCCAGCTGCTGCACGAAGACCTGAAGATGCGCAAGTTCGTGATGAGCGAACTGAAGCAGGCCGGTATCGCCAAAGTGGTCATCGAGCGTCCGCACAAGAAGTGCCGCGTCACGATCCACTCGGCTCGTCCGGGACTGATCATCGGCAAAAAGGGCGCAGACATCGACAAGCTCCGCAAGAAGCTGTCGGAGATGACGAATTCCGAAACGCACCTCAACATCGTTGAAGTTCGCAAGCCGGAAGTCGACGCTACGCTCGTCGCACAGTCGATCGCTCAGCAGCTCGAGCGTCGTGTTGCTTTCCGTCGCGCTATGAAGCGTGCCGTTCAGTCTGCGATGCGTCTTGGCGCCGAAGGCATCAAGATCACCTGCGCAGGCCGTCTCGGCGGTGCTGAAATCGCGCGTACGGAGTGGTACCGCGAAGGTCGCGTTCCGCTGCACACGCTGCGCGCTGACATCGACTACGGTACGGCTGAAGCGGAGACCGCTTTTGGCATCTGCGGCATCAAGGTTTGGATCTTCAAGGGCGAAATCCTTGAGCACGATCCGATGGCCTCCGAGCGCCGCGCACTCGAGGGTGACGCTCAGGGTCCGGCAAGCCGTGATCGCGATCGTCGCCGCGACAACGCTTAATAGCGTTGGTGGCAGATAAGTTCGGAGAATAAGAAAATGTTGCAGCCAAAGCGTACCAAGTACCGCAAGCAATTTAAGGGCCGCATCAAGGGCGTCGCCAAGGGTGGTTCAGACCTGGCCTTCGGCGAATTCGGCCTTAAGGCTCAAGAGCCGAACCGCGTGAATGCGCGCGAGATCGAAGCGGCCCGCCGCGCGATCACGCGTTACATGAAGCGCGCCGGCCGTGTATGGATCCGCGTGTTCCCGGATGTTCCGGTAACCGCAAAGCCGACCGAAGTCCGTATGGGTAAGGGTAAGGGCTCTGTTGAATATTGGGCATGCAAGGTCAAGCCAGGCCGTATGATGTTCGAAATCGACGGTGTCAGCGAAGAAATTGCTCGCGAAGCGCTTCGCCTCGGCTCTGCCAAGCTCTCGGTCAAGACGCGCTTCGTTCAGCGCATTGCAGAGTAAGGAGCAAGGCAGATGAAAGCCGAAGAAGTACGCGGCCTCACGGCCGACCAGCTCAAGGACAAGCTCGCCGACCTGAAGAAGGAGCAGTTCAACCTGCGCTTCCAGAAGGCAACCGGTCAGCTGGAAAAGTCCTCGCGCATCAACGAAGTTCGCAAGGACATCGCCCGCGTGAAAACCATTGCCCGCCAAAAGGCGGCAGAAGCAAAGGCGTAAAGGAAAAGATCATGCCGAAGCGCATTCTGCAGGGCGTTGTCGTTGGCGACAAGAACGAGAAGACTGTCGTAGTTCGCGTTGAGCGTCGTTTCGCTCACCCGCTGCTCCAGAAGACCGTTCGTCGTTCCAAGAAGTACAAGGCTCACGACGAAAACAACCAGTACAAGATCGGCGATACCGTATCCATCGAGGAATGCGCGCCGATCTCGAAGGATAAGCGCTGGACGGTCGTTTCCGCCCAGGCCAAGTAAGATTTTTGCGCGAGGCCTTGCGTCTCGCGGAAATATCTGTATGAAGCAGCGTCAGAACGCTCGTTCGTCGGGCGTTCTTTTGCTTTGAGCGCACGGAAGGTCCCGTTGGGAAACCACCCTGGCACGATCGATCCCGCGCTATTCAAGCTATGCCGTGTTTTCGCCTGCTCTCGTAGCAAGCGGCCGGCTGACAATTTTCATAAGCCGGGGAAGGGGGCTCGTAGCCCAACCATTCCGGTAAACCAAGAAGGCGACCTGATATGATTCAGATGCAAACAAACCTCGACGTGGCGGATAATTCCGGCGCACGTCGTGTCATGTGCATCAAGGTGCTGGGCGGCTCGAAGCGCAAGTATGCCGGGATCGGCGACGTTATCGTCGTTTCGATCAAGGAGGCGATCCCGCGTGGCCGCGTGAAGAAGGGTGACGTGATGAAGGCGGTGGTCGTTCGTACCGCCAAGGAAATCCGTCGCGTTGATGGCAGCATCATCCGCTTCGACACGAATGCAGCAGTCCTCATCGACAACAAGAAAGAGCCGATCGGCACCCGTATCTTCGGACCGGTTCCGCGCGAACTTCGCGCCAAGAACCACATGAAGATCATCTCGCTGGCTCCCGAAGTACTGTAAGGAGCGCGAACGATGCAAAAGATTCGTAAGGGCGACAAGGTCGTCATGCTCGCAGGCAAGGACAAGGGCCGTACCGGCGAAGTCCTTCAGGTTCTGCCCAAGGAAGATCGCGCCGTTGTTCGTGGCGTCAATGTCGTAAAGCGCCACCAGCGCCAGACGCAGACCCAGGAAGCCGGCATCATCACCAAGGAAGCCTCGGTTCATTTGTCCAACGTTGCAATCATCGACAAGGACGGCAAGCCGACCCGTGTTGGTTTCAAGGTTGTTGACGGCAAGAAGGTCCGTGTGGCCAAGCGTTCCGGTGAGGTGATCTGATGGCTGAGGCAAAGTACGAGCCGCGGCTCAAGAAGGAATACGTCGAGCGCATTCGTGCGGCTATGCAGGAGAAGTTCTCCTACGCCAACGAGATGATGATCCCGAAGCTCGACAAGATCGTCATCAACATGGGTGTTGGCGAAGCGACGGCTGATTCGAAGAAGCCAACTGTTGCTGCAGCTGACCTGGCCGCTATCGCTGGTCAGAAGCCGGTCATCACCCGTGCACGCAACTCCATCGCTGGCTTTAAGGTCCGCGAACAGATGCCGATCGGCGCAAAGGTCACCCTGCGCGGCGCTCGCATGTACGAGTTCCTGGACCGTCTCGTGAACATCGCGCTTCCGCGCGTTCGCGACTTCCGCGGCCTGAACCCGAAAAGCTTTGACGGCCGTGGCAACTTCGCCATGGGCATCAAGGAGCACATTGTGTTCCCTGAGATCAACTACGACAAGGTTGATCAGATGTGGGGCATGGACATCATCGTTTGCACGACGGCAACGAAGGACGACGAAGCACGGGCTCTGCTGACAGAGTTCAACTTCCCGTTCCGTCAGTAACCGTAACGACGAGCGTAGAAAAGGAACCGCACATGGCGAAGACAAGCGCAGTTGAAAAGAACAAGCGCCGCCGTACTACGGTCGCCAACCAGGCTGCCAAGCGCGCAGCTCTAAAGGCGATCATCATGAACCAGGCTCTTCCGATCGAAGAGCGGTTCAAGGCCTCGATCAAGCTGGCATCCCTGCCGCGCGATGGATCCAAGACCCGCATTCGCAACCGTTGCGAAGTATCGGGCCGTCCGCGCGCATACTACCGCAAACTGCGCATGTCGCGTATCGCGCTGCGTGAACTCGGCAATCTCGGCAAGGTGCCGGGTATCGTCAAGTCGAGCTGGTAAGGAGCAGGTTAGATGACAATGACTGATCCGTTGGGCGATATGCTCACTCGCATCCGCAACGGCGCTTCTCGCCGCAAGTCGTCGGTCTCGACGCCTGCTTCGAAGCTCCGTGCACGCGTTCTCGATGTTCTGCAGTCCGAAGGCTACATCCGTGGCTATTCCGTTGTCGATTTCGGCAATGGCAAGTCGGAGCTCAACATCGAACTCAAGTACTATGAAGGCGCATCGGTGATCCGTGAGATCGGCCGTGTGTCCAAGCCGGGCCGCCGGGTTTATGTCTCGGTCAAGTCCATTCCGCAGGTCGCGAACGGCCTCGGCATCACCATCCTTTCGACCCCGAAGGGCGTGATGGCCGATCACCAGGCTCGCGAACAGAACGTTGGTGGCGAGGTTCTTTGCTCGGTCTTCTAAGACTGGGCAAGGATCTCCATGGCGAACAGACAGGATTGAAACATGTCTCGTATCGGTAAGAAGCCCGTTCAGGTACCTGCTGGGATCACGGCTACGGTCGATGGCCAGAAGGTTACCGCTAAGGGCCCGAAGGGCGAGCTGTTCTTCGTCGCAAACGACGAAGTCGGCGTAAAGCTCGAAAACAATGCGGTTGTCGTAACGCCGCTCACCCAGACGAAGGATGCTCGTGCAAAGTGGGGCATGTCCCGCACGATGATCGAGAACATCTTCAAGGGCGTTAAGGATGGCTACGAGCGCAAGCTCGAAATCAACGGCGTTGGTTACCGCGCGTCTCTGCAGGGCAAGAACCTGCAGCTGGCGCTCGGCTTCAGCCATGACGTTGTTTATGAGCCGCCGCAGGGCATCTCGATCGCTGTGCCGAAGCCGACGGAAATCGTCGTTTCCGGCATCAACAAGCAGCAGGTCGGCCAGGTTGCCGCTGAAATCCGCGAATACCGCGGTCCTGAGCCTTACAAGGGCAAGGGTGTCAAGTATGCCGAAGAGCGGATCGTCCGCAAAGAAGGCAAGAAGAAGTAAGGATCACGCGAAATGGCTAGCAGGAAAGAAGCACTTGCACGTCGTGCCAACCGCGTGCGTCGTCACCTCAAGTCGGTGGCCAATGGCCGTCCGCGCCTGTCGGTTCATCGCTCGTCGAAGAACATCTATGCTCAGATCATTGACGATGTCGCCGGTAAGACGCTCGCGTCTGCCTCGACCCTCGACAAGAATCTGCGCGGTTCTCTGAAGACCGGTGCTGACACGGCAGCAGCTGCCCTCGTAGGCAAGCTCGTTGCTGAGCGCGCCTCGAAGGCCGGCGTCAAGGACGTCGTATTCGACCGCGGCGCCTTCATCTACCACGGCCGCATCAAGGCCCTGGCAGAAGCAGCCCGCGAAGGCGGTCTGTCCTTCTAATAAAGTTTCCGGCCGGCAGCCTAAAGGCACCGGCCGGATATCACCGGACCGCAGGCGTCCCGAAAGGGGAGGCCGATGCGGTCCTCGTTTTGTTTGCCGATTGCACCCGGAAAAGAAAAAGGAAGAGGACAATGGCACAGGAAAGAAGGCCGCAGCGGGAAGACCGCCAGGCCCGCGAAGAGCGCGATAGCGAATTCGTCGACAAGCTGGTCGCGATCAACCGCGTTGCTAAGGTTGTTAAGGGTGGCCGCCGTTTCGGTTTCGCCGCTCTCGTCGTCGTTGGTGACCAGAAGGGCCGCGTTGGCTTCGGTCACGGCAAGGCACGCGAAGTGCCGGAAGCAATCCGCAAGGCGACTGAAGCTGCCAAGCGCGAACTGATCTTCGTACCGCTGCGTGACGGCCGTACGCTGCATCATGACGTTCATGGCCGCCATGGCGCCGGCAAGGTTCTGCTTCGTTCGGCCAAGGTCGGTACCGGTATCATTGCCGGCGGTCCGATGCGCGCCGTTTTCGAAACGCTCGGCGTTCACGACGTTGTCGCCAAGTCGACCGGTTCCTCGAACCCATACAACATGGTTCGCGCTACCTTCGACGCTCTAAAGCACCAGGTTCACCCGAAGGACATCGCAGCTCAGCGCGGCATCAAGTATGCAACGCTCCAGGCTCGCCGTGCCGCTTCTGGCAATGCCTCTGAAGAATAAGAGGAGTCTGACAGATGGCTAAGGCTACCAAGAAGACTGAAGCGAAGACGGTTACTGTCGAACAGATCGGCAGCCCCATTCGTCGTCCGGACGTCCAGCAACGCACGCTGATCGGCCTCGGACTCAACAAGATGCACCGTCGCCGCACGCTGGAAGATACCCCTTCCGTTCGTGGCATGATCCGTGCTGTCCAGCATCTCGTTCGCGTCGTCGACGAGAAGTAAGCCGGGAGATTCGCTATGAAACTCAATGAAATCAAAGACAACGAAGGTTCGACCCACAGCCGCAAGCGCCTCGGCCGCGGTATTGGTTCGGGCTCGGGTAAGACCGGTGGTCGCGGTGTGAAGGGTCAGAAGTCCCGTTCCGGCGTCGCCATCAACGGTTTTGAAGGCGGTCAGATGCCAATCTACCGTCGCCTGCCGAAGCGCGGCTTCAACAACATCTTCAAGGCCGACTTCGTCGTCGTGTCGCTTGAGCGTGTTCAGGCTGCCATCGATGCCGGCAAGCTCGACGCCAAGGCAACTGTCGACGCAGCAGCTCTCAAGGCTGCCGGCGTGATCCGTCGCGTCAAGGACGGTGTTCGCGTTCTCGCCGACGGCGAGCTGAAGGCAAAGGTCAAGTTCGAAGTTGCTGGCGCTTCCAAGCCGGCAATCGAAAAGATCGAAAAGGCTGGCGGTTCCGTCACGCTTCTTTCTGCCGCAGCTGCAGAATAATTAATCTTATGATAAGTCGCCCGGGGTGCTTCACACCGGGCGATTTTGCTCCCATATGTGAGCCTCACAAAAACCGGCTGGACGCACGTGCGTCATAAACGGTAGGAACGAACACAAGGGTGAGGCATAGGTTGCGTCCGCAATCCGTCCGAAGCCCGCTTTTGAATAATTCAGAATGCTGATTCCGGGTCCTGCACCTCGCTTGGCTTGAGCCCGAAATTGGTAGCGCGGAGAATCGCATGGCGTCTGCAGCGGAACAGTTGGCTTCCAACCTCAATTTCTCGACCTTCGCCAAAGCCGAGGATCTCAAGAAGCGCCTGTGGTTCACACTGGCAGCTCTCCTCGTGTACCGGCTCGGTACCCACATTCCGCTCCCGGGCCTTAATCCAGAAGCTTATGCCCAGGCCTTCCGCGGCCAGGCTGGCGGCATTCTCGGCCTTTTCAACATGTTCTCGGGCGGCGCCGTACAGCGCATGGCAATCTTTGCGCTCGGCATCATGCCTTACATTTCCGCTTCGATCATTGTGCAGCTGATGACTTCGGTCGTCCCGGCGCTTGAGAACCTGAAGAAGGAAGGCGAGCAGGGCCGCAAGATCATCAACCAGTACACGCGCTACGGCACGGTGCTTCTTGGAGCGCTTCAGGCCTACGGCATCGCCGTCGGTCTTGAGAGCGGCAACGGGCTCGTTGTCGATCCCGGCATCTTCTTCCGCGTTTCCACGGTTGTTACGCTGCTTGGCGGCACGATGTTCCTGATGTGGCTCGGCGAACAGATCACGTCGCGCGGCATTGGTAACGGCATTTCTCTGATCATCTTCGCAGGTATCGCAGCCGGCCTTCCGCAGGCTCTCGCCGGCACCCTCGAGCTCGGCCGGACCGGCGCCCTGTCGACGACGCTGATTCTCGCGGTTATCGTCATTGCGATTGCCATCATCGGCATCATCGTTTTCGTTGAGCGTGCGCAGCGCCGCCTCCTGATCCAGTATCCGAAGCGTCAGGTGGGCAATCGAATGTTCCAGGGTGACACTTCGCACCTGCCGCTGAAGCTCAACACCTCGGGTGTTATCCCGGCGATCTTCGCGTCTTCGCTGCTGTTGCTGCCGGCGACGCTCGCCGGCTTCGCGAACACCACATCCTTGCCGGCATGGGCAACCGCGGTTGTGGCAGCGCTCGGCCATGGCCAGCCGCTCTACATGCTGCTCTACGGTATGCTGATCGCTTTCTTCGCCTTCTTCTACACGGCTATCGTCTTCAATCCGAAGGACACCGCCGACAATCTGAAGAAGCATGGCGGCTTCATTCCCGGTATCCGTCCGGGCGAGCGGACTGCAGAATATATCGACTATGTGCTGACCCGCATTACGGTGATTGGCGCGATCTACCTCGTTTTCGTGTGCATTCTGCCTGAAATTCTTGTGTCGCAAACGGGCATTCCGTTGTCCCTGGGTGGCACTTCGCTCTTGATCGTGGTTAGCGTAACTCTCGATACGGTGGCACAGATTCAGGGTCATCTGATCGCACAGCAGTACGAAGGCTTGATCAAGAAATCGAAGTTGCGCGGAGGAAAGAGGGGGCGATGAGACTCATACTGTTAGGGCCGCCGGGCGCGGGTAAGGGGACCCAGGCTCAGCGGATCGTGGAGAAGTACGGAATTCCGCAACTTTCCACGGGTGACATGCTTCGTGCTGCCGTTGCGGCTGGCACGGAGGTAGGCAGGCGGGCAAAGGCCGTCATGGACGCCGGCAAGCTTGTCTCCGATGAGATCGTCAATGCCATCGTCTCCGAGCGTCTGGATGCCCCGGATTGCGCCAGGGGGTTTATCCTCGACGGTTTTCCACGCACGCTGGTTCAGGCCGACGCGACGGAGACCATGCTGAAGAGCAAGGGCCTCGAGCTCTCGACCGTGATCGAGATTCAGGTGGACGACAACGTCCTCGCGGACCGTGTCTCGGGGCGCTACACCTGCGCGAACTGCGGTGCAGGCTACCATGACACCAACGTCAAGCCGAAGGAAGAAGGTGTCTGTGACCGTTGCGGCTCGACTCACTTCAAGCGCCGGCC
Organism: Rhizobium sp. BK060; assembly: GCF_014193145.1. NCBI lineage: Bacteria > Pseudomonadati > Pseudomonadota > Alphaproteobacteria > Hyphomicrobiales > Rhizobiaceae > Rhizobium > Rhizobium sp. BK060. The sequence goes on from NZ_JACHYW010000044.1 coordinate 12,157, forward strand.
TGACGACAATCGGGAGACGGTCGTCACGCGCCTACAGGCTTACTACAAGGAAACATCTCCGCTGATCGGCTACTACTATGCCAAAGGCAAGCTGAAGTCGGTTGATGGCATGGCGGACATCGATCACGTCACCGGCGAGATCGATAAGATACTTTCGAAGCTTTAGTCTTTGAAAATAAACTTGGCGGAAGCGGTTGCTTTTCAGCACTGATTCCGCTAAACACCGCGCCAACTCGCGACATTTATGCGATCGGCGCGGATTTCCAAAGGAAGTCCGGGTTCGGTCGTTTTGACATGTACGAACCCAAATTTGAACGAGCGGCCGGTTCGGTCGCATAACGAAAAGCCTCTTGCCGGATGGCAACGGGAACGCAAGGAGAATAGGCGTGGCACGTATCGCTGGCGTCAACATCCCGACTGCGAAGCGCGTCGTTATCGCGCTGACCTATATTCACGGGATCGGTTCAAAATTCGCGCAGGAAATCATGGAAAAGGTTGGCCTTCCGGCTGACAAGCGCGTCCATCAGCTGACGGACTCCGAAGTCCTGCAGATCCGCGAAACCATCGACCGTGATTATCAGGTCGAAGGTGACCTGCGTCGCGAAACCTCGATGAACATCAAGCGTCTGATGGACCTCGGTTGCTACCGTGGCCTGCGTCATCGTCGTGGCCTTCCGGTCCGCGGTCAGCGCACGCACACCAATGCTCGTACTCGCAAGGGTCCGGCAAAGGCCATCGCTGGTAAGAAGAAGTAATTTCCGGGAATCCGGAGGTGAGGGGGCTGGCGGTCTGCGCCGGCCTCTTTTGAGTTTGGGGCAGGGCCGTAAGGTCTCGTTCCGGTGTAGCCGCTGGCATTACGGCGGTGCAGAGATCCAAGAAAGGGATTTAAATGGCCAAGGAAGCCGTCCGCGTTCGTCGTCGCGAACGTAAGAACATCTCGTCGGGTGTTGCCCACGTCAATTCGACTTTCAACAACACGATGATCACCATTACCGACGCACAGGGCAACGCGATTGCCTGGTCGTCGGCTGGCGCCAAGGGCTTCAAGGGCTCGCGCAAGTCGACCCCGTTCGCTGCTCAGATTGCTGCTGAAGACTGCGCCAAGAAGGCCCAGGAACATGGCATGAAGTCGCTGGAAGTCGAAGTTTGCGGTCCGGGTTCGGGTCGTGAATCCGCTTTGCGCGCGCTCCAGGCTGCTGGTTTCATGATCACGTCCATCCGCGACGTGACGCCGATCCCGCACAATGGTTGCCGCCCGCGCAAGAAGCGCCGCGTCTGATCATCGCCATTCACAACACCGGTGAGCGGATTTTCGCTCCGGTGCTTCTCAAGCTCGGTTGCCACGATTGGATGGTGGCAACGAACGGAAGGCAAAAATATGATTCAGAAAAACTGGCAGGAATTGATCAAGCCGAACAAGGTCGAGTTCTCTTCGAGCTCGCGCACCAAGGCGACGCTCGTAGCTGAGCCACTGGAGCGCGGTTTCGGCCTCACCCTCGGCAACGCGCTCCGCCGCGTTCTGCTGTCCTCGCTGCGCGGTGCTGCAGTGACGGCCGTGCAGATCGATGGCGTGCTGCATGAGTTCTCGTCGATCCCGGGCGTCCGCGAAGACGTTACGGACATCGTCCTCAACATCAAGGAAATCGCCATCAAGATGGATGGCGATGACGCTAAGCGCATGGTCGTGCGTAAGCAGGGCCCGGGCGTTGTAACGGCTGGCGACATCCAGACGGTCGGCGACATTGAGATCCTCAATCCCGAGCATGTGATCTGCACGCTCGACGAGGGCGCCGAAATCCGCATGGAATTCACCGTCAACAACGGCAAGGGCTACGTTCCGGCCGATCGCAATCGTGCGGAAGATGCTCCGATCGGTCTCATCCCGGTCGACAGCCTTTATTCGCCGGTCAAGAAGGTGTCCTACAAGGTGGAAAACACCCGTGAAGGACAGGTTCTCGACTACGACAAGCTGAATATGACGATCGAAACCGATGGTTCGATCTCTGGCGAAGATGCCGTCGCTTTCGCGGCTCGCATCCTCCAGGATCAGCTTGGCGTGTTCGTCAACTTCGACGAGCCGCAGAAGGAAACCGAAGAGGAAGCAGTCACCGAACTCGCTTTCAACCCGGCACTCCTCAAGAAGGTAGACGAACTCGAACTGTCTGTTCGCTCGGCAAACTGCCTGAAGAACGACAACATCGTCTACATCGGCGACCTCATTCAGAAGACCGAAGCAGAAATGCTCCGCACGCCGAATTTTGGTCGCAAGTCGCTGAACGAAATCAAGGAAGTTCTCGCTTCCATGGGCCTGCACCTCGGCATGGAAGTGCCGGCATGGCCTCCTGAGAACATCGAAGATCTCGCCAAGCGTTACGAAGACCAGTACTAACATTCAAACGGCAGGCGGATGCCTGCAAGTGAAGGAGAATAGCCATGCGCCACGGTAAAGCCGGCCGCAAGCTGAATAGAACCGCTAGCCACCGCAAGGCAATGTTTGCCAACATGGCGGCTTCGCTCATCACCCATGAGCAGATCGTGACCACCCTGCCGAAGGCAAAGGAAATCCGTCCGATCGTTGAAAAGCTCGTCACCCTCGGCAAGCGCGGCGACCTGCACGCTCGTCGTCAGGCGATCTCGCAGATCCGCGACGCCGCTGTCGTTTCAAAGCTCTTCGACACGATCGCTTCGCGCTACGCAACCCGCAACGGCGGCTACCTGCGTATCATGAAGGCTGGCTTCCGCCAGGGCGACAACGCTGCTCTCGCTGTCATCGAATTCGTTGACCGCGACACCTACGCCAAGGGCGCAGCCGACAAGGCTCGCGTTGAAGCCGAAGCCGCTGCAGCTGAAGCCGCTTAATCCTTTCCGGTTCGCCGGAAGCAAAACAGCCGGGCGGCCAAGCCCGGCTGTTTTCGTTTAGGGATCAGCCTTTCGGCTCGCCACGCTTCGGCCGTTCGCATTGCTTGTTGAAATGGATCAGACGGGCAGGTGGCGGCTCCGCGATGATAGCGATCTCACCGACACTTCGCAGCGCTGCTCTAAAGCGTGCTGTGTTCCGTCTCCCCCATACGCCAAGGAAATACTGGCCGGTGTCCTCCTGCTTGAAGACGACCGCTCCCCTGAACGCCGCACTGAACCCGCCTTCACCAACTGGGCCTCCGCCTCCATAGACGGAAATGACCTCTTTAAGCTGTGCTGCTGCAGCAAAGGTTTCGTCTAACGCTGAAAAATTCGGGTCGCGGTAGAGATGGACTGGGCAGGGTGTTTCCATCCGCACATGGTGGCGGATTTTGCCACCGATAGCAATTCGGTCAGCCGGGCTGCTGGCGCACGGCCGCCTGCTGTGCCGGCCGTCCGCGCCCATTCTTGGCCTTCCTGCTGCGCGCGATGGGCCGGTAGGAGCGGTAGAGGATCAAGAGGATCAGCAGGCTGATATAGACGGATTGCTCGAGGCCGAGAACTTTCGTCGATAGCGCAAAGTGCACAGCACCAGCGGCAGCGACGATATAGACGAGGCGGTGCAGCCGCACCCAGTTCGGCCCGAGCCGGCGGATTGAGAAGTTATTGGAAGTCAGCGCAAGCGGGATGAGCAGCGCGAACCCGGCCATGCCGAACATGATGAAAGGCCGCTTCACGACGTCATCGACGACGGCTTGAATGATCAATGCCTGATCGAGCACCATGTAGACCGTGAAATGCATCAGGGCATAGTAAAAGGTCAGAAGGCCGAGCGCTCGGCGATAGCGAAGATAATTCCAGCCGAAGAGATCGCGGGCAGGGGAGACGGCCAGCGTCAGAATGAGGAAGCGGATCGTCCAGAGGCCGAGGAACAGCTCGAAGGTCTTTACGGGGTCGGCGCCGAGCTGATCCGTGGCGCCGAGATAAAAGGTCCAAGCAGCGGGCAGCAGCCCGATGGCATAGAGAGCCCAAACGGAGGCCGACTGCCAGCGCTTCGGGAGACTGAACGAGAGGGCCGTCATCAGAAATTCTTCCGGAGATCCATGCCGCTGTAGAGGCTGGCCACCTCGTCGGCATAGCCGTTGAACGGCAGGGTGGGATGGCGGCTGGCGCCGAAGAAGCCGCTTTCGCCGATGCGCCGTTCCGTCGCCTGGCTCCAGCGCGGGTGATCGACCTCCGGATTGACATTGGCGTAGAAGCCGTATTCCTGCGGATTGGTGACCTGCCACGTGTTCTTCGGCTCCTGGTCGGTCAGAGTGATCCGCACAATCGACTTGATGCCCTTGAAGCCATATTTCCAGGGCACGACCAGCCGGATCGGCGCACCGTTCTGGTTCGGCAAGGTTTCGCCATAGAGACCGACGGCAAGCAGCGTCAGTGGATGGCGCGCTTCGTCGAGCCGAAGGCCTTCGACATAGGGCCAGTCGAGCGATTGGAAGATGCCTTTCTGCCCCGGCATCTGGTCCGGCCGTACCACCGTTTCGAAGGCGACGTACTTGGCGCTGCCAAGTGGCTCCACCTTGTTGAGGAGGGAGGCAAGCGGGAAGCCGTCCCATGGAATGACCATCGACCACGCCTCGACACAGCGCATGCGGTAGGTGCGGTTTTCGATCGGGAATTGCTTCATCAGCGCCTCGACATCGAACGTGCCGGGCTTGTTGACCATACCGTCGACCTTGATCGTCCAGGGGAGCGGCTTGAAATCGCCGGAGAGTGCGGCAGGATCGCCCTTATCCAGACCGAATTCGTAGAAATTATTGTAAGTGGTGACATCCTTCAGCGGCGTCGTCTTCTCGTCGACTGTGTATTTGCCTTCAATGACCGACAGTGCCGCGGCGCTGGCTTTGCTGGCTCCGTACAGCGCCATGGCGCCTAGCGTCGCGGCGCCGAGGAATTCGCGGCGCCTGAGATAGAGCTGTTGCGGCGTGATCTCCGAAGATGCGATCTTGGGGGGACGATAGGCTGGCATCGGAAACCTCCTGAGCATTGGAGCTTGGCATGAACCTTCAACGCATCAAGTGCGTCCTTGGATCATTGTTTATGCCCACCGGCACGGCTGCGGAAAGCCAACTTTTTGTGTACGCTGTTTGATGGAATAGTTTGTAACAAAATGACCGCGGCGACCGTATATGGTCGATGCGCCCGGCGGCGCAGGCGTACCGGTTTTGGGCTTCCCGGTAGTGACAGTACAGGTCGTTTGGATTAGGACAATTCCAAAAAGCAGCAATAGCCCGGCCGCACAATCCCGTTGCCGCCCCGCATCGCTAACGATTTCCGACGCGTGAGGAATACACCAATGCCAGCTTATCGTTCCAGAACCACGACCCATGGCCGCAACATGGCGGGTGCGCGCGGCCTTTGGCGCGCCACGGGCATGAAGGATTCGGACTTCGGCAAGCCGATCATTGCGGTGGTGAATTCCTTCACCCAGTTCGTGCCCGGCCACGTCCACCTCAAGGACCTCGGCCAGCTCGTCGCCCGCGAAATCGAAGCCGCCGGTGGCGTCGCCAAGGAGTTCAACACCATTGCCGTCGACGACGGTATCGCCATGGGCCATGACGGCATGCTCTATTCGCTGCCGTCTCGCGAACTGATCGCCGACAGCGTTGAATACATGGTCAATGCCCATTGCGCCGACGCAATGGTCTGCATCTCGAACTGCGACAAGATCACCCCCGGCATGCTGATGGCCTCGCTCCGCCTCAACATCCCCACGGTTTTCGTTTCCGGCGGCCCGATGGAAGCCGGCAAGGTTGTCCTGCACGGCAAGACCCACGCGCTCGATCTCGTCGACGCTATGGTCGCGGCCGCCGATGACAAGATCAGCGACGAAGACGTCAAGGTGATCGAGCGGTCTGCCTGTCCGACCTGTGGCTCTTGCTCGGGTATGTTCACCGCCAATTCCATGAACTGCCTGACGGAAGCGCTTGGCCTGTCGCTGCCCGGCAACGGCTCGACGCTCGCAACGCATGCCGACCGCAAGCGCCTGTTCGTCGAGGCTGGTCACCTGATCGTCGATCTCGCCCGCCGCTACTACGAGCAGGACGACGTCAAGGCTCTGCCGCGCACGATTGCCTCCAAACAGGCCTTCGAGAACGCGATGGCGCTCGATATCGCCATGGGCGGCTCGACGAATACGGTTCTGCACATCCTGGCGGCCGCGCACGAAGGCGAGATCGATTTCACGATGGCCGACATCGACGCGCTGTCGCGCCGCGTTCCTTGCCTCTCCAAGGTCGCGCCGGCAAAGAACGACGTCCACATGGAAGACGTTCACCGTGCCGGCGGCATCATGTCGATTCTGGGCGAACTGGATAAGGGTGGCCTGCTCAACCGCGAGTGCCCGACGGTCCATGCCGAAACGCTCGGCGACGCGATCGACCGCTGGGACATCACCCGCACCAACAGCGAGACCGTCCGCAAGTTCTATCGTGCAGCACCCGGCGGCGTCCCGACCCAGGTTGCCTTCAGCCAGGAGGCACGCTGGGACGAACTCGACATGGACCGTGAAAAGGGCGTTATCCGTTCTGTGGAACATCCGTTCTCGAAGGATGGCGGCCTTGCGGTTCTCAAGGGTAACCTCGCGCTAGACGGCTGCATCGTGAAGACGGCGGGTGTCGACGAATCGATCCTGAAGTTCTCCGGTCCGGCCAAGGTTTACGAAAGCCAGGACGCGGCGGTGAAGGCCATCCTCTCGAACGAAGTTGTCGCCGGCGATGTCGTCGTTATCCGCTACGAAGGCCCGAAGGGCGGTCCCGGCATGCAGGAAATGCTCTATCCGACGAGCTACCTGAAGTCGAAGGGTCTCGGCAAGGCCTGCGCGCTGATCACCGACGGACGCTTCTCTGGCGGCACCTCCGGCCTTTCCATCGGTCACGTCTCGCCGGAAGCCGCAAACGGCGGCACGATCGGCCTGGTTCGCGAGGGCGACACGATCGACATCGACATCCCGAACCGCATCATCAGCCTGCGCGTCGATGACAAGGAGCTGGCGAACCGCCGCGCCGAGCAGGAGGAGAGGGGCTGGCATCCGGCTGAACATCGCAAGCGCAACGTCACGACCGCGCTGAAGGCCTATGCGGCCTTCGCAACCAGCGCCGACCGCGGCGCGGTGCGCGACCTAGGCAGCCGCTAAGTCTCCGTATCAAAAGCGAATGTAAAATGGACCGGTCGCTAAAGCGGCCGGTTTATTTTTTTGTAGGTTTCGTCCAGCTGTTTCAGGCGCTCGTCATAGGCGGCCTTGATGCAGGCAGCGTCTGCGGCGCATTCCTGGCGCTTTTTCAGCCAGGCCGTTTGCTCATCCTGCAAGGTGCCGCGCGAGCCCATGGCCATCAGCCCGGACAGCAGATCGAAGGTCGTCACCATCTTCACATCGGCGTCGTTCAGTGCGCGGTTCTCGCAGATCACCTTTTCGTCCGGCTTCAACTCTTTGGCCTCGCAGTCGAAGCTCGCGGCATGGGAAGCGCTGGCTAGGCCCGTGCAAAGGATAAATGTCGCGAAAGGGAGAAGTGTGCCGCGGAAACGTCCCATGCATGAGTTCCTGTCCATTGGCTTTGGATCTGCGATGGGTAGATGATGCACACCATGGCTTCGGCAAGAACGGAGCCATCCGAGAAGGGCTGGTCGTAAGCTGCCATCCGTAGAGTCAGGATGTCTCCCATGGGTGACTATGATCTTCCTTTGCCCTTAGATATCAGTCGCATGGAACTCCTTCCTGAATCAGTTTGAGAGGCGTGATCAGCAGTTCGTGAGCTGCCTTACTCTTCCATGCTTCCGCCCTCTTTCCTTTCTAGCGTCCGGCGCTAAAACGTGTTCACAAGAGAATTTCAGAAGGACTCCCCATGCATGACCTGTTGAAGCGCGCCGCCCTGCCTCTCATGGCTTTAGTGCTCGCGCTGCCGGTTTCCGCTAACGCTCAGACGGCCAAGACTGTGCCGCAGAGCCAGATGGAAATGCAGCTTTCCTTTGCGCCGCTGGTCAAACAAACGTCCGGCGCCGTCGTAAACGTCTATGCGGAGAAGACGGTCCGCAGGCAGTCTCCCTTTGCCGGCGATCCCTTCTTCGAGGAGTTCTTCGGTCAGCAGATGCCGAACCGTAGCGAGAAGCAATCGTCGTTGGGATCCGGCGTCATCGTTGAAGCGAACGGAACGATCGTCACCAACAATCACGTCGTGGAAGGCGCCGATGATATCAAGGTTGCACTCTCCGACGGGCGGGAATTTCCGTGCAAGGTCGTCTTGAGGGATGACCGTGTCGATCTCGCGGTTCTCAAGGTCGATACGAAGGAAAGTTTCCCGACACTTCCGCTCGGCAATTCCGATGCCGTCGAAGTCGGCGATCTCGTGCTGGCGATCGGCAATCCCTTCGGTGTTGGCCAAACGGTCACGAGCGGCATCGTCTCGGCGCTGGCACGCAATCAGGTCGTCAAGAACGAGTTCGGTTTCTTCATCCAGACCGACGCGTCGATCAACCCCGGCAATTCCGGCGGTGCGCTGATGAACATGAAGGGCGAGTTGATCGGCATCAACACGGCGATCTTTTCGCGCGGCGGCGGCTCGAACGGCATCGGCTTTGCAATCCCGGCCAATCTGGTCAAGGTGTTCCTTGCCTCGGCCGATGCCGGCGTAAAATCCTTCGAGCGCCCTTATGTCGGCGCCACGTTCGATGCGGTGACATCCGAGGTTGCCGAAGCGCTCGGGCTTAACAAGGCGCGGGGCGCTCTCGTCGTCAAGGTGACCGATGGCAGCCCGGCCGCAAAAGCCGGATTGAAGGCAGGTCAAATCGTGACCGCCGTCGATGGCATTGCGGTCGAGCACCCGGATGCGCTTCTCTATCGCGTGACAACGGCAGGGCTTGGCAAATCGGTCCAATTGACCGTGCTTGAGAACGGCCACGAGCAGCAGATCCCGCTGGCGCTCGCCAGAGCGCCCGAGACGGCACCACGCGATCAACGCACGATTGGAGGCCGCACGCCCTTTACCGGCGCCGTGGTCGAAAACCTGTCGCCTCGCGTCGCCGATGAGCTTCGTATGCCGTCCGAATCCACCGGCGTCGTTGTTTCCGAGGTGAAAGAGGATTCCCTTGCCGCTCGCCTCGGCTTTGAGCCGAAGGACATCATCATTTCGATTAACGGCACGGAAGTGAAAAACACGAAGGAGCTTGCCGGGATCGCCGACGAGGATCCGAGCTTCTGGCGCGTCGAGATCGAGCGCGACGGCCAACGCATTAGACAGTTCTTCCGATGAGTGACGATCTATTTGCACCGCGTATTCCCGAGGAGGTCGCCAATCGGCGGCCTCTTGCCGATCGCCTGCGGCCACGCACGCTTTCGGAAGTGACCGGTCAGGAGCATCTGACCGGCGAGGATGGCGTATTGCGGCGCATGATCGAGAGCGGTTCGCTCGGCTCAATGATTTTCTGGGGGCCGCCCGGGACCGGCAAGACGACCGTTGCCCGATTGCTGTCGGGCGAAGCTGGCCTGGCATTCGAGCAGATCTCGGCCATCTTTTCCGGTGTGGCGGATCTCAAGAAGGTATTCGAAGCTGCGCGCCTGCGGCGGATGGACGGCCGGCAGACGTTGCTTTTTGTCGACGAAATCCATCGGTTCAATAGGGCACAGCAGGATAGCTTCCTCCCTGTCATGGAAGACGGCACCGTCATCCTTGTCGGCGCCACTACGGAGAACCCGTCGTTCGAACTCAACGCGGCTTTGCTGTCGCGTGCACGCGTGCTGACCTTCAAGTCACACGACGATGAAAGCCTCGAGGAGTTGCTGAAGCGTGCCGAAGCGGCGGAGGGCAAAGCGCTGCCGCTGACGGACGATGCGCGTGCAAGTCTGTTGCGAATGGCGGACGGTGACGGACGCGCCGTGCTGACACTTGCGGAGGAAGTATGGCGTGCTGCGCGCGAGAAAGAGACCTTCGACACGGAAGGCCTGACGCGCATTGTGCAGCGCCGCGCTCCCGTCTATGACAAGGCCCAGGACGGGCATTACAATCTCATCTCCGCACTGCATAAATCCGTTCGCGGTTCCGATCCCGATGCCGCGCTTTACTATCTCGCCCGCATGTTCGACGCCGGCGAGGATCCGCTCTATCTCGGTCGGCGGCTGGTTCGTATGGCTGTCGAAGACATAGGCCTCGCCGATCCGCAGGCGCTGGTAATCTGCAATGCCGCGAAGGATGCCTATGACTACCTCGGTTCGCCTGAGGGCGAACTGGCGCTGGCACAGGCCTGCGTCTATCTGGCTACCGCACCGAAGTCGAACGCCGTCTACACAGCCTTCAAGGCCGCGACGATGGCCGCCAAGCAGAATGGCTCTCTGCTGCCGCCGAAGCACATCTTGAATGCGCCGACGAAGCTGATGAAGGGTGAGGGCTACGGCGAGGGCTATCGCTATGATCATGACGAGCTGGATGCCTTTTCCGGCCAGGACTATTTCCCGGAAAAGATGGGCCGGCAGACCTTCTACGATCCGCCGGAGCGTGGTTTCGAGCGGGATATCCGCAAGCGTCTTGAATGGTGGGCGAAGCTCAGGAAAGAGCGCAACCAGCGTTGATCAGGATGCGCGCATCTGCCCTGCAGGGGCGACGAGCTTGACGGCTGATTCCGCAAGACCGTGATGGCCTTCCATATCTACGACGAGATGCCAGTGGCCGCTCTCGGGAATGGAAAGACGGATGGGAGATTTCCGCGCGACGCCGCCGACATATTTGAAGTCGAGGACTTCAGTAAAGCGCTGATAGTTCGGCGACGTCATCAGACGTACATTCGCGACCGCGTTCAATGTCACCTCGATGATCGTCCCGGCGCGCTGCTCGTTGAGATCGTAGTGGGTAAAACGAAAATTCGGTTTCGGCATCGGTCTTCGGCGTGGCTGGTCTCGTGCCCGTACCATAGGCGCATTCCAGTTAAGGAAGCGTTCGCCATTGGCGGCGACGTCAGTGGATTTCGCTATCGCTCCGGTCGAGCGCGCCGAACTGCAGGACGATGCCATCGGCGGCGCGGCAAATCTGCTCGGGATGATGGTCACACTCGTCGGCTGCGAAATGGCGTGCGGCGTACTCACTGATGAATACGCCTCCGACAAGCCCCCTTTGATCCTGCACCACCCAGCGACCATTTCGATCCTGACCGATGATAAAGCGTGCTGAACTCCGGCGTTGGAGGGGTTCGATTGCGGAAGCAGATTGAAGAGAGGGCATCGATTTTCCTTTCGAATTGTCTTCTGCCCTAACAGGGCAGTGCCACACGCATGAAATTAATGGCGCTCGCATGCGTCTTCCATTGGTTCGAGCTCGAGAAATATAAAAATATCATATGGATAAAGCTACATCGCGGGCGTCGGAGGCGCGCGCCAGCGCTTGCGATACCGACAGCTTTTCATCGGCATCGAGAGCCAGAAGCGGCAGACGGACCTCCGGATCGGTCTGCAGCAGAGTCTGCAAGGCGTGTTTGATCGCTGCGGGGTCGCTCTCGGCACCCAAGGCCGCTGTCAACGCAGCGAGCCGATCCTCGAGCAAGCGCGCAGCCGAGAGGTTGCCGCCGCGGGCCGCTTGTTGCAGCGATGCATACAAACGCGGGCACACGTTCGCACCGGCCGAGATGATCCCGCTGCCACCACTGTTCAGAAACGAGAGGGCCGTTGCGTCGCAATCGGAAAGAAGCAAGAGGCGCTGACGCCAGTCCGGCTGCAAGGCGCGTGCAGCGGCGCTGCCGTCGGCAAGGAGCAGGCCGACGACTGATGGGATATGGGCGAGCGCAGCAAGCGTCGGCGAGGTCATATCGATTGCCGTGCGCAGCGGGTTGCTTTCCACGATCAGGGGAAAGGTCGTTGCTGCCGCAAGCTGAGTAAAGTGGCCAACAATCCCCTCTTGTCCCGGCTTCGAATAGTAGGGCAGTGTCACAAGGGCCGCGCTTGCTCCCAGTTCTTCAGCGTCGCGCGTCAAGGCGATCGTGCTTGCCGTCGCATTCGTGCCGGTTGCGGCATCACGGGAACACGCCCGCCGGCGACGCGGACGCAGGTAAGGATAACTGCGGCGCGCTCGCTTCTGGTGAGCGTCGATCCTTCCCCGGTCAGTGTGCAGACAGCAAGTCCGTCAACGCCACCGTGGATCTGTCGCTCTGCAAGTCGTTCCAGCGCGGAAAGGTCGAGCGCTCCGTCACGAAACGGCGTAACAAGCGCCGTCGTTGTGGCGCCGAGGCGCAATACTTTGTTTGCTGGCATGTCAAAGGCCGCCTAGGATGACGTAGAGTTCGACTGCGGCAAGCATGACGCCGAACAGGATCAGCGCCTGGGCCGTACGTCGCTCGCGCATCTGTCGTTTCGGTGCAGGGCGGCGCGGGCGGGTGATCGGGGCATTGCGTAGCATGAAGTCTCGCATAGCTTTCAACCTTCGCATTTCACGGGAAGGCTAACGCCGTTCACGGTAGGAATTCCATTCGTGGGCAAGTGCGCAGATATAGAAATCGCATAAAGGAGCGACCCGCCGAAGGCATTCACTCCGGAGAAAATTTCTGAAATTGCAGATGGTTATTGGAAAATCCCGAATTATCTTCTTAGGAACTTGATTCAAAGTCCGCAGGGCCGAAGGCAAACCCAGGGTTGATCTCGTCGCCGAAACGCGAACAATATATCCCCTTATCCGGGAGGAATGTCAGGACAATGGATGGCCCAGTTATCGATGCCGCACTCGTGCGGCGGCTGATTGCCACGCAATTTCCCGAGTGGGCGGCTCTGCCGATCAGGCCCGTTGAGTTCGGCGGATGGGACAACAGGACATTCCACCTCGGCGCCGGGATGACGGTTCGGCTGCCGAGCGCTGCTCGCTATGCCGATCAGGTCGCCAAGGAGCACCGGTGGCTGCCGATCCTTGCACAGCAACTGCCTCTGCCGATACCCGTGCCTCTGGCGATGGGAAGGCCGGACGAGACCTATCCCTGGCCCTGGTCCATCTACGAGTGGCGTGACGGTGAGACGGCGCTGGTGGAACGCATCGACGATCTCAGCGAGTTCGCCACCACGCTGGCTGGCTTCCTCGATGCCCTGCAGGCATCCGACGCCACGGGAGGACCTCCGCCCGGCTCGCACAACTTCTTTCGCGGCGGATCGCTGGATGTGTATGACGCGCAAACGCGCCAGGCGCTTGTGCTGCTGGATGGCCGGATCGACACGCAACTGGCAAAGGAGGTTTGGGAAGCCGCGCTTTCAACATCTTGGCAAAGTGCGCCTGTCTGGTTCCATGGCGACGTGGCCTATGGCAACCTTCTGGTAAAGAACGGTCGGCTCGATGCCGTCATCGATTTCGGAACGTCGGGCGTTGGCGACCCTGCCTGCGATCTCGCGATCGCCTGGCACCTGTTCGAGGGGCGAAGCCGTGAGGTCTTTCGCAATGCACGCCCTCTGGATGCGGGGACGTGGGCGCGCGGCCGCGGATGGACGTTATGGAAGGCCCTGATAGTCGTCGCCGACATGGCCGGCGCAAATCCCGTAGACGTCGAGAAGTCGTGGCAGGTTGTCGATGATGTGCTGGCCGATCACCTGGCTTGGACCTGATGCGCCTCACGATCGTTCAGTTGAAAGAATGGCGGCCGCTTGTCGGGAGGGAACATCTTGCGGCGTCCTTTGGGGGAAAGCTGACGGCATCGGCAAGTGCAGATGCAGGAAGCCGGAAATCTGGACAATGATGCTGAACGGCTTTGGGCCGAGGGAGAGATGACATGAGCAAGACAATTGCAATTCTGCTGGCGCGACTGATCTTCGCAGCCGTGTTCGCGATAGCCATGAGCTTCAAGTTCATGGATATGCAGTCCACGGCAAGCTATATCGCCGCGGCAGGCTTTCCCTTCCCACTCTTTCTGGCGTGGGTAGCGGCTTTCTTCGAGCTTGGCTTGACGCTGGCATTCCTGACAGGAGCCTTCTTCTCGGAAGCCTCGGTTCTGGCCGGAATCTACGTGGTCTTTCTGGCTTTCGCGTTCCATGGCCCAAGCCACTGGAGCGGCAATCAAGCCGAGTTCGGATTCTTTATCGATCACTTCACCTTCCTTGCCGGCTTGCTTTTTGCCGCCGTGCACGGTCCAGGAGACACGCTGGTCGTGAAGGCGCGCTCGCCCCTGATGGCTCGCTAGGTGCGGATGCTCCTATCCGGAGGCCGGCGGTGTCGCGCGTCGCTCCGCTGTTTTGAGAGGCTGGACCTATCGGAGGAGCCCGTCGAGCGCCGGCATTCCCAAGATGGCGGAGGCTGCGATCAGCAGATAGCCGATCGTTCGGAACGTGCTTTCCTTGGCGAGACCGAACAGCTTCGAGCCGGCATATAGGCCGACGGCATAACTCGGCAGGATCACGATCGTCAGAGCGAAGACGGCTTGAACAAAGAGCCCGCCGAAATGGTAGCTGACGACGCTGAAGCAGGTTGAGATCCCGAAATATAGAATGATGTTCGCCCGCACCCGGGCAAAATTGGCCTTGCCGCCCAGCCAGTAGGCGACGACCGGCGGCCCGCCGAGCTGAGCGGCGCCGCTGAAGAGGCCGGCAACGAGACCCGTGATGGAGGTCAGCGATGTCCGTGGTTCGCCATGGTATCGCCACCCGGAAACAAGCAATGCAAGCAGGCAAATCGCAATCGCCGTGATCGCCCAGCGCAATGTCAGGGGATCCACCCACGCCAGAGCTGCCGTACCGGCGGGCACGCCCAGCACCGCGCCCGCAGCCATGGTGAAGACTTCGCGCCGGCTGGCGCTGCGCCAGGCTGGAGGGATCATACCCAGCGTCGCAAGGCCGTCTATGACAAGCAGGACCGGCGAAATCAGCTTCGGACCGATGATTGCGCCGCCAAGCGGAATGAAGATCAGCGCCGCCCCGAACCCCGAGAAGCCGCGCGCCAGTCCCGCAATGAAAGCGATGACGACAAGTGATAAAATGCCATGATCCGGCAAGGAGGCGACAAACCACGCGCTCGTGTTCGCCTGCAGCGTATCAAGCGACATCGATCAGTTCCGGGATTACGAGGCGAGCATCAGGTCCATGTTCTGGACAGCCGCTCCCGACGCACCCTTACCGAGGTTGTCGAGCAACGCCACGAGATTGACCTGCGAAGCGCCCGGCGTGCCGAACACGAAGAGCTTCATCGTGTCCTTGCCGGCAAGCTCGACGGCATCGATACGGGGGAGCTTGCGGCTCTCTTCCAGCGGCACAACAGTCACGATGTCCTGACCCGCGTAGTGGGCCACGAGAGCAGCGTGGATGTTTTCGAGCGTCGTGCCTTCGGCCAGATGGCCGAGATGCAGCGGCACCTGAACGATCATGCCCTGCGGGAACTTGCCGACCGACGGCGAGAAGATCGGCTCGCGATCGAGTAGGCCGTGAATCTTCATCTCAGGTACGTGCTTGTGCGTCAGCGTCAGGCCATAAAGGAAATGTGGCGCGGGGATTGCATCGTCGCGGCTCTGATCCTCCATCTGCGCAATCATCTGCTTGCCGCCGCCAGTGTAGCCGGAGACTGCATTGACCGTGACCGGGTAGGCATCAGGCAGGATGCTCGCAGCGCGCAGCGGCCGAATGAGGCCGATCGCACCGGTCGGGTAGCAGCCCGGATTGGCGACGAAGCGCGCGAACTTGATCTTCTCTGCCTGCTCCTTATCCATTTCCGCAAAGCCGTAGGCCCAGGAAGGATTGACGCGGAACGCCGTGGAGGTGTCGATGACGCGGACATTGTTGTTGCCCGAGACCATGTGCACGGCTTCCTTCGAAGCGTCGTCCGGTAGGCAGAGAATGGCGATGTCGGCGTCGTTCAGCATATCCTCGCGCATCGCGGCATTGCGACGCTCCGATTCCGGGATCGACAGAAGCTCGACATCGCGACGACCGGCCATGCGCGTGCGGATCTGCAAGCCCGTCGTGCCGTGTTCGCCATCGATGAAGATCTTCGGTGCCATTGTCTTGCTCACACTTTCAATAGGTTAGAAAGAAGTCCGGAATCACTTTGTAAGAAGGATGAGTCAGCCGCGTGACGCGCTCGCGCGGCGCTCGGCATGCAGCCCCAGCATATACATCGCGACCGTCGCCCCCGCAATGGCAGTGATATCCGCATGGTCGTAGGGCGGCGAGACCTCGACGACGTCGGCGCCCCTGATGTCCAGTTGGTGGAGGCGCTGCAAAATTGAGAGGATTTTGGCGCTCGAGGGACCGCCCGACACCGGCGTTCCCGTGCCGGGCGCATAGGCGGGATCGAGGCAATCGATATCGAAGGTCAGATAAGATGGCGCCCCACGGGTATGCGAGATGATCGTCGAGGCGATGTCTCCCGCGCTCATCTCCTCCAGTTGATGACCATAGAGAATATGAATGCCGAAATCCTCGGGCGCATGGGTGCGGATACCGATCTGGATAGAACGATCCGGATCGATGATGCCGTCTCGCGCAGCCCGCGCGACAAACGAGCCGTGGTCGATCCGTCTGTTGTCGTCAAACCAGGTGTCCTGATGCGCGTCGAACTGGACGAGAGCCAGCGGCCCGTGCTTGGCGGCATGCGCTTTGAGGATCGGCCAGGTGACGAAATGGTCGCCGCCGAGGGTCAGCATGAACGCGCCGCTATCGATGATCGTCTTGGCCTGCCGCTCGATCGCGGCCGGCGTCTCGTGGTGGTTGCCGTAGTCGAGCAGGCAGTCGCCGTAGTCGATCACGGCCATATCGGCAAAAAGATCCCGCTTGAAGGGATACTGCGGGTCGTTATCGAAGATCGCCGACGCACGCCGTATCGCCTGCGGCCCGAATCGCGTCCCCGGCCGATTGGAGGTCGCGGCATCGAAGGGAATACCCCAGACCACGGCATCCACGCCGGTCAGGTCCTTGGTAAAACGGCGGCGCATGAACGATAGCGCGCCGGCAAAGGTCGGGTCGCTGGCTGCCGAGGTCAGGTTCGTAGCCGTAAAAGCATGATCGATCGACTTGTTGGCCAAGAGATTCTCCTCGAGAGTGTTTTGTCCGCTATGCCTACCAGAAACAAATCTCAAACCGAATGGGCAAAGCCGGTCGCTTGGCCAAGGCTGGTCTAGCCCGGCAACTTGTCCGCCAGGACTTCGGGAGTCCTCAACTGCGGAGCCTCGGCCAGCAGTTCCTCGGCTCGGGCCATCAGCGCCGCGGCCACTTTGCCATTCAAATGCGCCTGTCTGCCTGCCTCGTCATCGAAGGCATCGAAGATGGCGAATGTGCTCTGGTCGTAGCGAACGGCAAACCATGCCACCGTGCCAGGCTCCTGCGCGACAAGAGCCTGTGCGCTTTTCAAGAACGTAGCCACTTCTTCTTCCTTGCCGGATCTTGCTTTCAGTTCGACATAGATTGCTTGCTTGGTCATTCCTGCCTCCCTTGGCCTGCGCGTGAAGCGCATAGATAGAATGCAGTAGAACTGGCAAGGGAACGAGCCGCTTCAAGCGGCCGCCAACAGAAAAGGCCGGGCAAGAGCCCGGCCTTCGCATTCCCGTATTCCGAAGTGATTAACGCTTGGAGAACTGGAACGAACGGCGGGCCTTGGCCTTACCGTACTTCTTACGTTCAACAACGCGGCTGTCGCGGGTCAGGAAGCCACCCTTCTTCAGGACCGAGCGCAGGCCCGGCTCGAAGTAGGTGAGAGCCTTGGAAAGACCGTGACGAACGGCACCGGCCTGGCCGGAGAGGCCGCCGCCAGCAACCGTTGCAACGATGTCGAACTGGCCGTCACGGGCAGCCGCGACGATCGGCTGACGCAGAATCATCTGCAGAACCGGGCGCGCGAAGTATTCCGTGAATTCCTTGCCGTTGACGACGATCTTGCCGGAGCCCGGCTTGACCCATACACGAGCAACAGCGTTCTTGCGCTTGCCGGTTGCGTAGGAACGGCCAAGCGAGTCGACCTTGCGGACGTGAACCGGAGCAGCAGCTGCTTCGGACGTGCCGAGATCCTTCAGGGAGGAGAGGTCAGCCATTCTTAGGCGCTCCTTACGTTCTTCTTGTTCAGCTTTGCGACGTCGAGAACGACAGGCTGCTGTGCTTCATGAGGATGATTGGAACCAGCGTAAACGCGGAGGTTCTTCATCTGACGACGGCCGAGCGGGCCGCGCGGAACCATGCGCTCAACAGCCTTCTCGAGAACGCGCTCCGGGAAGCGGCCTTCGATGATCTGGCGAGCGGTACGCTCCTTGATGCCGCCGGCATAACCGGTGTGCCAGTAGTAAACCTTGTCGGAATACTTCTTGCCGGTGAAAACGACCTTGTCGGCGTTGATGACGATAACGTTGTCGCCGTCGTCAACGTGAGGCGTGAAGGTTGCCTTGTGCTTGCCGCGCAGGCGCATAGCGATGATGGAAGCGAGACGACCAACGACGAGCCCTTCGGCGTCGATGATGACCCACTTCTTCTCCACCTCTGCAGGCTTCTGGGAGAAGGTTGCCATAGTTGTTACTCTCTTTTGGATCCCTCGGCCCGAAGGCGAGAGGGCGTTTCTTGTTGCTTGGTTTGGCTGTTCGAAGACGCGCCAAAAAGAAAGCAGCCCGGAAAGGCTGCATTTCTGGCGGTGTGTATAGAGGCAAAGCGGACTGCGGTCAATATTGTCAGATTTGCGCACCGTAAAAATACATAAGCAAAATCAATATGTTAGTTATGTGGTATTTTGGTACCTCAAATTTCACGTGGCGGGATAGAGTAAGTCGCAGTCGCGTGAGCGATCAGCTCATCTGCATTCTCCTGGAAAACGGAGGCGTCGATGACGGCGAGCCGCTTGCCAAGCTTGAGAATCCTGCAGGTGCATGTCGTTGGAACAAGCTTCGGCAGGCGCAGGAAATTGATGTTGAGATTGGTCGTAACCGCCAGCGCAACCGGCCCGATATGCGCGAGTACTGCCGCATAGGCCGTTACATCCGCTAGGGTGAAGAGGGCGGGGCCAGAGACGGTGCCACCAGGACGCAAATGCCTCTCGCTTGGGTCGAGCCGCATCGAGACGCTGCCAGGTTTGATATCGGTAATCGTGAACACGCGCCCATCCGTGTGGATCTGTGGAAAATCCGTATCCAGAAAATGGTGGAGCTCGTCGATCGTCATGATCGGTTGCATGACTTTGCCTCGAAATTGCTTGTCGCCTGTGGCAGAACAATTAGCATGAAAAAGCAATGCAGGGAGTTAGACCATGGCCGAAGTCGTATCCTTCCGGAAGGACCCGAGCAAAGCCGGCGAGGGCGCGCTCGTCATTCCGCAGTTGAGCGACGGCATCCTGCGGCTGACGCTCAGCAATCCGCCTGCGAATGCACTCTCGATCGCCGTCATGGAAACCCTGATCGGTGAACTCCAGAGCGCTGCGAATGACGCTGCTGTTCGCGTAGTCATCATCGCGTCGACGGGCAATGTCTTTTCCGCAGGTCACGACCTCAAGGAATTAACTGCGCATCGGGCCGATGAGGACGGCGGCGAGGCATTCTTCGAAGAAACCTTCGCGCTGGCAGCCGACCTCATGCTCGAGATCACGCGCCTGCCGAAGCCTGTTATTGCCGAGATCGACGGGCTCGCCACCGCCGCCGGCTGCCAGCTTGTCGCCTCCTGCGACCTTGCGATCTGCACCGATACGGCGACTTTCTGCACGCCGGGCGCCAATATCGGCCTCTTCTGCTCGACGCCGATGGTGGCGGTCTCGCGGGCAGCGCATCGCAAGCAGGCGATGGAAATGTTGCTCACCGGCGAGACGATCGACGCCTCGACCGCCAAGGATTTCGGCCTCGTGAACCGCATCGTGCCGAAGCAATACCTGACGCAGGTCGTCACCAAATACGCCTCCGTCATTGCGAGCAAATCGCCGCTGACGTTGAAGATCGGCAAGGAAGCGTTCTACCGCCAGCTCGAAATGCCGATCGAGGAAGCCTACAGCTACGCCGCTCAGGTCATGGTCGATAACATGCTGACGGCCGATGCCGAAGAGGGGATTGGAGCCTTCCTTTCCAAGCGCATGCCGCAGTGGACGGGCGAATAGCTAACCGAGTTTAAGGATCAGTCCGCCGAGCGCGATGATTGCGCCGGCGAGATAGCGCCACGGGCTGGCTTTTTCCTTCAGCACGATCACTGAGATCAGCAGCGCGAAGAGGATCGACGTCTCGCGCAGCGCCGCAACAGTTGCCATTGGCGCCTTGGTCATCGCCCAAAGTGCGAGGCCGTAGGATGCAATCGATCCGCCACCACCGATTAGGCCGCGCCACCAGTTGTAGCGGACGTGGACGGCGACTGCGACAGTACCCCGCTTGGAGATCGCCCAGGCGAAGAGCAATATCGGCGGCAGCAGCGACATCCACAGCGTATACGACACCGCATTGCCGGAGACACGGGCGCCGATACCGTCCACATAGGTGTAGGTCGCGATGACACATGCATTGGCGAGCGCCAGCCGGATCGCTTGTCCGCCGCCCTTTCGCGCCTCGAAGGCCAGTGTCAGAATACCGGTGCAGATCGTCATCGTACCGATGAGCGCGCCTGTCGACAGCCTCTCATCCAGGATGAAACCGCTGGTGGCTGCAATCAAGAGTGGTGCGCACCCGCGCATCAGCGGGTAAACGAGGCCGATGTCGCCTGCACGATAAGCGCCGGCGACAAGCTGGAAATACACGAACTGGAGGACGGCCGAAGCGCCGATGAAGGGCCATGCCGCCGAATTCGGCAATGGCAGGAACATCAGGAAGGGAAGGGCGCAAACGGCGCCGCCTCCCGATATGAGGCTGGCATCCAGCGACTTGTCCGTGCCCGCCTTGATCATGGCGTTCCATGTCGCGTGCAGCAGCGCACCAAACAGAACGAGCAGAATGACGTGGATCGGCAAAAAGGACCACCGGACGGTGTGAAAACAGCAATTGTGAAATGCTTGTTACGCCGTTGCCGGCAAAAAGCAATCCCGGTTGACGACGTGACGGAGCGCAACAACGCCCTGTCATATATCAGGCAACCTGAAGATGCTGGATCGCAATTTCCGGAAAAGAGGAACGTACACCAGAAGTGTTTATTCGGTTATCTCTTATTCAACTATGAGGCGTTGCTAACATATGCGGGAACATATGTGAACATATACAGGATATACATAGAACACTGACGGTGGCACCGACTCTTCCGTGTCGAATTTTGCAGGAGTGTGACAAAGCCATCACGGAATCCGCCGCTCAGCCGGATCCCGCAGCGCGCACGGTTGTGTCGGCAAGGCCTCGCGCGTCACGATTTGGTATGGCAGGAGTGCGCTTTTACAGCGAGTAATATGGGATGATAAACATCCCGTTCAGGTTGTCGATATTCTGACAATTCAGGACACGGCACCTCGGATTGTCCTTGGTCGGGATGGTCGTCCATTCCGCGTATTTGTTGACGTCGCAATAATTGCTGTTGCGAATGTAGCGGTCGAACAGTGTCATGCCGGGCACCCGCTTCGACGGATACCGCAAAATCACGGCGCCCTCATTGCGGATCGCTGCACGTGCGGCCTGACAGCTTATCGTGAGCGAATTGTATCGCGAAATGGCCAGCGCCGGGGAGGTAGCCATAACGAAGGCGATCACGGCAGCCAATTTTTTCATGGGAACATCCTCCTTCGGCGTCCTAATTCCTATATACGCCGAAACTCACTGCTGGTTTCAGCGAACCGCGAAATAAACGCGATTGTTATCGGAGGCCGAAGCCCTTGAATCACGATGAATATGAGGATGACTACATCCTCGACATTCTGCGTTCCGTGAAGACGATTGCCCTGACCGGCGCGTCGCCGAATCCCGCTCGACCCAGCAATGGCGTGATGGGCTATCTGCTGTCACGGGGATACAACGTCATCCCTGTGAACCCAGGCCAGGCCGGCAAGCAGATCCAAGGTCAAACGGTTTACGCCCGGCTCGCCGATGTCCCTGTGCCGGTGGACATGGTCGAGGTCTTTCGGGCCTCGGAATATCTATCGGGTGTTGTCGATGAGGCATTGGCAATGAACCCGCGACCGAAGGTGATATGGGCGCAGCTTGGCGTGCGTGATGATGCGGCAGCGGCAAGGGCCGAGGCGGCCGGCATCAAAATCGTCATGGATCGATGCCCCGCTATCGAGTATCCACGGCTCGCCCGCTGACGGGTTGGATTTTTCAAATAACGTGCCTGGGTTGAAATGGAACGCGATTAACTTTTCGCGGCCGTCGGCTATGCTCGCCGCCATTCGATCACTAAATGGGAGGGCTTCATGGCCAAGAACGGTCCGGGTTTCAATACGTTGGCAGTCCATGCGGGAGCACAGCCGGACCCCGCGACCGGCTCACGTGCGACGCCGATTTATCAGACGACGGCTTATGTCTTCAACGACTCCGATCATGCGGCAGCCCTTTTCGGTCTGCAGCAATTCGGCAATATCTATACGCGTATCATGAACCCGACCCAGGCCGTGCTCGAAGAGCGCGTCGCGGCACTCGAGGGCGGCACTGCGGCGCTCGCCGTTGCGTCCGGCCATGCGGCGCAGATGATCGTCTTCCACACGCTTATGCGCCCCGGCGAAAACTTCGTGGCCGCGAAGCGGCTCTACGGAGGCTCGATCAACCAGTTCGGCCATGCCTTCGATAATTTCGGCTGGCAGGTTCGCTGGGCGGATTCCGCCGACCCGGCAAGCTTCGAAAGCCAGATCGATGACAAGACGCGGGCGATCTTCATCGAAAGCCTCGCCAATCCCGGCGGCACCTTCGTCGACATTACCGCGATCGCGGCGGTGGCGCACAAGCATGGCCTGCCGCTCATCGTTGACAACACCATGGCCAGCCCTTACCTCATTCGGCCGATCGAACACGGCGCCGATATCGTCGTGCACTCGCTGACGAAGTTCCTCGGCGGCCATGGCAATTCGATGGGCGGCATTATCGTCGATGGCGGAACCTTCGATTGGTCGAAGTCCGGCAATCATCCGATGCTGTCCACCCCGCGGCCGGAATATAATGGCGTGGTCTTGCACTCGACCTTCGGCAATTTCGCGTTCGCCATCGCCTGCCGCGTGCTCGGTCTGCGCGATCTCGGCCCCGCCATCTCGCCCTTCAATGCGTTCTTGATCCTGACGGGCATCGAGACGCTGCCGCTGCGCATGCAGCGCCACAGCGATAATGCAATAGCTGTCGCAAAGTGGTTGAAGGCACACAGCAAGATCG
Source organism: Rhizobium sp. BK060 (assembly GCF_014193145.1). Lineage (NCBI taxonomy): Bacteria > Pseudomonadati > Pseudomonadota > Alphaproteobacteria > Hyphomicrobiales > Rhizobiaceae > Rhizobium > Rhizobium sp. BK060. The sequence continues at coordinate 35,269 of NZ_JACHYW010000044.1, forward strand.
CCTGGGTGAACTATGCCGGCCTCGAAGACGATCCGAACTACGCCCTACAGCAGCGCTATTCGCCGAAGGGCGCCGGTTCGGTCTTCACTTTCGGCGTGAAGGGCGGCTACGAGGCCGGCAAAACGCTGGTCGAGGGATTGGAGCTGTTCTCGCATCTCGCCAACATCGGCGATACGCGCTCGCTCGTGATCCATCCGGCGTCGACCACGCACCGTCAATTGACGGACGAGCAAAGGATCGCCGCCGGTGCCGGTCCCGACGTCGTTCGCCTTTCGGTCGGCATCGAAGACGTAAAGGATATCATCGCTGATCTCGAGCAGTCGCTGGCAAAGATCTGAGTGTCCTTCGCAGCAAACGTTTGTAGTTTCGCAGACTACCTTTGTCGAAATACAACGATAGGATCAGCCCCCGACTCAAACAGCGTCGGGCGCTCTTGTTCGATGTCAGATCTTGGGCGTTTGAAAAGTCCCTTCGGCAAGCACCGGTCGGTGCCTAGCAGACGATACACCCACGCCGTGCTATGGTTGCCGCGCTCGATGTGGGAGGGCTGGGAATGGATGCGCAAGTCTCAATCACCGCTAGGCCTGAGCCGATAAGCCTCGACCCCCGCAGGACGGCCGTCGTGGTCATCGATATGCAGAATGACTTCGGTAGCCGTGGAGGAATGTTCGACGGTGCTGGCCTTGATGTCGCGCCGATTGCGGCCCTCGTTCAGCCGATTTCCCGGGTGCTCGAGACGGCACGGCGTGCGGGATTGTTTGTCGTCTACACCCGGCAGGAACACAATTCCGACCTCTCCGATGCGGGGAACGAGGATTCCCCGCATCGGATCAAGCACAGGCGCATGAACATCGGCGCGACAGTGGAGGCACCTAGCGGCATCCGAAGCCAAATTCTGGTTCGCAATACTTGGAATACGGCAATCGTCGCGGAACTTGAGCCCCGACAAGGTGATGTTGTGGTCTCCAAGCATCGATACAGCGCTTTCTTCGAAACGTCGTTTGACACCATTCTTCGTGCCAAACGGATCAACACGCTCATATTCACTGGTGCAACGACCAGCATATGCGTTGAGTCGACGGTCAGGGACGCGACGTTCCGTGACTACCGCTGCATTGTGCTTAGGGACTGTACGGCCGAGTTGATCGCGGCCGATGCGCCCCGCAGCAACCACGAGGCGTCGCTTCTCGCAATCGAGATGTTATTCGGCTGGACGGCCGAATCTGGTGCGCTGATAGATGCCTTATCGGCGTTAGATGGCCGATGAAGTTCATAACCGGCTGACTGACCTGCAGGCAGGGGATGCGGGACGAGTTCCTCGCCGCCATGGAGCCTCATGTCGCGTCTACACGCGATGAGCCGGGCTGTGTATTCTTCGAATATCATCGGCATAAGAACGACGAGGACGTGGCGGTTCTGATCGAAGGCTGTCGCGATGCAGGCAGATGTCCGCCGGCTCGACTAGCAAAGTTGCGTATAATCGAGACTGTTTCCGATAAAGTCGCGCGCTACGATCTCGATTTTATCGCAAATCCCCCGAGCTCTTATCGACCTTGATCGCGGCACGGCGAGACGCCTTCTTGTTTCGGTTGGTTGACATATCGCATCTGGGCCGCTGGCCGCCACCGCCGGCAGCATCGCGTCACCTGCGGTCATGCCTTGGCCACTCGCAGCTCCCTGGGAGGGACGCCGACCTTCACCTCCGCTTCAAATTGTATAGGCGCGACCAGCATTACATCCGGCAGGCGTATTTTCGCTTGCGAAGGACAAGCGTCGGCTACATGTTGGAGCCGTCTCGCAGTTGATGAGGTAAGCAATGCCAACGGGTACAGTCAAATTCTTCAATGCCGACAAGGGGTTTGGCTTTATAAGCCCCGACGGCGGTGGCAACGATGTGTTCGTACACATCTCGGCTCTTCAGGATTCTGGCATCCAATCTCTTCATGAAGGACAAAAGGTGTCGTTCGATACGGAGCCAGATAAAAGGGGCAAGGGCCCCAAAGCTATCAACATCGAAGTGCGGTAATCCTTGAACGCATTGGAAGCTCCCGCGGACTGAAGCGTTCAGTTACCAATTACGGGCTGCGGTCAAGCTCCTTCTCTGCGCGAGCGTGTTGACATCATCGGTTCACACATGGGGTAATCGCGGGAGCGAGTCGCCCCTGATGGCCAGAAGTGGTCACGCTCTTGAAGAGCAGGTGGTTGTTCCCCGATAGGATGGAAGT
>NZ_JACHYW010000045.1:0-36566 GCF_014193145.1 Rhizobium sp. BK060
TCAATGTGCTTTTCGCTGCGGGGTGCAAAGCGATGGAGCTTTGCCAGTGCCAGTTCTTCTTCAAGCTTGACGACCCGCTGCGAGAGCGCTTCCTTCTCGGCTTTGAGCGCAGCGATTTCGGCAGCATTGGCTGCCAATTGCGCCATCAGTTCTGCAATGCTCGGTTCGCCGGTGCGAGTCATCAGATTCTTGAATCTGAACCGTCCCTGCGCGTCAATCGCAATTCGCCATCCTCAGCCGGCGATCTGATACTGCCGTACGGGATGGCGGATCATCGCATCGATATCGATGCCGTCGAGAATCCAGTGAAGCTGTTCTGTCGTCAGCACAACGACCGGCACCTCCCGGCGGGGCCAACGGAACCTGTCTTCCGTCAATTTCTTCAGCACCATCACAAAACCGGACCGATCAAAGAACAGAAGCTTCATCCGGTCGTGACGGCGATTGCAAAAGGCAAACACCGATGGAGCAAAGGGATCCAGCTCCATCACCTCTTGCACCAGAACCGCAAGGCTGTTGATGCCCGCACGGAAGTCGATGGGCTTCCGATGGAGGTAGACCTTGAGATCAGCGCCCAGTCTGAACATGACCCAACGCTCCTATGATCGCCGCCAAGCCATCGACATCGCTGCATTCCACCGTCAGGCTGACCCCGTTCGGCAGCACCGCGCTCAGCTTGGATGCATGAGATCGTTTGCCGGCCGGCTCCGCCTTCGTCAGTGGACCGCTGGCAGAAGACGAGTGCATATCCGCAGCTATCTGAACCGGAACGAACGCCGAGACCACAGGTAAACCACGATCCTCTCTGGCTCTCTTCACCCACTTGCGAACGAGATTGGCATTGACGCCGTGCTCCAGAGCTAGACGCGAGACCGAAACGCCGGGCTCTAAACACGCTGCGACAAGCTGATCTCGGGAGGCAGGGTCATATCGACGGCGGCCGTCGCGACCAACAAGCCGCACCTGCAGTTTAGGAGCATCTTCATCCATGATTTGGTGTCCACCTATTTTGGTGGACACTTCATGCCTCAGAGCGCTGCGCCTCAAAAGGCGCACCGAAATTCGCGCTTACACTTGGCGTGGCGGATGGCAAGGATTGTTGGGCGATGCGAAGTTGTCGAGCCTCGTCGTGGAAACCGGCGATTGACATCGAACCATGCTGAATCGTCCTATAATCGGATTATTGACGAAATCTCGTCAAAGATGCTATTTTAGCCGTAAACGAGGTATCCTATGCTCTACAAGCTAGAGGTCGAAAACTTCTTCTCCATCCGCGATCCGCAGGTACTCGACCTGACCGTGGATGGAAAAGTGCCTGATCCTGAAGGCCGTTATGCCCCCATCTTCGAGGGCGCGGACGTGCGCGCGCCGAAGGTCGTCGCGCTCTATGGCGCGAACGCGTCCGGTAAAACCACGGTGTTGCGCGCGCTCGAATTCGTCGTGACGATGATCCGCGACAGCGTAGCGCGGACGGCGCCAGGCTTCGCCGGCATCGAGCGTTTCAACGACGTGGAATCCGCAAATCGGCCGATCCGGTTCGCGATCGAGCTTGGCGGGATCATGAACCTGACGCCGGAAGTCTTTCGGCGCGCCATGACCGGCGAAAAGGTCGAGCAAGGCATTTACCGCTACGAACTGGAAATCGAACTTAAGGAAGGGCTCGCGGTGCGGATCGCGTCCGAGGCGCTACGCCAGAAGCCGAACGGCCAAGGGAAATGGCAGCGCGTCTATGAGCGCGATGGCGAGGGCAAGGTGAAGGACTCCAAAGTCTTCAGCCTCTCGGGCTTCCAGCACCTCATGAAGACGCTCGCCGGCAATCATACGGTGCTGTCGTCGTTCGCGAAATTCCAGCACCCGACTGCGCAGCTTCTCGTGGATACTGCGCGTAAGGCCTTTTTCCAGATTGAGCCTGTGCACTCCTTCGTCGATCGCGACGTGATCGACTATCTGAAAAACCAGCCCAACGTCGTCTCGCGACTGAAGGATGAGCTAAGCCGCATCGACGTGGGCGTGGAAGGGATGCGCTTTCAGCATACGGACGACGGGCCACTGCTGCTGTTCAAACACGCGGGGCTTGCGGTCGAAATGCCTTGGCTGATGGAAAGTCACGGCACGCGGGCCTTTATTAAGATGTTCCCGTTCATCATGAGCGCGTTCGATACGGGTGGTATCGCCGTGATCGACGAAATGGATGCGGCCATTCATCCGAACATGCTGCCCGAACTGGTGCGTTGGTTCTATGTGGCTTCGGGGCGCAACAAGCTCAACGCACAGCTTTGGCTTTCCTGCCATTCGGCCTCGCTGCTCGATGATCTCAACAAGGAGGAAATCGTGATCTGCGAGAAGGACCGCCAGGGTCGCAGCCACTTTTACAGCCTCATGGACGTGAAGGTGCGCCGCGACGAGAACCACTATCGCAAATATCTCAGTGGTGCTTACGGCGGGGTTCCACACCTCGGATGAGCCGTCGTCGCCCGCCGTATATTGAGCTTCGCCGTCCAGTATATATCGGCTGCGAGGGCGCGTCAGAAGTCGGTTATGCCGGTTTTCTGCAAGACCTGATCCGCGACGCCAATTTGCCGGTGCACCTGCATATTGACGAATTGGGGCCGGGGACCGGCGATCCCCTGTCGCGTATCGAAATGGCGGTGCTTCGCCTGAAGCTGCTCCAGAGGAAACGCAGTGCCCCCGCGGAACGCTTCGCGCTTTTGGATTTTGACCAGGCCGAGCGCGAGCCGCAGCGCGCCGAGCGAACGCGAAAGCTCGCGGCCGACAACGGGATCACGATCCTCTGGCAACGCCCCTGTTTTGAGGCAGTACTGCTGCGCCATCTTGAGGGCAAGTCGGCCAACCGCCCGCCCGATACACCGGGGGCGATTAAGGCGCTCGAAAAGGAGTGGCCGGAATACAAAAAACCCATGACGCGCGCCAATCTGGCGCGCCGGATTGATCGTGATGCCGTCCTGCGGGCGGCAGGTGTCGAGGCCGAACTGCAGGCGCTGCTGCGCTGTATCGGGGTGCTCTAGCAATCGGAATACGCGCGACTTCCGCTCAATGAGCGTCGGCAGGTGTCAGTCGGAAGCAACGGCAGTTTCACCACATGCACCTCCCGAATCGGACATTCCGGAATCGGCCCATTGCGGCGGACATGGCTCCCCACTTATTATGTGTGGCTCCCATGAACACTTGCCGTCCAAGTAATCGAATTAGAGTGAAAGCCATCGGTCTGCACTGGCGCGACGGCCGTCTTCTTGCTGCCGAGGTTCGTGACGATAGCGGTCGAGTCACGGGACGTCCGCTTGGCGGAAGTGTCGAATTCGGAGAGCGAGCCGAAGCTGCCGTTCGACGTGAATTCAAAGAAGAGCTTGGCGTCGAGATCCGCCTTGTCAGTGGCCCGCTCGTCATTGAGAACCTATACACCCCATGCGGGTGAGGATGGGCCACGAAGTCGTTTCTGTGTTTGAGGTGGAGTTTCCTTCCGGAGAATTCCAACACTGCGACCACATAGACTTTCACGAGAGCGACGGCACCCCGGAGATCGCACGCTGGTACGCACTGGGGGAACTCGATATCGAAGGGTTCACTAAACCTTACCCGATGGGTCTTAAAATCGGCTTTGTAGGATATCCGCAATTGGCGGTGTCGGCCTATTGCGGCGTTGACACGCACGGTACTTTGAAGCCTTTCATGCGACATGACCAAGATTGAGAAAGCTTGCGCCATTGTCACTCGGGCAACTGACGGCGGGATCGAAGTTCTCGCCTTCAAGCATCCATTGGCGGGAAACCAGTTTGTCAAAGTGACAATCGAGAAGGCCGAGCATCCGCGAGATGCCGCCGAACGCGAACTTCGTGAAGAGAGCGGGTTGGTCAGCCTATCAGCGATGGAACTCTGGGAAGCAAGAAAGTAGGGGCAGACGGTACCGTTTGGCATTTCTTCGTGTGGCATGCGTCGGATTTGCCCGACAGATGGAACCATGCTGCCGAGGATGACCACGGGCATACGTTCTCGTTCTTCTGGCATCCGCTGAGCCTGCCGGGCTTACTCAGCGATGAGTGCGAACGCCTTGCAGATACGATGCTCCGTATAACCAGGGCACACGATGAGGGATTTCGCGCCGAGGCACTCACACAAACGGCGATTATGTGTCCGGCAGCCAAGAGCAGCTCATGAAACTGTGGGGCTCTTAGGCCCTGGCGTCGCCGGCTTTGGCAAGGTTGCCCGCACTGAGAGGCAATTTCGCAAAGGAGCTGCCCGTTTCGGTTCGAAACAGGTGAAAGCGCGCAGGTTCGACGACGAGAGCAAGCGATGAACGGTCTTTGATCGCAACATGATCCGGCAGGTGGACGATTGTGGCCGTCCTGCTACCCTCGACCATTCCATACACATAGGTGTCGGTGCCGATGCTTTCTGCATAATCGACGTCCAAGCGGATCGGATATCCGACTGCGCCCTTGCCTTTAGCGAGTTCGAAATGACTCGGCCGGACGCCGAGGATCACAGCCTCGCCGACTGTCGCCGCCCCGAGCTCGGCTGGAATATCCAGACGGCCAAAGCCCGGAACGTCGACTACGAGATGCCCCGAACCTGCGCCGACAAGCGTTCCTTCGAAGAAATTCATCTGCGGCGAACCGATGAAGCCTGCGACGAACTTGTTGGCAGGAGCGTCGAAGAGCTCCAGCGGAGTGCCGACCTGCTCGACCCGTCCTGCATTGAGGACGACGATGCGGTCCGCCATGGTCATCGCTTCGATCTGATCATGCGTGACATAGACCATTGTTGCGCCGAGCCGCTTGTGAAGGCGGCTGATCTCCCCTCGTGTCTGCACACGAAGCGCGGCATCCAAGTTGGACAGCGGCTCGTCGAAAAGAAACAACTTGGGGTTCCTGACAATCGCCCGACCGATCGCCACCCGTTGCCGCTGGCCGCCTGAGAGCTGCTTCGGCCGTCGGTCGAGAAGAGGCTCGATTGCCAGCATTCTTGCCGCTTCGATCACGCGTTGGTCGATCTCGGCCCGACTCATCTTGAGGTTCTCGAGACCGAAGGAAAGGTTCTTCGCAACGGTCATGTGCGGGTAAAGAGCATAGGATTGAAATACCATCGCGATCCCGCGATCCCCGGGTGATGCCGCCGTCACATCGTTGTCGCCAATGATGACCTGGCCCGCGGACACGCTTTCGAGGCCGGCAATGAGGCGAAGCAACGTTGACTTGCCGCAACCGGAAGGACCGACGAGCACGACGAATTCGCCCTCGCCTACATCGAGATCCACACCATGAAGGATTGCGTGATGGCCGAAGCTCTTCTTGACGTCCTTCAACTTGAGACCGGCCATGAATTCATTCCTTTGTGCTGCATCTGGAGGCAACCACGGGCGCACCGAGCGGTCGAATGCCGTCCCTTTCGGTGGTGCCAGTTTGCGTGGAAGCAATTAGTTCGTCAAGATGACGAACGTAATTTTCTACGATACGGTCAGATCGGCTCTTCCCCCCGCAGATAGGATTTTCTCGGCGAAGCCTCATCCTGGACGGCTTGCGCCCGCTCCATCTGATCGTGGGGAGGTGTCGACTACCTTCATGTTCGTCGGCGCTGGTATCGTCATCACGCCGGTCTCGTCAGCTGGTACAACGAGTGTTTCCGACTGGCACGGAAGGGGCCTGAAAATCAGAGTGGCGGCGGTGGGAGACGCCGCTGCTCCGGCAGGGTCTGCGGCGAGAAGAGCAGATTGTGGACATGGTTTAGACCAATCGCCAACGCGCCCAGCAGTGTTGCCCTGCCACCGAGAACACTGGCCTTGACGTCGATGGCACGACGGCTGGCTTTCGTAATGCCTTGCCGAACACGTTCGGCAATCAGCGGATGGCGCCCGATGCTGCCGCCGAGAACGACGGTCTTCGGGTCGACGATCGCATTGACGGAAACGACGAGGAGGGCAGCGATGTCCGATACCTTGCCGATCACCTCGACCGCGCGCGGATCGTCTTCTTCGGCAAGCGCCAGAATATCGCGCACCGAAGTATCCTTCGCGCCTCCCAAGCGGGCGTAGAGCGCGCTGATCCCTTGGGCCGCGATCGCGCATTCCAAGGCGCCGCGCTCAAGGCTGTCTTCGGCATATGGGTCTGCGCCGAACGGTATGTAGGAGATTTCGCCTGCCGCGCCGCTCGCACCGCGCATCAGCTTGCCGTCCTGCAGCACGCCCAGTCCGATACCTGTCCCCAGCGATATGAAAGCGACGGAATCGATTGCGGTCGCGCATCCCTGCCAGGACTCCCCGATGACAGCTGCGTTGACATCGTTTTCAAGGACGACAGGACAGCCCAGCCTGTCGCTCAGCGTCCGGCCGATATCGATTCCACCGATATCGACCAGATTTGGCGCCATGGAGAGCGCGCCGGTGACCGGGTCGACAACGCCCGGCGTCGCAATTGCCGTTACGAGCACACGCTCCCGGGCGATACCCATGTCCGCAAGCATTTTCGACAGCATCGCGTCCACCTGATCGATCAGGTAATAACCACCGCGGCGATCGGATGGGTAGTCGATTTCGCCGACAACGCTTCCGCCAATATTACCGAGCACGATACGCGTTGTTGTCGCCCCCATGTCGATACCGACGGCATATCCGGCGTCGCCATTGACCTCATAGGTAATGGCGGTGCGGCCAATGCGCCCGCTTGTGACGCCCTTTTCCCGGACCCACCCGCCTTCCTCCAGCGTCCGGATAACCTCGGACATCGTCTGCTTCGAGAGACCCGTAATCTTGGAGAGCTCCGCACGCGACGTGGGGCCGGCGTGAAGCAGAACATCCATAACGGCGCGAACAGAAATCTGCCGCAATACGGGAGGCGCGTTTTCGGTTAGTGCCATCGTCGAGCTATCCCGCCAGATCCGTCTTCATCGTTGTACCGGTGATTTGCTTCTTCCATGAAAGCCCGCCGATTTCAAACTGCTTGTTGACAGTCCTCCGACGCGGCAATAATAAATTCGTCAACCTGCCGAACAAATATCGCAGAGGACTGAGTTTGTCAAATATTTCAACCATTGCGTCTGGCTTGCGACAGGCACATCAGCCCTGCCGGGCAGGCGGTGCGGGCGTCGTTGCTGGTGTCGATCTGGGTGGAACGAAAATCCTGGTGGGTCTAGCCGATCTTGAAGGGCGGATTTTGGCAAAGGCCGAAGAACCGACGGAACATGGTTCCGAGGCACCAGTCTTGAGGCAAATTCCACGGATGATCCTGTCTCTGCTGCAACAGCATCGGGAACCAGGCCCTCTGCTTAAGGCCGTGGTCGGCGTACCGAGCGCGGTATCGCCGTCGACAGGGCTCGCTTCCCTTTCTCCCCATCTAGCAATTCCATCGGATCGGCCACTTGCCGCGCTCCTCGCACAGGCACTGCCCTGCCCTGTCGTGGTCGAGAACGACGTCAACCTCGCAGCTTACGCTGAGGCCACTCTCGGCAAGGGACGCAATCGCGATTCCCTCGCATTCGTCGCCTTCGGAACCGGTGTCGGCATGGGGCTCGTCGTCGGTGGAATGCTTTTCCGCGGCCAACATGGACGGGCGGGGGAACTTGGCTTGCTGCCACTCGGTGCCAATCCGCACCAGACGGCACCGTACGCCCGCGCGGGCCTCTTTGAGGACCAGGTCGATTCGCCCGCGGTGCGCAGCCTCTATGGCGATGGCACCTTGCCGGTGGCCGAGATCTTCGCTCGCGCCACAGACGGAGATGCGCAAGCTGCCGCGGTTATCGAGACGCTCGCGAAATCCGCTTCGGTTGGCATAGCTTCCGTGCAAGCTCTCTTCGATCCCGCCCTCATCGTGCTGGGTGGCGGCATTGGCTCGCGACGGGAATTTGTCAACGCTGTTACACGGCATGTATCGGTGTTGCTGCCATTTGCGACGCAGATAGAGGCAACTGGCATTGGCCCGGAGGCCGGCATGCTCGGAGCTCTCATGCTTGGTCTCAACGACCTTGCAAGCATTGAAAATCTTGGACAACGGGAGGCCGTCCAATGAGCGCGCCACAACAAGTGAAGCACCAAGTTCTGGCGCCGCTCGCGGACGGACAGCTTCGTTCCACTGCGCCTGTGCTCGTCCCCTTCATGGCTCCGCGTCTGCAGGGCGATTGCCGCCCGGAAGGCAAGCTCGAGCTTTCACTTTGGGGCGCCGGCAAACTGGCAAATCTGACTTTTACCGGATGGAGCGCCCCCTTTACCTATGCCCCGAACCGCGTTGAAACGCATGATGGGGGACTCTATGTGGCCCAATCGGCGCCAGCACTTTTCTTGAAGGGCGCAAAGCTGCGGACCTTTATTCCCGCCCGGCGCTGCGCCTGGTGGGGCAGTGTGGCAAAACGCGAACCGGTGGAGCGGACAGGCAGTCGCCGTATTGCCCGTACCGGTTGGGGCGTCGCCATCGCCGAGCAGAGATCCAGCGGGATATTCGTGACCGCCGGCGCGACGATGGAGGAGGCACTGGCAGCTCTCAAGCTGGAAGAGACACAACTGATCGCCGAGGCGAATGCCTATGTAACGCGCTGCGATGCTATGCCGGAAACGGATCCTTTGATGCGCAGCATGATCTCGCAGAGCCTGCATGCCGCCCTCTCCAGTATACGGCAGGACGAGCATGGCGCCTTTGCCGGCCTTGCCGCTGGCCAGGCCTATAGCGCGCCGGCTCGCACATACTATCGTGACGGTTATTGGACGCTCCAGGCCCTCCTCGACCGGGAACCTCAGGCGGTCCGCGCTCAGATCGACCTTCTTGCACGGGGCGTCCAGCCGAACGGAGAAGCGCCGAGCGGCGTCATCCTGACAGGTCCCGGACAGGCCGAAGAATGGGAGAAAGTACGGCAAACGCATCCAAGGATCAAAGAGGAGCACCTTCGGCCTGGCGATTGGTGGAGCGATCACTTCGACAGCCCGCTCTTCTTTGTCTTGGCGATCGGCGACTATATCAGGACAACCGGTGACAGTTCCCCCCTTACGCTCTATTGGGACAAGGTGGTGACGATCTTCGATCGCTATTGCGGGTTCGACGCGGCAGGAAACGGCTTGCCGATAAAGCCACGCCACGATCGCGACTGGGCCGACAACGTTTATCGCCATGGCTATGTTGCCTATGATCTCGGCCTTTGGATCGGCGCGCTCGACGTCATCGCGCAGCATGGCGTGTCGCTTGATGAGGCGGTTGCATCGAGGGCGGCTGCCATGGCGCAAAAAGCACGCGCTTCGCTAGACCAGGCACTGTTGCAGCCCAGCGGCACCTACGCAGACTACGGGACAAAAACGGATTTCGTCGAAGATCACCTGACGCTTGACAGCCTGACGCTGCTTCGCTTCAAAGCGGTCTCTCCCGAAAGAGCAAAGAGCGTACTTGCCCGCGTCCAGCAGACCCTGGAAAGTCGCAATAACAACAAACAGCCCTACGGCGATTGGGGCGTGCTTTGCGCCTTCCCGCCATTCAAGCGTCCGAAAGATACGCGCGAGAAGTCCTATTTCGCTTACCGCTATCACAATGGTTCGGACTGGCCCTATCTTTCAGGCCTCTATGCGGAGCAACTCCTGGCCCATGGCTTGGACGGCGCCGACTACCCGCTCTTGCGGTGGTGGAGGACCTGCCTTGAGGAGGGTTGGATGGGCGCCGTCGAATATTTCTCGCCTCCTTGGGGTCGCGGCTCGCTGCTTCAGGGATGGAGCAGCATGCCGGCGGCCGCTGCACTTTTCTACAAGCACAAATGACCGGCAACAGCCGGTTAGGTTCCCCAACTGGCCGCCCTCACGGGCGGCCTTTTTTTGTGGGAAGCATCATACAGAAAAGCCGCCTTGAGGCGGCTTTTGAAGTTCAGTTGGTGGGTGCAACCTTATTCCTTTGTCGCGCCTGCCATCAGGCCGCTCATCAGCATGCGCTGCAACGCCGTAAACATCACAAGCACGGGCAGCACCGACAGCACCGACATGGACAGCAGCCGCGGCCAGTTGATGCCGAAGCGCCCGACAGTGTTGGCAAGCGCAACCTGAACGGTCCATTTATCCTGATCGCTGATGATGAGGAATGGCCAGAGATAGTCGTTCCAACGCCACACCAGATTGAAGGCAAGCAACGTGCCGATCGCGGGTATGGCAAGCGGTACGATGATCCGCCACAGGATTCGCCACTCCGGCGTACCGTCAAGACGTGCCGCCTCCAGAAGGCTGTCAGGAATGTTGGTGATGTATTGCCGCATGAGGAAGACCCCGGTCGGGGTTGCCGCCGGCGCGATAATAATGCCTGCCAGCGTGTCGAGAAGATTGAGATCCCGCAGCACCAGAAAGACCGGGATCATGACGATCTGCAACGGCACCATCAACGACGACATGATGAGCAGGAAGAAAAGCGTATCTCCCTTAAATCTGAACTTCGCGAGCGCGTAGCCGGCCATCACGCTGATGGTGACGGAGAGAAACGCCGAGAGCACTGAGACAACAGCCGAATTGCGGAAGAAGACAAGAAACTTCGCGCGCGACACCGTGTCGATGAAGTTCTGCAGCGTCGGCTGCGCCGGAAAAATGGTCGGCGGCCACTGGAAGATCTCCTGCTGCGACTTCAACGACGACAGGAACAGCCAGGCCGGCGGCATCACGAAGACGAACAGCGTCAGTGTGACGAAGATCAATCGCCAGGGAGTGTAGATGCGCGTCATTTTTCACCCCGCGATACACGTAGCTGGAAGATCGTCAAAAGCAACAGGATGATGAACAGCACCACTGATTGGGCGGCCGCGACGCCGGCCTGCATGGGCTTCTGGAAGGCAGTGTCGTAGATTGTCTGAATGAGGTAGACCGTCGCCTTGCCCGGACCGCCGCCGGTCAGGGACACCACGAGTTCATAGACCTTGAAGGCCTCGATCGAGGACAGCACCAAGACGACTGCCAGCGTCGGCTTGAGGAGTGGGAGCGTGATATGGGTGAACTGCCGCCACTTGCTGGTGCCGTCGATCGAGGCGGCTTCGTAGTAGTCGATGGAAATTGCCGTCAAGCCGGCTATGAAAATCATCATGTTGAAGCCGGCTTGCGCCCACACCCAGGCTATGACGACAGCGACCTGGGCCATCGTGTCCTGCTCCAGCCATGGCACCGGCGCAATTCCGACCAGAGAGAGCAGGTAGTTGACCAGGCCGTTGTTGAGGCCGAAGAGCCACCGCCAGGCAACACCGATGATCAGCAGGCTGATCATGGAAGGGAAAAAGACAATCGTGCGGACAACCGCAAACAGCTTGGTCTGAGGCGACAGAAGAAGAGCCAGCGCCAGCGAGACGACAATGTTCAGCGGAACTGCAATGACAACGAAAAGGACCGTCTTGAGCAATGAATTCTGAAAATCGGCATTGCTTAAGAGCCCAACGAAGTTTTCCAAGCCGATGTACTGCGGCAAGGTGCTTGGCACCTGTGGGACAACCACCACGCCCCGCTTGAAAAAGGCCATGAACAGGCCCTGGACCAGCGGATAGAGCGTAAAGGTGATGAGGAGTGCCATTGTGGGCAGCATGAGCAGGTAAGGCCAGCCGAGGCTGGCCAGACTGCCCCGCAGGCCTTTCGGCACCGGGTGGGGACCCAGTGCCGAACGACCATCTTCTAGGGTGACCGCCGTCACTTTCCGGCCTCAAGCGAGGCATCGGCTGCCTTCTTGATCTGCGAAATGGCCTCTGCGGATGAGATCTGGCCGGCAACAGCCTGAGTGACAGCCGTCTTCACGGTACCCCAGACAGCCTGCATTTGCGGCCAGGCCTGATCGGTTGCCGCGTAGGCCGGGCTGGCGTTCAGCTCGTTCTGCATTGCCTTGATCGCTTCGGTCGCCGCCGGATTGTCGTACTTGACTGCTGGCGCCTTCAGATTTGCCGGGATCATGCCGAAGGTCTTGGCATACTGCGCCTGGATGTCCGGCGAGGTGATCCATTTGATGAATTCAACCGCTTCCGGAAGATGCTGGCTCGTGTTGAAGGCCACGATATAGTCGCCCCCGTAGATTGACGACGCAACGGTGCCCCGTGGCGTCGGGCCGGCCTGCCATGCAAAATGTGCATTGTCGGCCAATCCGGCGATTTGCCAGCTCCCCGACATATAGGCGACAGCCTGACCGGCGGTGAAGATTTCCTTCGGATTATCCGAGCTCGCGCCGGACCAAAGGCCAGGGGGCATTGCGGCCTTGGTGATGTCGATGAACTTGTCGAGCGTGCTCGTCCACGCTGCCTCGTCCATGACGACCTTCACAGGCTCCTTTTCCGTATAGATGTGGTTGCCATACTGATACTCGTGAACGATCCAGCGGCTCGCCGAAACGTCCCATACCAGAGGATAGCGGGTACCCGACTTTTCGGCGACTTCCTTGATCTTCGGAATGAATTCATCCCAGGTCCACCCGGTCGCCTGATCCGGGATCGCAACGCCGGCTTTCTTGAAGGCATCGGCGTTCAGAAAGATGCCCGTCGAGGTCACGCGCAGCGGCGCGGCGATCACCTTGTCGCCGAGCTTGGCGCCGTCGCCCCAGCCCTTGACGAAGTCATTGATCCATTCAGGGCCGATCTCTTTGTTGAGATCGACCAGGAAAGGACGGATGACCGGTTCCATCGATGACGTAAGTGACAAGTCCGGCATGATGCCGGAGGCCGCATACTGCTGGAATTTCTGGATCATCCCGTCATAAGGGGTGATTTCGAGATCGAACGTCGTGTCGGGATGCAGCTTCGTGTACTGCTCGAGCAGGGCGCGCGTGTTCGCCTCTTCCTGATCGTTGTCAACGTACCAGACGATCTTTAGTTCGGATGCTGCCGCCAGCGAAATCGTCATCGCCATGGCAGCCGCTGTCATCATCAATGTCCTGAGCGGTTTCATAGGGTTCCCCTTCTTGGCTCCTCATTTTTCAAGAACTCTGCGAACGATCGACCCACTATACACTCCCTTGAAGTGGGCGTTTGTTCGTAACCATGACGAATTAAATACGAGTTTTCGGCGGTGTCAACATAAACAAGATCAACCGTATCCAATTAGTTCGTCCTGTTGACGAATAAATTGACGTGGCATAGTTGTTGGGAAAGATGAGAGGAAACGCAATGGACATTTCCGTCGAACCAAATGGCGCCGATCTACAGCATTTCATCGACAGGCTGGCTGCCGTCGGCGGGGGAACTCTTCTGTTGCAGGCGGGACGGCACATATCGGGGCCGATCCGGCTTTGTAGCGGTGTAACTCTATCGATCGAGATAGGTGCGACGCTGGAATTCGTTCCCGACTACGAGCTTTATGCGAGAAATTCGGTGAGTGTGATCGCCGAGGGATCCAATCGCGCCTACATCGTGGCACAGGACGCACATGACGTCGCGATATCAGGCAAAGGTAAAATTGTTGCTTCAGGTGGCGCCTTCAACACCGGCTTCGATGGGACCGTCGGCACCTACACACCGAGCGAGAGGCGCCCGAGAGTCATTGTGTTCGAGGACTGCAGCAACGTCAGGCTCGAAGGCTTTGTCATCGAGGATTCGCCGATGTGGACGGTTCACCTCGTCCGCTGCAACGCTGTGATGATCAACGGCATGAAAGTGTTCAACAATCGGCAGCTTCCGAACACGGACGGAATTGTCATCGATAGCTGCGTAGACGTTGCGGTGAGCGAAGTCGTCATCAGCACCGCTGACGACGGCATCTGCCTCAAAACCAGCCGGAGCGAACACGGCATCGGACATTGCCAGAATATCGACGTTTCAGATTGCGTCGTCGAGAGCAACAGCTGTGCTTTGAAGATAGGCACAGAGAGTTTTGGCGACATCCGCGACGTTCGGTTCATGCGCTCCAAAGTGCGGCGCTCGAATCGAGCCCTCGGTATTTTCTCGCGCGATGGCGGAGCCATCGAAAATGTCGTCTTCTCGGATATCGAGATCGACTGCCACGAGACAGCCGACGGCTTCTGGGGTTCGGGTGAACCGCTAACGATAACGCAGCTTGATCGTCGCCCGGAGGTGCCCGCTGGCCTCGTCAGCAATGTCCGCGTCGAGAACGTCACCGGCCGCTGCCACGGCCCTATCAATCTCTTCGCAGAGCGAAGCGGTGGGATTGCCGGAACAACCCTTTGCAACGTCCAATTGACGATGCAGGAGGGGCCCTTAGGAACAGCCAAGCAATATGACCTGCGCCCCACAAACGTCGACCTATCCCCACCCAAGGACGTCGAGGGTCGCGGTAATGCCTGGCTGCGCGGCGCCGATGGAAGGATTATCGGTCTTGTCGACTATCCGGGAGGCATGCCGGCCGTCTTTGCGCACAACACTGCCGACCTCATACTTGACAATGTTGAAGTCCAGCGTCCGGATCCCCTTCCGCCTGGCTGGAACCGCATAGCCCTTTGCATTGAGGACTGATCGCCTGTCGCCGGTCACTAGAAAAGCACAAGGTTCATAAGGAGTGATGGCGAGGTGGTGCGGTCGTGGCGGTAGAAGGACTTGGCGTCATCGAACATTCTGAATGGAGCCTCCTTGAAGACATCCGTGCGGGCCGACTGATCCGGCTGCTTGAAGACTGGTCGCTTCCTGACGTCGACGTGGTCGCCATCCTCAATCCCAAGTCCATTCGCACCGCCCGCGTCGACGCATTCCTGAGCCATTTGGCCATCGTGCGAGAGATCTATGTGACGAGCGCTGAAGCTCGAAGTTGTCAAGCCTCCGCAGCGTAGCGCTCGATGTTCCGGCTCAGGAGATCAATCAGTGTGTCTCTGGTGGGATCCCGCACAGCCTTCATCCACGCTGCTGCCAACGGCAACTTCTCCATCGGCACATCGGAAGTTGGTGCCAACGGAACGTAGCAGACGCCGGCAACCGCGAGCTTGGACGTCCAGCGTGGTACGATCGCGGAGCCGATCCCGGCAGCCACCAGATTTATAATCGTCTGCTTCTCGTCAGCAATCTGCGCAATCCTCGGACGCATGCCCACGTCGGAGAACAGGGTCATGGTCAGATCGTGACTGTGGGGGCGTGACCGCCGCTCGGGTACGATCAGAGGTTCGTTTGAGAGATCGCTGATTGTCACCGTCTCGTTCGAGGCAAGTCGGCTGTCGCCGGGAACAGCGACGACGGCGGTCTCGTGAAAAAGCGGCTGCACCACCAGACTCCTGCTGATCCCTTCTCTCGGTCGTATGACTATGAGGTCAAGCCGTCCTGCGAGCAGTTTCGGGATCAACCGGACTGACTTGTCTTCGACGAGTTGGGTTACGGTTTCCGGCTCGATCTCCCGGAAATCCTGTAGCAGCAAGGGGATGAGCCCGGCCGCCGCACTGTCGATCGCGCCGATCCGAAGAATGGCTGCGGGCTTGTGCCGCGCTTCCAGAAACGTCTCGGCGACATGCTCCAATCGGGCCAGGATCGGCTTGACTTCCTGCAAGAGCAGCACGCCATCCTCGGTAAGGCTAACACTGCGCGTCGTTCTGTTGAGAAGCTGTGCGCCCAGCGACTCTTCCAACAACCTGACGTGTCGCCCGAGCGACGCCGGCAGCATCCCCGTCTTTTGGGCAGCTCTTCCGAAGTGAAGTTCCTCCGCCACAGCGACGAAACACCTTAGCTGTTCGAGTTCCACGACAGCCTCCGATATTATATCAAATAATTATATAATTACCCGATTGTTAATTCCAGGGAAAGGGAGAACTAGAGTCCCGGATCAGCGCGAGAGGACGCGCATGTCTCGAACATAGGGAGGAGCTTGCTGTGACAAGCGATCTGGAAACGCGCGTACTACGCAAGATCACATGGCGCATCGTGCCATTCATCATGGTTCTTTATCTCATCGCGTTCATCGACCGTGTGAACATCGGCTTCGCGTCGCTTACGATGAACCAAGACCTCGGTTTTACATCGACAGTCTTCGGCGTCGGCGCTGGTATCTTCTTTCTGGGCTACTTCCTGTTTGAGGTCCCATCCAACTTGATCCTCAACAAGGTCGGGGCTCGTATCTGGATCGCCCGCGTCATGATCACGTGGGGCCTTGTTTCCGGAGCCATGGCGCTCGTCCAGGGGACGACAAGCTTCTACGTCCTACGATTTCTGCTCGGCGTGGCCGAAGCGGGCTTCTTCCCCGGCATCATCCTTTACCTGAGCTACTGGTTTCCGGCCCGCCGCCGGGCGGCTGTAACGGCGATGTTCATGGCTGCAGCACCGCTTGCGACCGCCATTGGCTCTCCGATTTCCGGCGTGCTTCTGGAAATGCATGGGATCTGGGGCTTGGCCGGCTGGCAGTGGATGTTCGTGATCGAAGCAATCCCGGCGTTGGTGCTGGGCGTCGTTGTGCTGTTCGTCCTGACGGACCGCCCGGAAAAGGCGAAGTGGCTCTGCGATGACGAACGCGCATGGCTCGTTAAGACGATGGAGCAAGAACAAGCTGGTAAACCCAAGGCAAGTCATAGCATCTGGGCGGGTCTGATCGACGTTCGCGTCCTTGCCTTGTCCCTGGTCTATTTCGGCACCTCTGCGGGCCTCTATACTCTCGGAATTTGGGCTCCCCAAATCATCAAAAGCTTTGGCCTTTCTTCGTTGCAGGTTGGCTTCGTGAATGCGATCCCGGCTGTCTTCGCGGTCGTGGGAATGATCCTTTGGGCGCGAAACTCCGACAAGAAGGCTGAGCGTACGTGGCACGTCGTGGGAGCATGTCTGCTCGCCGCCGCCGGACTCGCCTTCGCAAGCGGTGCCACCACAGTTTTCGCAGTCCTATTGGCACTGACGCTCGTCAACATCGGGATCAGCGCCTCCAAGCCACCGCTGTGGAGCATGCCAACACTCTTCCTGTCAGGCCCAGCCGCCGCCGCAGGGATCGCGACGATCAACTCGATCGGCAACCTCGGCGGTTTCGTGGGGCCCTCCATGATCGGCTGGATAAAAGACGTTACCGGCAGTTTCGCAGGTGGCCTGTATTTCGTCGCTGCACTCCTCGTAGTCTCGGCCCTGACCACCCTGCTCCTGGCCAGGAGCGCAGCGCGCCAGCCCGGGCAAGCAACCTCGGTCCAACACTAATATTCCAAGCTGGAGAGAAACAAATGCGTGAATACAAGATTGCCGCCATTCCCGCCGATGGTATCGGTCCGGAAGTGATCGCAGCTGGCCTGCAGGTTCTGGAGGCGCTCGAGAAGCGCAGCGGAGACTTCAAGATCCAGTCGGAAACGTTCGATTGGGGTTCGGATTACTACAAGAAGCATGGCGTGATGATGCCAGCGGACGGTCTGGAGACGCTGAAGAAATTCGACGCAATCTACTTCGGTGCAGTTGGAGCGCCCGACGTTCCTGACCACATCACCCTCTGGGGCCTTCGCCTCCCCATCTGCCAGGGCTTCGACCAGTACGCGAACGTACGACCGACAAAGATTCTCCCTGGCATCACTCCGCCGCTGCGCAACTGCGGTCCTGGAGATCTCGATTGGGTCATCGTTCGTGAGAATTCGGAAGGCGAATATTCCGGCCATGGAGGCCGCGCCCACAAGGGCCTTCCAGAAGAGGTAGGAACCGAGGTCGCCATTTTCACACGGGTCGGAGTGACACGCATCATGCGCTACGCGTTCAAGCTCGCACAATCTCGTCCACGCAAGCTGCTCACCGTCGTCACTAAGTCCAACGCGCAGCGACATGGCATGGTCATGTGGGACGAGATCGCAGCAGAAGTCTCCAAGGAATTTCCGGACGTGACCTGGGACAAGATGCTGGTCGACGCCATGACTGTCCGCATGACACTGAAGCCACAGAGCCTCGATACGATCGTCGCGACGAACCTGCATGCCGACATCCTCTCGGATCTTGCTGGCGCACTTGCGGGCTCGCTCGGCGTCGCTCCGACCGGAAACATTGATCCGGAGCGTCGCTTTCCGTCGATGTTCGAACCGATCCACGGCTCGGCTTTCGACATCACGGGAAAGGGCATCGCAAACCCGATCGCCACTTTCTGGACGGCAGCGCAGATGCTCGAACATCTTGGAGAACCCGAGGCGGCGGCACGGTTGATGAGCGCGGTCGAACGCGTGACCGACGCGGGCATCCTCACACCTGACGTCGGCGGCACGGCCACCACGAAGCAGGTGACCGACGCGGTCTGCGAAGCCATCGCCGGATCCAACATCCTGAAGATGGCAGCGGCCGAATGAGCTGGAACGACGCTTCAGCCCGCCGGGTGCTGCGCCGCATGTTCGACGCAGCAGTAGCAAGTGCGGATCCGAGCAAGGTGGTCGCCCAGCATCTTCCGGATCGCCCTAGCGGCCGATGCGTCGTAGTCGGAGCGGGCAAGGCATCCGCCGCCATGGCGGCTGCCTTGGAAGCCGCCTGGAGCGACGTCGAACTGAGTGGCGTGGTAGTGACGCGTTATGGCCACGCGGTGCCCGCCGGGCGTATCGAGATCATCGAGGCGGCACATCCGGTTCCTGACGAAATGAGCGTGAGGGCAGCCGATCGTATTCTGACGAGCCTTCGTGGGCTCGGTCCCGACGATCTTGTCGTGGCCCTGATATCGGGCGGCGGGTCCTCGCTCCTCGTCTCGCCCGCAGACGGCATGACGCTCGCAGACAAGCAGGCCGTCAACCGGATGCTCCTCGCAAGCGGCGCGACGATCTCGGAAATGAATATCGTCCGGAAGCAACTTTCCGGAATCAAAGGAGGACGCCTTGCTGCTGCCGCCTACCCGGCGCGAGTTGTCACCTTGGTCATTTCGGATGTTCCTGGCGACGAACCGTCACAGATCGCTTCCGGCCCGACCGTGGCGGACGGGACCACCGTCGACGATGCGAGGGAGATCATTTCGCGTTACCGGCTCACTTTGCCGCCGGCTGCTCGAGCGGTTCTGGACAGGGGTGGCTCTGCCCTTCTCAAAATGCCCACCGACCTGGAGGTCAGACTTATCGCGTCGCCGTCCATGGCGCTGGATGCTGCCACGCAGGTTGCCCGCGAAGAAGGAATCGCGCCCATCATCCTGGGCGACGCACTTCAGGGCGAGGCAAGAGAAGTCGGCACGGTTCTCTCCGGCATTGCGATCTCGGCGAAGACAAAAGGACATCCGATCAACGGTCCGGCGGTCATTCTGTCCGGCGGAGAAACATCGGTCTCACTTCCAAAGGATTCGACCGGGCGCGGCGGCAGGAACACCGAGTTCCTTTTGAGCCTTGCGATAGGACTGGACGGCATAGAGGGCGTCTGGGCGATCGCCGGCGATACCGACGGAATCGACGGAGCAGAGGATGCCGCTGGCGCAATCGTCACGCCCGACACTCTCGCACGCATCGCGGCTTCGGGCGTCGCTCCTCGTTCGGTTCTTGCCAGGCACGACAGCTACAGCGCCTTTTCGGCGATCGGTGACCTCGTGGTCACAGGTCCAACCCTCACCAATGTCAACGACATCCGCGCAATCCTTATAGGGTAAAGGCATCATGTTTATCCGAAGCAATCGCCGAGCGAAGATGTCGCGGCGGCATGGTATCGTGCCGACGCCGTGATGCTCTCGGCCGAATCTGCAACCGGCTCTTATCCGATATGGAAACAGTGGCGATGATGGATCGTATTATCGAAAAGACGGAGAAGCACAAACTTTATCGTCCGATTCTGGAAGCGACCGAGCCTCGTGTCGACGCGACGCCGTCCCACGCGGTGGCTGCTGCAGCCGCTAGTGTTGCGGCCTCGATCGGAGCACCCGTCATCGTTCCGTTCGTTGGAGCCGCTGCACGCATGCATGGGATCAGGGTCTGGAGAACGAGGGCGAAACGTCCGCTCCTACCGGGCCCGTGGAAGAACCTCACACGCCTCGATCTGTTCGCCCACAAAGGAGCCAACGGGATATCGCCACACAGCTCCTCGATTGTTGCGACCCGAGGTATCTAGAGAAGGGGTGGTCCAGAGGCCCGAAGTTGAGTTGGCGTTTGGCCGAATATGCGCTTGAAAGTGCGAGTGAAGTGGGAGGCGTTCTCGTATCCAACATCGAGCGCGACTTCGATCAGCGACGCCTTCGATTGCAGAAGCAGGGCCTTTGCCCTCTCCATCCTCACGCGCGTGTAGGCTTTTGCGGGAGACATGCCCGCCTTTTCCAAAAACAACCGTTCGAGTTGACGCCGCGACAGGCGAACGGAAGCCGCGAGCTTGAGAATGGTCATGCCGCCTTCGACATGCTGCTCCATCAGGATCATCGCCGCTTTGACCCGGTTATCTTCGTATTCGTCGTGCAAAGGGCGCCGTGGCTGAATGTCGCCGGCGGAGCGCGCCTTTTCGATCTGTAGAACTTCCAAGGCATTTCTCTCAGCCTCGCGGCTGATATACCGCCGCACAAGGACCGCCGCGATATCGGCTGCGCTGCTGCCGCCGGCACAGGAACCGCGTTGCCGGTCCAGGTTGAATATCCTGTCCGATCGTACAGAAAGATCAGGAAAGCGCTCGCGAAACTCCTTGTAGTGGAGCCAGCTAACGCATGTCTCATGGTTTCTCATTAAGCCAGCATCGGCAAGGATGAACGAGCCGGTACAAAGACCAATCAAGGGTACCCTGGCGGCATCCGCGCGCTTGAGAAATGTGATCGTGTCGTGATCGACAGGGTTTTCCGCTGTGAGAAGGCCTCCGACAACGACAATGTAATCGAACCTCGTCGGATCCACGAAATCCGACGTCGGTGCCACCTGGATCCCACAGCTTGACGCAATCAGATGCCGCGTACTTCCGAGCACTTGCCAGTCCGCCAGTACGCGTCCGGAACGATCATGCTCGTCGCTCGCAAGCCGCAACGTATCCGCGAAAAGCGCGAATGCTGAAAGCGTGAAGGATCGAGCAAGCACAAATCCGACCTTTAGACGGCCGGCGGATTTGCCGACGGCGTCTCCTTGCCGATAGTCTTCTGGTCGCATCTCAATCTCCTTGATACTGGACGTTTGCAGCCCTCACTCACCTTATCTGAAAGCCGTGTGCCAGCGGGTCTCGATCATCCACGAAGATCGTGTTGTGGCCGATGACGCGCGCCCAGCCGCCTATGCTCGGAAGGATGCCCTTATACTCACCAATGTCGGCATTAGCCTCCACCCTGCCCTGAAACACCGTCCCGATCAGGCTCTCATGCCGGTAAGAAGAGCCGACAGCAAGCCTTCCCTTTCCGTGCAATTGCGCCATACGTGCCGAGGTGCCGGTTCCGCCGGGCGACCGATCTATCGCCTTGTCTCCGTAAAACACGGCACATCGGCCATCCGACTGGTCGTTGATCGGATGGTCGCACCAAATCGCATGATGGACACCGCGAATTCTTCCATCGTCTGGATGGACCGGGTCGCACAGGTCCGCCAGAGCCTCTCGGAGTCCCCGGCTGAAGCCGACAATCTCGGCCGCGTTCATACCGGCAAGTCCGGCCCAGTTCTCCTGTGGCTCGACAACGGCGTAGTAGTTGCCACCATAGGAAATATCGACAATCAGGCGCCCCATTCCAGGCACATCCACGGCGACGTCCGCTTCGTGCAGATAGCTGGGCACATTGTAGAGGCGAACGGAGTCCACATACCCATCCTTTTCCTCGTAGGCGACGTCGACCCGTCCCGCCGGCGTTTCGATGGAAACACGCCCCGGCCTGCGTGGGGTCACCAGCCCCTCCTCGATCGCGGCCGTCACGACGCCGATCGTTCCAGCACCGCACATCGGAAGGCAACCACTTACCTCGATGAAGAGGACGGCAAAATCACAGTCGTCACGATAGGCGGGATAGATAATTGCTCCCGACATGATGTCGTGTCCTCTGGGCTCGAACATCAAGGCTTGTCGGATCCAGTCATGGTCGCGGACGAAGAGTTCGCGCCTCTCGCCGACGGGAACATGTGGCAGGAGCGGCCCGCCGCCGGCAACGACACGCACCGGATTTCCACAGGTATGGGCGTCGACGCAGAAGAAGCTTTTTCTCATATCTTTCCTCGAGTCACGCTGCCCGAGGCGTGCTGTCGCGATCGAGAAGACCACGGCTTAACCGGTCAAGCAGCAGCGCGACTGCCACGATTGCGAGGCCTGCGCGCAAACCCAGCCCCATTTCCATGCGGGTCAGACCGCGCGTCACCTCGGCGCCAAGACCGCCTGCTCCAACAAGGCCCGCCAGGACGACCATGGCCAGCGAGAGGAGGATGCATTGGTTCAGGCCGACCAACAGCGTCTGCTTGGCCAACGGAATTTCGATCTTCCAGAGCACTGAACGAGGATGGGCACCAATCGCACTGCCAAGCTCCACGAACTCGCGCGGCACCTGGTTGAACGCCAAGGTGGTCAGTCGCAGCATCGGCGGAATGCCGTACACGATCGTGGCAATGATGGCTGGTACGCGCCCCAGGCTGAAGATCATTACCGCGGGGATCAGGTAAACCCACGGCGGCACGGTTTGCATGACGTCGAGGACTGGTCGCACGATCGCTTCAAGGGTCTTGTAACGCGAGCAGAGGACGCCAATGGGAAACGCGACGAGCACGGAGATCAGGACGGAGACGGTCACAAGTGCAACCGTCTGCATTGACGCCGTCCAGAACCCGACGATCAGGCAGAACCCCAGGCAGAGACCTGCCAGGATTGCCGCTCGCACATTCACAGCAAGAAAGGCTGCGACGACGACGATAGCAATAAGGGCAACAGGCGGCACGAATAGAAGTGCGGCCTCGATTGCCGACAGCACGGCCTCCACCAAATAGCTGATCGCGGCAAACAGCGGATGCAGGTTGGTGTTCAGCCAGTCAACCGCCGGAGCTAGAAAAGCGCCCGGCGAAAACTGCAAAACCGACGGGTTCATGACTGCCTCCCTGTTCCAAGCCGGGCCGCGCTCTGTGTTATGCGGTCGAGCACCATAGTCAGGACGACGATCGCGATTGCCCCGTTGATGGACGTCGCGATGTCGAGCGTTCGGATCGCGCCGTAGATCGTCTCTCCAAGACCGCCGGAGCCGACGATGCCGGCGATCACGACCATGCCAAATGCCATCATCAGGCTCTGGTTGATCCCAGCCATGATGCTGGGAAGAGCAAACGGCAGGCGGATTTTGAAGAACATCTGGGCCGGCCTCATTCCGCTTGCCTCTCCAAGTTCGACGAACTCGCTTGGCGTCATGCGGATGCCAAGCGCGGTCAGCCGGATTGCCGGCGGCATGGCAACGACAATGGTGGCGATAAGCGCCGTCGCTGGACCGTAGCCCAGCAGGGCAATCGCCGGCAGCAGATAGATGTATGGCGGAAGCGTCTGGATCAGATCGAGGCCCGGCTCCATGAACCGGTTGAGAGCCGTAAAGAAACCTGCCGCGATCCCGACAGGGATACCGATCGCCAGCGCGAGCGCCGTCGCCGTCAAGACCAGTGCCAAGGTGCTCATCGTTTCGGACCAGAGTCCCATGGAAAAGCACAGGAGAAGCGCAACGCCGCCAAGGATCGCGAACCAGGCGTTCACCAGGCGCCATCCCACCAGCGCGACCATGATTGCGACGACATAGAATGGTGAAAGCACGAGCAGCCAGAGGATCCCATCGTAGAGCCCCTCGAGGACCCATCTGACGTAGTCGAAAAGGGTCTCTCCATTGTCGCTTACCCATTCGAGCGCGGTGTCTGTCCATTCGTCGAAGGTGTCAGTGAAGCTTGAAATGTCCATGTCACTCAGCTCCCGTTCAGCGGTCAGGCCGCCGCGCGATCGTTGTTGGAGGTACCCTTGACGCCCATGAGGAGACTGCGCGGCGTGACCACGCCGACGACCTCATCGTTGTCGACGACGGCAATGGCGTCACGGTCCGTCTGCATGGTCAGCGTGATCAGCTCGTCGATGTCGGCATCCGGAGTGGTGCGCAGCAGCGACGAGATATCGGAATGTGGCTCGCTGCGCTGAAACTCGCTAACGCTGTGCATCACGGAATGCGCCTTGATCAGATGGAGTCGCGATATGCCTGCCACGAACTCGGCGACATAATCATCCGCTGGATTGAGGATGATCTCCTCGGCAGTACCGGTCTGGATAATGACGCCGTCCTTCATGATGGCGATGCGATCACCGATGCGGATCGCCTCGTCGAGATCGTGCGTGATGAACACGGCAGACTTGCCGAGCGACTTCGTGAGCTGGCGGAACTCGTCCTGAAGCTGGCGGCGGATCAGCGGATCGAGCGCGCTGAAGGGCTCGTCCATCAGGATGATTTCCGGATCGGAGGCAAGCGCGCGGGCAAGGCCGACGCGCTGCTGCATGCCGCCCGACAATTCCTTCGGGTAGCGGTCAACCCAGTCTGCCAGGCCCACTGTTTCCAATGCGGCCTTGGCGATCTTGTTGCGCTCGAGCTTGGGGATGCCCTGGACTTCCAGTCCGAAGCCGGCGTTTTCGAGCACCGTGCGGTGCGGAAGCAGCGCAACGCTTTGGAACACCATGCCGATGTTCGTGGCACGCATCTGGCGGAGCTCGACGGGGGAGAGCGCGGCAATGTCCCTGCCCTTGACAAGCACCTTTCCGGCGCTTGGTGTAATCAGCTTGTTGAGCAGCCGGATAAGCGTCGACTTTCCACTGCCAGACAGGCCCATGATACAGAAGATCTCGCCGCGCCGTACCTGCAGGCTGGCGTTCGAGACGCCAACGACGCAGTTGAACTCCTTCAGCACGTCCTTCTTGCCCAGTCCCTGCTCGGCAATCGATCTCATGGCGGCGGCGGATTTGTCTCCAAAGACCTTCCAGAGGGATTGGCAGTCGATCAGGACTTCATTGGTATCGGCATTTTCGGTTTTCATAGCGATCCCCTTGAGCCAATTGGTGCTGGCTTTTCTCATTGGGCTTCAAGGGCCGTCCGACCGGATCGGACGGCCCTGCACGGTTAGTTCTTCTTGATGTTTTCCCAACGCTTGACCAGGTCGGCATGCGCCGCAATCCAGCCCTGCACAGCCTGATCCATCGTCTTGCCGTCCTTGACCTCGCCGTTGATGGCGGTGATGTCGGCGATCGGAACATAGACGCTGGCCATCACTTCACGGGCGTGCGGGTTTTCTTCGGAGAAGCCTTTCTTGCCGATCCAGTAGTAGCTCTGCGGCGGCGGGAAGACGCCCTTCGGGTCCTTGAGGTACTTTACCTCGTATTTCTGGACCATCCACGACGGCTCCCAGATCGTAACGGCGATCCACTCCTTGCGGTCATAGGCCGACTTGAGGGCCGCCGTCATCGCAGCCGTGCTGCCTTCGACGAGTTGCAGCTTGATATCGTAGTCCTTGACGGCGTTGGAAGAGTCACGCATCAGCCCGGCGCCCGGTTCAATACCGATGATCTTGCCGCCGAACTTGTCCGCGTTTTCATTGAGCTGTTCCAGAGAGTCGATCGGAACGTACTTCGGAACCGCGATGCCCTGGTAGAGGCCGTGCGAAACCGGCGAAATCTTCTCGAGACGGTTCTTGTTCTTGTTCCAGTAGTCCTGGGCGACATAATCTGTCTGCGAGGTGAGAACCTGGATGTCGCCCTTGGCAAGAGCGGCATAGGCGATGCCCCATTCGGAGAACTCGGTCACCTTGACGGTGTAGCCGGCGTCTTCGAGAACCTTCTTGGTGATACCGGTGATGGGCGTCAGGTCTTCCCATGACATCGTGCCCATGGTGATCGTCTTTTCTTCCGCGCGAGCAGGAAGCATGCTGATCCCGACCATGGCGGCGGCGCAGAGCGCTTTCCACAAAGTCTTCATTGTTCTTACTCCTAGTTTTCGTTCCCATTCTCGTTGAAGACTTGGCGGTGGGCTCAGTCTTCACATTGCGCGGCAAGGGATCATCCCTCGCGGCCTGCACGCAATTCCTGCAACCGGATCACCGAATTGATCCCCAGCCACGCAAACGGCTCTGGCGGCAGTCTCGTGGGCATCGGATGATCCATGTATTTGTCGAGTTGTTCTGAGCCGGTTCCGGTCGCCAACTCGGCGGCCAGCACACCGGCAAGCGTGCTCTTCAC
Source organism: Rhizobium sp. BK060 (assembly GCF_014193145.1). Lineage (NCBI taxonomy): Bacteria > Pseudomonadati > Pseudomonadota > Alphaproteobacteria > Hyphomicrobiales > Rhizobiaceae > Rhizobium > Rhizobium sp. BK060. The sequence continues at coordinate 25,927 of NZ_JACHYW010000045.1, forward strand.
GGTCCCGAGGCCATTTTCGCAGCACGCCGAGAACAAGCCTTCGTCGATTTCGCCAAAGGCCGGCACGTGATTGCGACTGAGGCAAAGGCGGCCGGCCCAACTGTATTGGAACGGCAAATCCGTCAATTTCGGAAAGCGTGCATCAAGCGACCGGCGATGAGCGGCCGCCAGCTTTTCCAGGCGTTTGTCGGTGACAGTGATCGTCCTGCCGTAGGTGTATCTTGTGCGAAGGACGATGCGTGAAAGGCCGTTCGACGTGATCTTGCGAACCGTTGCACCCATGGCATCGGCCGGGAGCAGCGCCCACCGGTCCTGCCCGGAGACTGCGTGGGCGACATCATCCGCCGGAAAGGGAGCCGTCATCGATGCGTAGGCGAATATATGGATCAGCCGACCGCGAAAATGACCGAAGTCCTCTATATGCCCGTTGACCCCCAGGATGACCTTCGGGGCGGTTACTGCACCCCGTGTCGATTTGGCCGTCCAAGTCCCACCCTCACGCCGCAGCTCCGTGACAGGCGAGCGCTCGAAGATGGTCACAGTCTGCCCAACCCCTGCCGCAAGGCCTCGGACATAGTCCGCAGGTTGGATCATCACCGCACCGGGCGTATATAAGCCGCCGAGGTAATAGTCCGTTCCTGTCAGCTCGCGCACTTGCGATCTATCGAGGAAAACATGCTTTTCGCCGATGCGCCGAAGCGACTCGCCATAGCTGACGTTCAGCTTCATTCCGCGCGCCGTTGCAGCCGCATTGATCTTGCCTGACGGATCGAATGTCTCCCGGGACATTCCGTATTCGTCCGCAGCGCTTTTCGCGAAATCGATCGCAAAGCGGTTTTGTGCAATCTCAAGGGCGGTTGCCGCTTCACTGGCGCCTGAATACTCGCCGGCCGAGAGATTGTGGGGAACATCGATCATGTAGCCGGAGTTTCGGCCAGCCGTGCTCTTGGCTACCTCTCCGGCTTCCATGACGACGATCTTGTCGCCCGGCCGGATCTGCGAGAGCCGTCGGGCTGCAGACAATCCCGCAAACCCGGCACCGACGATCAGCCAGTCGGCCGCCACGCTGCCTTCCAGCGTACGAATGGGGGCGACGCGTCTGCTGATCGCCTCCCAGCCTGAGACGCCAGATTCAGCGGGAAGCCGCTTGACGACGGTCCTGGTCAACGGATCGTCTCGTCGACCGAGCGATCGGAGACATCGATCCAGATCGTCTTCAGCTCGCAGTAGTTGTCGTGGGCAAAGATGGACTTGTCTCGACCGCCGAAGCCGGACTCCTTGTAGCCGCCGAACGGCGTGCTGGCGTCACCCTCACCAAAGCAGTTGACGGTCACGAGGCCCGCCCGGATGTCGCGCGACAGCCGGATGGCGTTGCGCAGGCTGCCCGTGTACACGGAGGCGGTCAAGCCGTAGTTGGTGTCGTTGGCAAGGGCGACGGCTTCGGGAAGGTTCTCGAATGTGGTTACCGAAAGGATCGGTCCAAAGATCTCCTCTTGGAACAGCCGGCTCTTCGTCGTGACCCCATCGACCACGGTCGGCTCAATGAAGGCACCTTTATGCGTCGCGCCGCCGTGGGCGAGCGAAAGGTTCTCCGTCTTGATGTCGTCGAGAAACGACTTCACCTTCTCGAAATGGCTCTGACTGACGAGGGCGCCAATGCGGTTTTCCGGATCGAGCGGGTCGCCTGTCTTCCATTCCCGCATATATGCGCCGATCCGCTTCAGCAGTTCTTCCTTGATGCTGGAGTGAACGATCAGGCGGGAGGTGGCCGAACAATTCTCGCCCATATTCCAGAAGGCGCCGTTGACCACCTGTTCGGCAACGAGGTCGAGATCTTCCGCGTCCGGAAGCACGACCGCGGGATTCTTGCCGCCACATTCGAGGACCACCTTCTTCAAATTGGAATCCGCCGCGTAGCGTAGGAAGCGGCGTCCCGTTGGCGTCGAGCCGGTAAATGCAACCATATCAACGTCCATGTGGAGACCAATCGGCTCACCGACGTCCCTGCCGCTGCCGGTCACGACGTTGAACACACCTGCTGGAATGCCTGCCTCATGGGCGAGTTCGGCGACACGTAGCGTCGTCAACGTCGTTTCCTGTGCGGGCTTGACGATGACCGAGCATCCGGCAGCCAGAGCCGGGCCGATTTTCCAGGCCAGCATCAGCAATGGGAAGTTCCACGGCAGCACGCAGCCGACGACGCCGATAGGTTCGCGGACCACCATGGCCAAGGCATTCGGTCCGACATTGTTGGTATTGTCGTAAAGCTTGTCGATCAGTTCCGCATGCCAGCGGATCGTATGGATCGTGTCAGGAATATCGACGGTCTGGCATTCACGGACCGGCTTGCCGCTGTCGAGGCTCTCCATGACCGCAAGTTCGTGCCGGTTGCGTTCGATGAGCTTGGCGAGCTTGAGGAGGATCTCCTTTCGCTCACCAGGCGAACGCAAACGCCAGCGACCGTCGTCAAAGGCCTCCTTTGCCTTGGCCACCGCATAGTCGACATCACTTGTATCGCATGCGGCAATCTCGGTGAGCGTTTCGCCCGTCGCCGGATTCGTAGACTTGAACGTGTTGCCGGAGATTGCCGGACGAAACGAGCCATCGATGAATGCATTTGTCGGCAACTGAATATCAGCAGCGATCGCCTTGTATTCGGCAGCGGTCAAGGGTTCATGCATGGTTGGCTCCCGACGTGATGTTGGCGACAGTGCGCTTCAAGGTGGCAACGACGGTCTGCAGGGTTCGCTTTTCTTCGGAATTGAGGGGCCGCAGCGGCGCGCGCACGGATCCGGTTTTGAGCCCGATGATCTCGCAGCCGTGTTTGATCGACTGGACGAACTTGCCGCATTCGAGGAAGTCCATCAGCGGCAGCATCGCGCTCATGATCGCGCGGCCCTTGTCGAAGTTCTTCTCGCGAACGCATGCCTCGTACAGGGCGACGTGTTCGCGCGGGAGAAAGTTGGATCCGGCGCAAACCCAGCTTTTGGCGCCCCATGCGAAGAACTCGAGTGCCTGGTCGTCCCAGCCACAGGAAAGCGCAATGTGCGGGAACTTCCTGGCGAGCAGATGAAGGTTGCCCATGTCGCCGGAACTTTCCTTGATGGCGACGACATTCTTCGACTTGCCGACGCGCGAGAAATATTCCTCGCCCATCATCACACCCATGCGGGCCGGGTAGTTGTAGAGCATGATCGGCAGATTGGCCGCGCGATCGACGGTGAGCGCGTGAACCGCATTTTCCCGCCCCGTCGGAAGCGCATAAGGAGGTGTGGAAACGAGGATCGCATCAGCGCCGATTTCCTTGGCAGCCTTCGCGTATTCGACCGAATCCTCAGTCCGTGTGGCGCCCGTTCCGATGATAAGCGGCAAGCGGCTCCCGATGACGTCCTTCGCATAAGAAGCGAGGTCAAAACGCTCCTGGCTTGTCTGAGCGTAATACTCGCCCGTTGACCCGCCAACGATAATGCCGTGGACCCCCGCCTCGATCAGCGATTCCAGCACGGCAGCGAATGCCTTCCGGTCGATCTGTCCACTCTCATCAAGCGGAGTGACGGCCGGGGTATAGATCCCCTCGAATTTCACTATGATTTCTCCAATGTTTTGGCAGCCGGACCGCCGATGAAGACGTCCGCCTTCAGTCCCTGCGGCGCGATGAACATCTCCATGTTCTCGCGGGACAATTCCCAATGTTCAAAGACGAGATCGACGACGGCATCCTCGTCATGCGCTGCCAGCGCTTCGATGAAGGCGTCATGGTGTTCGACGGCCAACTGCAAGCGCCGCTTCATGTCGTCGTTTCGCGGCCGAAAGAAAGTGTGGCCGATCCGGGCATGGTCGATGAGCAGACGGCCGAGGCTGGGCTGCAAATAGACGTTTGCCGACATCTCGCCGAAGATCTCATGGAAGCGGTTGTTCTGAAGGACCATGTCCAGCGCATTCTGGCTTTCGCTGGCCCTGCGAAAGCGCTCCTGCGTCTGCTTCAAGTCCGCAAGTTGTGATGATTTGAAGTTCTGGACCGCCAATCGACCGACGGCGGCATAGATCATCGGCGCGACCAGAAAGAAATTTCGCAGCGTGGCATGGTTCATCGGGATGACGCGCGCGCCGCGGTTCTCGCGAATATCGACATAGCCCTCGCCCGCCAGTCGACGAAAGATGTCTCGGACCGGCGTTCGGGAGAGGCCATAGCGCTCACTCAGGCTGGCTTCGTCTAGATCGGCGTCGGGGTCGAGCTCCATTGTCAGAATTTGACGTTTCAAGTCTTCGTACAGGTTGCTCTTCACGGTCTTGGCCATGCGTCACTCCATGCCGTTGGTTGCGCCATGGCTGAAACATGGCATGCATCTAATATGCTGTCAATAAATTGTGTACTTTGCGTACACAATAAAAGTTCTTACGGAATACAATTTGAGGATACTATCATCTAACATACGGAAATAACGAGCGAATCATTCACGACGATTTCGCTCCACGTCACTGCGGATCAGGGTTGGATGAGGAAGATCGGAGGCAGAACTCGGCATTGGACGCGCTGAGTAGTCACAAGCGCTGGCCACAGGCGGCTATCGGCCACAGGGGCACATCCGATCTGAAGGTAGCAAGTTTGGGTGGCAAACGGTTGGCGCACCCCTCATACGGATGGAACTTGCTCCGGGCACGGTTCTGGACGAAGTGGCGCTGGGCGAACTGCAGGGTATACCCGAACGACTTTGCTCTTCGCTGGAGATCGGCGAGGACGCGTCGACGGCAAGTCTCCTCGTAGTGGGAGGCTCCCGGATCGCTGTATTTAATACCGTGCCGCAGGGTCTTGTAGAACAAGACGGCGATTTTGCGGGCCGTGGCAGTGACCGCCTTGGCCTTGCCGACGCGTGCCGACAGACGCCGATAGAATGCCCTCAACGCGGCCTGAGTGCGCCCGACCGCAACCGCGGCAAGTCGCAATAGCGCCCCGGCTGAATGTGTCTTAGGAATTGCGAAGTTTCCGGTGGCGCCCTCTGACTTCCGGTCATCGATTTAGCGGTGGCGTAACGAACATTTTGCTTCACTTCTAACATACATTCCGCTGGGACGACCGACACTATGCAATCCAACTCCATCGACAGAGCCGGAGGTAGCAATTCTTGCAGTCAAAATCCTGTGACATTTGCTTATATCAGCAGGGTCAAGACGGAACTTTCGTCAGGGTGACATTTCGCACTCCGCCCTACCGAATTCCGCAGTTTTCCGAAGGGAAGACGATCATTTGTGAAGCGCGGCAGTGAGCCATGACGAAGCCCGGTCGATAGCCACCGTCCTTCTGGATTTCAACGGCAGTAAAACGTTGTATCGGCCTTCCGGCGATAGTCTGGTCTCATCGAGAGCAACCAGCGTGCCGTCATCGAGGAACGTCTGAACAAGGGTGCCCCAGCCCAGGGCAACTCCCTGACCCGCGCGTGCGGCGAATATGGTCTCAGTGTAATGGCTGAAGCGAAGAGAGGGCGTGACCTCGAAGTGCACGCCAAGTTCTGCGAGCCATTGGCCCCAGGAAAGCCACGATCGGTCCTCGGCGTCAGTCTCGATGAACTCGTCGGCCGTGGACAATGGACCCTTGTCGCGCCGGTTGAGGTATTCTGGCGAGCAGACGAGCATTATCTCGTCCCCGCGCGAGGCAATAACCGTTCCGTCGCTGAAGGGAGGCAGCCCGAACCGGATCGCAAGATCGACCGCCCCGCTGTCCAAATCGATCTTCTGATCCTGGGACACGACGCGGATCTGAATGCCGGGATTCTGGGCGCGAAAATCGGCGAGGCGGGGAAGCAGCCAGAAAGACGAAAAAGCCACGGTCGCGCCGATGGTGACCACATCCTGGGCGGCCCCCTTGATGGCATCGATTGCGTCGGAAATGTTGGAGAAGCTCTGCGCCAGGGAGGCGCCCAGCACCAGACATGCGGCAGTCGGCTCGATTGCGCGGTGTTTGCGCACGAACATCGGCTGACCGAGCTCTTCCTCCAGCAACGCAATTTGCCGGCTCACCGCCGCCTGGGTAACCCCGAGCTCGCCCGCAGCGATGGTGAAGCTCTTACGACGAAGGACCGCCTCCAGCATGATCAGAGCCGTCATCGACGGCAAGCGCCTGCGAAACTGCATTCCATGCCCCCTCACATTACTCGCCGTTATGCGAGCGTGATAATTAATGCCGTTGAAGAGGCTCAGTAGCAAGGGCAGTCTATGCGAATACAGGCATAAGGGGCTCTCATGCTAAACAAACTTCCCTCCTCCATCTCCGCCCTTCTCGACGCTCGCACGAACGGACACTCGCTGCCCGCCGGCCTCTATACGCGTGAAGACGTCTTCGACGCGGACATCGATGTTTTCTTCCACAAACACTGGATATGCATCGGTCTCGACTGCGATGTTCCGGAAGCTGGCGATGCCACCGTCATCGACATTGGCAAGACAAGCCTCATCCTGCTGCGAGATGACGACGGCGAAATTCGTGTGCTGCACAACGTCTGTCGCCACCGCGGCGCTCGCCTGCTGGACGAAGGAAAAACGATCGTCTCAAAGCTTGTCTGTCCCTATCACACCTGGACCTATGATCTTACCGGAGAACTCAGTTACGCTCCTCATATGGGCAAGGACTTTGACAAGGATTGTCACGGACTGAAACCCGTGACCTTCAAGTCGATTGGTGGGCTGATCTATGCCTGTCTCTCTGATAACCCTCCCCACGACATTGACGTCCTCGAGCACACAATGGTTGAACGCCTTGCTCCCTACGACATCCGTAATGCGAAGGTCGCCCATCAGACGGATGTGATCGAGGATGGCAACTGGAAGCTGACGATGGAGAACAATCGTGAGTGCTACCACTGTTCCGCGAACCATCCCGAGCTCTGTGTATCCTTCGTCGATCTCGACTTCGGCTTCGATCCGGAAGCCTTGAGCCCGGAGGACCGAGCGCAGGCGCAAGAGCATTTTCGGCTCTATGAAGACAAGACCAAGGCTTGGGAGGCCGACGGCTTCCCATCGGCCGCCGTCGAGCAACTCTCCGACTGCGCCACGAACTTCCGTACGCAAAGACTGATCATCGCTGGCGCGGGCGAATCCCAGACGCATGACGCCACGGCCGCATCATCTAAGCTGCTCGGCCACATGACGCGGAAGGACTTAGGCGATACCCATCTTTGGGGCCACAACTCCTGGAACCACTTCATGGGCGACCATGCTGTGGTCGCCATCGTCATCCCCCTGTCGGCAGGCAAGACCCTGGTCCGGACGAAGTGGCTGGTGCACAAGGATGCGGTTGAGGGTGTCGACTACGATTACGACAAGCTGACGGACGTCTGGATTGCGACGACCGACCAGGACGCTGACCTGGTGGCACGCTCCCATGCAGGTGCGCTCGATCCTGCCTACCGGCCCGGCCCCTACTCGCAATTCTCGGAGACCAACCTCGACAAGTTTGCCACGTGGTACATCGATCGGATGCGCGCAAATGGATATTGATTTCGCACAGAAGCAGGGTGGCTCAGCGCTGCGCGACACATGGGATCCCGAGCAAGACGACACCTTGGTGTGCTTGGACGTTCATCAGGAAACCCACGACGTCAAGAGCTTCACCTTTGCGTCACCGCAAGGCAAGCGCTTCACCTTCGAGGGCGGACAATATTTCCTCTTCGACTTCCCGATTGGCGATGATGCCGAGGCACGCTGCTACAGCATCTCCTCGTCACCGCACCGTGCAAACGCCTTCACCGTGACGGTCAAGCGGGTCGTGAACGGAAGAATATCGAATTGGCTTCATGACAACATGCAAAGCGGCATGACCGTGAAGGCTCAGGGGCCGCTCGGCCGTTTTGTCTGTCCGCGCGTCGCCGCCCCGAAGCTTCTGCTTCTTTCTGGCGGCTCCGGCATTACGCCCGTGATGTCTATTCTGCGTGGCCTGGCGGATCGCTGCGAGCCCGCAGATGTCGTATTTCTTCATGCGGCTCGCTCGCCGGTCGACCTGATTTTTCGCAACGAGCTGGCCTGTCTTGCCGCACGAATGAAAGGCCTTCGCCTGCAGTTTCTGCCTGAGAGCGTCGATGGGGAGCCATCCTGGCCCGGGCTGACAGGCCGGATTTCGCCCGAGTTCCTGAAGCTCGCCGTGCCCGACATTGCGAAGAGAACCGTCATGTGCTGCGGCCCGGCGCCATTCATGGCCGCGGCACGCTCGATCACCGCGCAGCTCGGAGTGCCCGCGAACAGCTACATCGAGGAAAGCTTCGATGCAGCGATTATCGAGGAACCAGCCGTCACCGGCGAGGCCTCGATACCAAACAAGGCTTTTCAGGTCGAATTCGCCAAGCAATCCAGAAAGATAGAGGTCGCCGACGACCAGACGGTGCTTGCCTGCGCGAAGAAGTCGGGCGTGCGCATCCCCTCCTCCTGCTCCAATGGCGTATGCGGCACATGCAAGTCGAAGCTGGTTTCTGGTGCGGTCGACATGAACCACAATGGCGGGATACGGCAACGAGAGATCGACGCTGGATTATTCCTGCCTTGCTGCTCCAAGCCTCTCAGCGACCTGGTGATTGATCGCTAACGGCTGGGCACGCGCCCGCACGACCTATCCTTTGGCGACAATAGGGATCGACCATGCTGCTTAGAGACAGGATCTCCGACCAAGGCTCCACGGTGTTCAAGGACGAGCGCAAGCAGGCCTATCTCAATCCGGCAGGAGCCGATCGGCCGCTCATAAGTCCTCTTCCCTTGCAAACCCTCGATTCCGTGCGGCGGTATCGGCTGGACCGCCTTCGGTTGCAAATGAAGGAATGGAACTGTTCGGCGTTGCTGTTGTACGATCCGGTCAACATACGCTACGCGTTCGACTCGTCGAACATGGCCATCTGGACGATGCATAATCCCTCTCGATATGCGCTCGTTGTCGCTGACGGTCCCGCCATCATGTTTGAATTCGAGGGATCGGAGCACGTCAATGACGGGCTTCCCGGTATCGATGAAATCCGCACGTCAAAATCTTACCTGTTCTTCACCTCCGGTAACCTTGTCGAGCACCGAATGAGGGACTGGGCCGATGAGATCGCAGACGTCATGAAGTCCCACGGGCGCAACAAGAGACTTGCCGTCGACAGGCTCGAGCCGGCGCCGGCATCGGAGCTTTTAAAGCGCGGCCTGGAACTGCTGGACGGCCAGGAGCTGGCCGAACGAGCACGCTCGATCAAGAGTTCCGAAGAAATCGAACTCATGCGGTGGACGATCCGGGTGTGCGAAGCCGGGATGGCCCGCATGTACGAGGTTTCCGAGCCCGGACGAACGGAGCGCGAAATTTGGGCTGAGCTGCATTTTGAGAACGCCCGCAGTGGCGGCGAATGGCTTGAGACGAAGCTTTTGACGGCCGGCCCACGAACCAATCCCTGGTATCAGGAGTGCTCTGACTACGTCATAAAGCGCGGCGAGATGATCTCCTTCGATACGGACATGATCGGGCCCTATGGATATTGCGCCGACCTGTCGCGCTCATGGACCTGCGGTCATGTGGCAATGAGCGACAAGCAAAGCGAGCTCTATTCGGCGGCGTTGGATCAGATCGAGCACAACCTGTCGATCATTCGTCCTGGCATGACATTCGTTGACTTCAACGAAAAGAGCTGGCGCATCCCTGAAAAGTACCTGCCTTATCGCTATACTCTGGCAGTGCATGGGACGGGAATGGCCGACGAATGGCCCGGCATTCTGCTCCACCCCGATTTCGACCAGAACTTCAGCGGCGTCATTGAAGAGAACATGGTTCTAAATGTTGAAAGTTTGATTGCGCAGGCAGGGTCGGAGAGCATCAAGCTGGAAACGCAAGTTCTTGTTACGTCTCGAGGAGCGGAGCGCCTGGACACTTTCCCATGGGAGGAGATCTGAAACGCCTCTGGACGCGCGAAAGCCCGCAACGCGTTAGGATTGGGCGGTGAATGGAGACGGCGGATGAGCGACTTCACCCTCTCTTCTGCACTATTTTCAAGATGTAACTGCTATCGATACCTGCTGGAGCGACAGTGGGATCCCTCAAGGGAGACTGTCGCGTTCCTGATGCTCAATCCATCCACTGCGGACGCCTTCAGCACCGATCCAACGCTGCGTCGATGCATCGCCTTTGCGAGGTCGTGGGGGTTCGGCGGTCTCGTCGTTGGGAATCTCTTCGCCCTTCGATCGTCCAGTCCAGGACGGCTCTATGAGCAAGCGGACCCGGTTGGGCCTGAAAACGATCGGTACTTACGCAAGATGTCCGAAAGCTGCGACAGGATCGTGTGTGGCTGGGGTAGGCATGGTGCCTATCGTGATCGAGCTTTTGAGGTTTGTCGAATGCTCGCAACGTCAAAGCTCTACGCACTCAAATTCACGTCGGATGGCCACCCCTGTCACCCGCTCTATATTTCAGGCACAGCCGAGCCGAAGCTATTCCAATGGTGAACTCGCTATCGCCGGTGCCGCGTCCGGTCGCAAGGCCCGAGGCGCTGCGCAGCCTCGGTTTTTCGCTGGTTTCATGTGTGGCTAGAGAGACCGCTCTAGTTCCGGCAGGACATCGAAGAGGTCGGCGACGAGACCGTAGTCGGCGACCTGGAAGATCGGCGCCTCCTCGTCCTTGTTGATGGCGACGATGACCT
>NZ_JACHYW010000046.1:0-34786 GCF_014193145.1 Rhizobium sp. BK060
TTCAGCGATACCGCTGACGGAGCCAGGGCCAGCGCCGTGATCTACAGTCTCATGCTGACTTGCCGCGCCTGCGGCGTCGACCCGCTCGCCTGGCTACGCCACGTGCTCACTGAGTTGCCGCAGCGGGGCGAAGCGGCCGACATCGGCGACCTGCTGCCATTCAACTTCTCCAAGACTACTCCGGCCGGGTAGAGCGGGATCACGCTACCCCGCGTGGGCGTTCATCAGTCCCGCAGACGTCAATGCGCATCGAAAATCGCGCTTACCGCCAAGTCTCCAGCTCTTGCCGAAAACCTTCAGGCAGAAACCTCAAAATTCAGAAACACACGCAATCAACGGGATATAGGCGGCGCATTCCGATAGCCTGCGCCAAGGCTGCCCGCTGGCCATCGTTCAATCGTGACTGCGAGCCGGGACCCTTGCCATTGATCAGCCCTTCGGGGCCATGCGCGTTGAAGCGCATGACCCAATCCCGCACGATCTGAAGAGTAACGCTGCCACCCCGCGCCGCATCCGAGCGCGAACCGCCGTCATAGATCAAGGCAAGGGCCAAGAGACGCCGTGCCTAGCCGGCATCCTATGTCTGGCGTGCCAGACGCCGCCAACGCTCCCCGTCAAAATCTCCTCGTAATGAAATCGCTGAACCGATCGCAAACCTCCGGTTTGCACGATCGGTTGAGATTCATCACATTTGGGAAGCCCGTGCGTCAAATTCAGTGAGGAGCCGTATTACCTCTGGATGGGGACGAAGTCGACCCCACCGTCGATCCGTGAGGGCCTGCTATCGAGGAACAGCTCGCCAATGCGTGGCGCGGAGCGGGCAATGACTTTGCCACGTTTGATGACGGCCAAGCGATTAGGCTTCAGACGGAGAGCCTCAAGTGTGTCGGCGGCTTGCAGTACCACGAGATCGGCGTTGCAGCCCTTCTCCAGGCCGTAGCCCTCAAGGCCGAGCGTCTTGGCGGAGTTGACCGTCAGCGCATCGAAGATCCTCTTCCTGTCTTCGATGCTGGCCATCTGGGCGATATGGATCGCCATATGGCCAACTTCGAGCATGTCGCCCGACCCCATGGAATACCAGGGATCCATTACGCAATCATGACCGAACGAAACGTTGAGCCCCGCGTCCATCAGTTCACGCACGCGCGTCATGCCACGACGTTTCGGGTACGTATCGTGCCGGCCCTGCAGCATAATGTTGATCAGTGGGTTGGGAATGATGTTGATCTTTGCTTCCGCCATCAAGGGGATGAGCTTGGAGACATAGTAATTATCCATCGAATGCATCGAAGTCAGGTGCGAGCCGGCAACGCGGTTCTGTAGTCCGAACCGGATCGTTTCTGCTGCCAAGGTCTCGACGTGTCGCGACATCGGATCGTCGGTCTCGTCGCAATGCATATCGACGGGCAGGCCGCGATCGGCTGCTATCCTGCAAAGCGCTTCGACCGAGGCCCTGCCTTCATCCATGGTGCGCTCGAAATGCGGGATGCCGCCGACGATATCGATGCCCATGTCCAGCGCGCGTGTGAGCGAGGCCACCCCGTCCTTTGCACGAAAATAACCGTCCTGAGGGAAGGCGACGAGTTGCAGATCGATGTAGGGTTTGACCTTTTCCTTCACTTCGAGCAGCGCCTCGACCGTTACGAGCTTCGGGTCGGAGGTGTCGACATGGCTGCGGATGAACAGCAGCCCTTGCGTCACGGCAAGGTCGCAATAGCGCAGGGCTCGCTCGACGAGCTCCGCCTTCGTCACGATAGGGCGCAACTCTGCCCAAAGCGCGATGCCTTCCAGAAGTGTGCCGGAGACATTCATTCGCGGCAGGCCGAGTGAAAGCGTGGCATCCATATGGAAATGCGGATCGACGAAGGGCGGGCTCACCAGTCGGTTGGTTGCGTCGATCTCCTCTTTCGCCTCGGCCACAATCGAAGCTTCCACGGTAGTGATTTTGCCGTCCTTGATCGCGATATCGATACCTTTGCGCCCATTGGGCAGATTGCCATTGCGAACGATCAGGTCGAACATGAAAGGCTCCTCAAATTATCTTTCGCCGCGGCGGTAGGGTTGCATGAGTGCTTGTGGTACGCGAGCCCGCCTACTCATGACGGCGAGTGCAACGATGGACAGGATGTAGGGCGTCATCAAGAAAATCTGGTAGGGCACGCCTTGCACCGCTGTTTGTAGGCGCAGTTGGAAGGCGTCGAAAAAGGCAAAGAGCAGTGCTCCGAATAGAGCGCGGCCCGGCCGCCACGACGCAAAGACGATAAGCGCGATGCAGATCCAGCCGCGACCCTGTACCATGGTCGGAAAGAAACTGTTGAAGGCCGAAAGTGTCAGGAAGGCGCCGCCCATGCCCATCAGCGCGCTGCCGGCGATCACGGAGCCATAACGAACCCTCATCGGATTGAGCCCCTGGGCCTCGGCGGCATGCGGATTTTCGCCGGTCATGCGAATCGCAAGCCCGACCGGTGTGCGCATGAGGATATAGGCCATGATGAGCGCCACCAGGATCGCTAGGTAGGTCGGTGCCGTTTGTGTGAACAAGGCAGGGCCGACGAAGGGCAGGGTCGAAAATCCGGGAATGGCAACTGGCTGGAAGGGCACGATCGTCGGCGGCGTTCCCGCGACGGGAACGATCAGCCGGAAGATATAGTAGCTGAAGCTCGATGCGAAAAGCGTCACGCCTAGGCCCGAGACATGCTGAGACAATCCCAGCGTCACCGTCAATGCCGAATGCAGGAGGCCGAAGATGCCACCGGCAAGCGCCGCAATCAGAAGTCCCGTCCACAGATCGGCGCCGTGATAGACTGAAAGCCAACCGATCATCGCGCCGAACGTCATGATGCCTTCGATGCCGAGATTGAGAACGCCTGCCCGCTCGCACAGAAGCGCCCCGAGCGTGCCGAAGATCAGCGGCGTGGCGATGCGCAACACGGCGGCCCACAGGCCGGCGGAAGCGATGATGTCGATCAATGTGCCCATCGGCGGATCCTGTATTGCGTGAAAAACAACGCGATCAGCATGGTCAGCAGCGACAAGGCAACCGTGACATCTGCGATATAGGTGGGAATGCCGAGGCTGCGGCTCATGCCGTCGGCGCCAACGAACATCGTTGCAGTGAAGATTGCCGCGAGCACGACACCAAGCGGATTAAGGTTAGCAAGCATGGCGACGACAATGCCGGCGTAGCCGAAGCCCGGTGACAGGTCCGTCGTGACATAGCCCTTGACGCCCATCACCTCGATTGCACCAGCAAGGCCTGCCAGCCCGCCTGAGAGGCAGGCGACTTTTACGAGCGTCGCTGCGAGTTGAACGCCGGCAAAGGCAGCGCCCGAAGGATTGAGCCCGGCTGCCCGCGATTGCATGCCGAAGACCGTGCGCGATTGGATGAAATAGACGATCGCAGCAAGCGCCACCGCAATTGCAAAGCCGATATGAAGGCGCGAGCGGGCAATCAGCTTCGGTAGCATGGCGTGATCGACAACGCCTTGAGATTGCGGCCAGCCGAACGCCATGGGATCCTTCAGTACACCATCGATCAGCATGGAGACGAATAGCACGGCGATGAAATTGAGGATGAGGCTTGTGACGACTTCGTCGACGGAAAAGCGAAGCCGCAACCAGAGCGGAACAAGGATCAGTATCATTCCGGCGATGGCGCCGATGATCAATAACAGCGGGATCAGGATCAGGGCAGGCAGGCTGCCGAGCATTTTCGAGCCGCAAGCTGCGACTGCGACCGCGCCGAAATAAAATTGCCCCTCGGCGCCGATATTCCAGACGCGGGCGCGAAAGGCGACTGCCGCTGCCAGTCCCGTCAGGATCAGTGGTGTTGCGCGGGTCAGCGTTTCCGTGGCTGAAAGTCGCGAGCCGAAGGCGCCCAGCAAGATGCGCCGGTAGGCTTCGAAGACCGGCGCACCTGCAATGGCGATCAGGATGCCTGCCAATACCAGGGCCGCCACGATCGCAAGCAGGGGGGCAAGGACCATCATATAGAGCGGGCGGTATTCGCGCGGTTCAAATCGCATGCTCGGCCCCGCTCTCGTCTTTCCATTCCCCAGACATCATAAGCCCCAAAAGGCGTGCATTTGTCTGATCCGCGTTGATCGGTGCCGAAAGGCGACCGCCAACAATCGCCTGTATGCGATCGGCCAAGGCAATGACTTCATCCAGGTCCTCCGAAATCAACAGCACGGCGGTACCCTGGCGGCGCGCTTCCAGGATACGGCTGTGAACTGCGGCAACAGCCCCCTCATCAAGCCCTCGCGCCGGCTGGGCGGCGATCAGGATGCGCGGGGGCTCGTAAAGATTGCGACCGAGGATCAGCTTCTGCATGTTGCCGCCGGACAGAAGCCGGGTACGGCTGGCGGGATTTCCTCCGCGCACATCGAACGTGTCGATGATCTGCTGTGCAAAGGCCATGCCGGCCTTGCGGTCGACCAGTCCGCTTTTCGAAAAGGATGACAGACGCTCCAGAATGGCGTTTTCCCAGATCGCCATCTCGCCGATTGCTCCGTCCCGGTTGCGGTCCTCGGGAATGCGCCCGATGCCAGCGCCGACGACGGCGGCTACATCCAGATCGTCCATGGGCTTGCCGAACAGCAGCAGCTCGCCTGCCGAATGAGATAGGGTGCCGGAGAGGATTTTACCCAATGCCGCCTGACCGTTGCCCGATACGCCGATGATACCAAGAACCTCGCCCGCGTGCAGGTGGAAGCTCACTCTTTTCAGTCGCTCGACACCACCAATCTTCACTGTGAGGTCGCGTGCCTCCAGCGCAATCTCGCCCGGTACGTTCGCTTCGCGGGTAGGCCGCGTCACACGATGGCCAACCATGAGTTCCGCAAGCTCGGCCTTGCTGGTCTGTGATGCTTGTCGCTCGGCTGCAACTTTCCCGCCACGCAGGACAACGATACGGTCAGCGGTCGCCATGACCTCATCGAGCTTGTGGGAGATGAAGATCAATGACAGGCCTTGTGCGGCCATCTGTTTCAGCGTCGAGAAGAGCGTTTCGGTTTCAATCTGTGTGAGAACGGCGGTCGGCTCGTCGAGGATCAGGATGCGTGCATCGGTATAGAGTGCCTTGAGGATTTCCACGCGCTGTTGCTCGCCAACCGAGAGGTCGCCGAGGCGTGCGTCGGGATCGACTTTAAGGCCGAAACGCTCGGCGATTGCCAACAGCTTCTTACGGGCCGTATTCGTCTGCGATCGGAGCGACCAGAGCGTCTGCGTGCCGGTCATTACGTTTTCAAGAACGGTCAAATTGGGGGCGAGGGAAAAATGCTGGTGGACCATGCCGACGCCGGCCCGGATCGCGGCGCGGGGCTTGCCCTGCGGCAGCTCCACATTGTCGATGAGTATGCGGCCGGTATCGGGCACATAGTGGCCAAAGAGAATGCTCATCAGCGTCGTCTTGCCGGCGCCATTCTCGCCGAGCAAGGCGACGATTTCGCCCCTCGCCAAGGTCAGCGAAATATTGTCGTTGGCAACGGTGCGGCCGAACCGTTTGCTGACGCCGTCGATCATGAGGACGAGTGTGTTCATGCGACAAGCCCTGCGATCGGGTAGCGGTGCTGCCAACGGCCATCCGCTTCAAGATTTGCCGCAAGCGACAACAAGAGCGCCTCCTTGCCCATTGGCGCCATGATCTGGACTGGCAAGGGCAGGTTGTCGGCGTCCGTGCCGAAGGGAAGGGTTATGGCCGGAAAGCCCGAAACATTGGCCAGCGATGCCAAGGGAGCGAAAGTTGCCATGCGCTCGAGATGCAGATCGGTATCGAAGTGATTTGTCGGGAAGGAGCCAATCGGTGGTGGAGCCGCCGACAGCATGGGCATGACAATGACATCGACCGTGTCGAAGGCCTCCCACAAGACGCGACTTGCCTGTACCGCACCATTGAGGGAGTTCCAAAGAGCCGTTGCCGGCATGGCGCGTCCACGCGTGACGAAAGCCTGCGTCATTGCTTCGGCTGCCACAATATCCAGTTCGAGGCCGTTTACCAAGCCGGCGATATTGACAGAAACAATGTCGCCGAACGCTCGAGTGCTGGCTGTTACTGCTTCCTGGAATTGAACCCAGCCGAGTGCGATGAGCCGATGTCGCTGCCTTTCAAGATGCTTCGCAGCCGCTTCCACGGCCTGCAGCCGATCGTTTGCGATCGGATAGCGATCGCCCGCATCTGTCAGCAGACCGATCCGAAGGGGGGCGGCTTGCGCGTCGGGTTGTGGAATGTCGGCGAACGGTCCCCTCGCGTTGCCGGAGACGGCGTCGAAAATCCGGGCCGTGTCGCGCACGGAACGTGTGACGGCGAGTTCGCTGGCAATGCCGCCGAGATGATTGCCGAAGGAGGGGCCGGCAGGTACAGCGCCGCGGGTCGGTTTCAGGCCGACCAGACCACAACATGCGGCTGGCACACGGATCGAGCCGCCCGCGTCCGTCGCATGTGCGATCGCAACGATGCCGGCGGCGGTGGCTGCTGCCGCGCCGCCGGAGGAGCCGCCCGCAGTGCGGGTCGGATCCAATGGATTGCGACAGATCGGACCTATCGCCGGCTCGCAAGCGAGCGAAAGGCCGAATTCCGGGCTGGTGCTCAATCCGAACGGGCAGAGACCGGCGCTGCGAAATCGGCTGGCAAGATCGCTGTCTACACCTTTGCCTTTACGCCTGAACAGACGTGACCCGGCCGCCACCGGCAGTCCCGCAAAGGGACCACCGAGATCCTTGGCAATCGTCGGCACGCCGGCGAACCGCCGCGTTGCAAAGTGCTCCGGTTGTTCCAGCGCTTCCCGGTCCATGGCCTGCGCGGCGCGGCGTCCCATTTCGGGATCGAGATAGGCTATGGCGCCGATGGCTTCATACGTCGCACAAGCGGCAAGGGATGCCTGCATGGCATCCATGCAGGCAAGCTTGCCGGATTTGATGGCGCCGGCCAGCTCTGTGGCATCGGCGGATAACGGGCTGCTCATGACAGAGCCGATTGGCTACTTCGGTTGATCTGTAATCTTCGGTACTTCGAAGGCGCCTGCTTTGATATCGGCGCGAACCTTCTCCATAGCGGCTTCGGCTTCCGCGGGCGCAACACCCTTGCTGTAGACGATGTCGCTTCCGCCTTCCTTCATTAGGCCATAGGCCGTGTAGTTGCGGCCAACCGGTTTGCCGGCGACGACATTGGCGATCGCTGCGTCGAGAATGGGACGGAAGTACCACATGGCATTGGCAAAGACCGTATCGGGATAGCGCGGCGTGTAATCGATGAGTGATCCCACGGATTTGATATTGCGCTCCTTGGCAGCGTCGGCAGTGCCGATGCGCTCACCGAAGAGAACGTCGGCACCGGCATCGATCTGTGCGAGGCCCGCCTCGCGCGCCTTCGGCGGATCGAAGAAGGTGCCGATGAAAGAGACCAGATGCTTGCAGTCCGGGTTGACCGCCTTCACGCCTGCGGCGAAGGCATTGATCAGCATATTGACTTCGGGGATCGGAATGGCGCCAACGGAGCCGACGATATTGGACTTGGTCATCTTGCCCGCCAGCATGCCGGCGAGATAGGCGCCGTCATAGTTCCAAGTGCCGAAGACGCCAAAATTGCTGCCCGCTGCTTCGCCGCTGGATCCAAGAACGAAGGCTGTGTCCGGATAGTCGGCCGCAACTTGGCGTGCTTCCTTTTCCACGGCATAGGCCTCGCCTATAATGAGCTTGTTGCCCTGTTCGGCATATTCGCGCATCGCGCGCGGATAGTCCGTGCCCGAGACACCTTCGGAAAAGACGTACTCTATGAGACCTTCCTTGGCCGCGTCCTGAAGCGCCTTATGAAGACAGGAGTTCCAGGCGTTTTCGACCGGGGATGCGTGAATGCCAGCGACTTTGAGTGGTGCCGCGGCGCGCGCAACCGATGCGAAAGCGCTGACACCGAGCGCAAGGCCGGAAGCAATGACTGCTCGGCGTGACAATATGATTTCATTGGACATTTTGTGTTCCCCTGGTTTTTGATCATTTGGTAAAAACCATAGGAGGAGGCCAAAAAAGTGTCAAGTAATCGGTATGCTCAAATTATATGCTGTCGCTCGGCGGTTATTGAGGATGTGCCTGCTTCGGTTAGGTTCGGCATCTAAGGATGAGATTTCGCGCGACCGGATCCTCAAATCGGCTGCAATCGCGCCAACAGGATCCATGCACTCTTTGGATGTTATACGTCGGCTTCGGTAGTTCACCCTTGTTGCCGTCGGTCACGAACGCCAACGATGCCGCTGCCCCGATCGAGTGGCACCGGCTGAAAGTAGGATCGACGCTTCGCGGCAAATCAAGGAACGGTGGCAGGCTGTCCTCGACGTCCGAGGAGACCGCATGGTCCTGCGCGAGCTCGGCGCCTGCCCGTGGGCCGCCATGGGCAGGCGCGCGCCGAGCAGTCCCGCTAGGGCTGGAATGCGATCCGCTTTGCGTTTTGCCTAACGTTCGAAGGGTTCGCCGAGCGAGGCGACGCCGTTCAGCTTCAGCAGGCGACGATCTGCCGAAATGATGCCGAGCACGATGATGGTGACGAGATAGGGCAGGCTCGCCAACAGCTGCGATGGAACATTCAGCCCCGTCGCCTGGGCCGCCAGGCTCATGAGTGATACGGCCCCAAAGAGGCATGCTCCGAGGAAAATCCGACCGGTAAGCCAGGTTCCGAAGACGACGAGTGCGATAGCGATCCAGCCACGTCCGGCGATCATCCCGTCAGCCCAGAGCGGGGTGTAGACAATTGCCGCATAGGCGCCAGCAAAGCCGGCCATCGCGCCGCCAAAGGCGACGGCAGCAAATCGAACGGCGATGACGTGATAGCCAATGGCGTGGGCGGCCTTGGGATTTTCACCGACGGCGCGCACAACGAGGCCGATCTTCGAATAGGCAAACATCGCCCAGATGGTGACTGTTGCTGCAATCGACAGCCACACGACGATGTCCTGAACGAAGAGCCCGCCGACAATTGGAATGTCCGACAGCCCAGGGATTGAGAGTTTCGGGAGCCCTTTGACCGTCAGGCTCTCATAGGTCTTTCCGAACAGCGCGGAGAGACCCTGGCCAAGGATGCCGATCGCCAGACCCGTTGCCACCTGGTTGGCGCGAAAGCCAAGAGTGATGGCCGCGAAGATCAGGGCGAGGACAGCGCTGCCAAGTCCCGCAGCCACGAACCCCAGAAAATGCCCTCCACCGTGATAGACGACGATGAACGCGAGCGCTGCCCCGAGAGCCATCAGTCCTTCCACGCCAAGGTTGAGGACCCCGGCACGCTCGACCACCAACTCGCCGAGCGCGGCCAGGAGAAACGGCGTCGCAGCCGCCAGCATGCCGGCAAGAATGAACTCGATGGCGTTCATGGCTGACCCCGATAGGCGGCCCGCCGCCACTCGAAACGATACCGAACGAAGGCGATGGCAACCAGATAGGCGAGCAGGAGACTGCCCTGGAAAACACGCACAGCAGCGATCGGCAGGTTTGCCGACACCATGGCGTTGTCGCCGCCGATATAGAGCGCGGCCATGAACAAGGCGGAGACGACAATGCCGATCGGATGCAGGCCGCCGAGGTAGGCAACGATGATGGCGGAATAGCCGTAGCCGGTCGAGATCGATCGCTGCAGCTGCCCTAGGGGGCCCGCGACCTCGGCTGCGCCGGCAAGGCCGGCTGCGCAGCCGCCGATCAACAGGGATAACCATATTGCTCGGCTCTCCTTGAACCCGGCATAGCCGGCGGCGCGCGGCGCCAGGCCGCCGACCTGGAGCTTGTACCCGGCAAAGCTCTTCTGCATGAAGACCCAGGCAGCCAATGAAAGGGCGATGGCGATCACGAGGGAAACATTGACGCGCGTCCCGGAAACCAGGATCGGCACCATCGCGTCATACTGGAACATCACGGATTGAGGGAAGTTGAAGCCGTTCGGGTCCTTCCAGGGTCCCAGAAGCAGGTAATTCAGAAGCTGCGCGGCGACGAGACTGAGCATCAGCGAAACGAGGATCTCGTTTGCATTGAGCCTCACGCGCCAGAATGCCGTCAAAGAAGCCCACAAGGCACCGCCGAGCACGCCGAGGATCAGCATCAGCGGCCATATCCACTGCCCGGTTGCCTCAGGAAACCAGATGGGGATTGCGGAGGCGAAAATGGCGCCCAGAATGAACTGGCCCTCGGCGCCGATGTTGAAGACCTTGGCGCGAAAGCCGATCGCCAGACCCTGGGCGATGAGCAGAAGTGGGCCGGCTTTCAACAGCACTTCCGAAAACGACGCCCAGGAGAGGAACGGTTCGAGAAGCATTGCATAAAACACATCGACCGGATTGCGGCCCATCAGCACGTAGAGGCCGAGATTGAGCACGGTGGTCACCGACAAGGCGATGAAGGGTGCAGCCAAGGTTGCCGCAAGCGAAGCGCGCTCCCGGCGGACAAGCGTGGGCAAAAAGGTAGCGGACAGGGCGCTCATGCGATGACTTTCTCGGCGGCGGGCCGTGCGCCGATCATGTAGCGGCCAATGTCCTCGGGCCGGGTATCGCGCGTTACGAGCGGCGGGCTCAGCGTGCCGTGGTACAGAACCTGGATGAAGTCACAGAGCTCGAAGAGCTCCTCAAGTTCCTCGGAAATGACGAGAATGGCCGTACCCTCGTTGCGCAATGCGACCAGTCGCCGGCGCACGGCGGAGGCGGCACCGATATCGACGCCCCAGGTCGGTTGCGCGACGAAGAGCAGCTTGGGCGCCAGCATGATTTCCCGACCGACGATGAACTTCTGCAGATTGCCGCCCGAAAGGGCACCCGCTTCGGCATCCGGGCCGAGAGTGCGGACATCGTACTGGCGAATGCAATCACTGGTGAAGGCGGTTGCCTTCTCCTTGTCGATCAAACCGTGCCGCAAGAGGTTCAAAGGGTGAGCCGTCAGCAAGCTGTTGAGAACGAGCGACATTTCAGGGACCGCACCGCGCCCCAGCCGATCCTCCGGAACGAATGCAAATCCGAGCTGGCGCCGGGCAGCTGCATCGAGCCTGCCCACGTCCTGCCCCATCATATAGATTCTGTCGCGCTGTTCTTTCGGTAGAACGGCCTCGCCGGAGATCAGCGAGGCGAGCTCGCTCTGCCCGTTGCCCGAGACGCCCGCAATGCCGATGATCTCGCCGGCACGCACCGTAAGCGTGATGTCGGACAGGGGCACGGCAAAGGGATCGTCGGGGCGATGGTCCAGGCCAATGATCTCAAGTCGCTTCTCGCCGCCAGACAGCGGCACCGCTGGCATCGGCTCGGGCATGTCGCGACCGATCAT
This sequence comes from Rhizobium sp. BK060, assembly GCF_014193145.1. Classification (NCBI taxonomy): domain Bacteria; kingdom Pseudomonadati; phylum Pseudomonadota; class Alphaproteobacteria; order Hyphomicrobiales; family Rhizobiaceae; genus Rhizobium; species Rhizobium sp. BK060. The sequence continues at coordinate 11,281 of NZ_JACHYW010000046.1, forward strand.
CATCCGGGCAAGATCATGGGCGTCGTGTTCGCGCGGATCGACATGTCCGGTGACACGCCCGCCGCGCAGGATCGTCGCCCTGTCGCAGATGGCGCGGATTTCCTCGAGTTTGTGCGAAATGAAGAGGATCGACACGCCGCCGTCGCGCAGCCGGCGCAAGGTATCGAAGAGCTTTTCGACCAACTGTGGAGGTAAAACGGACGTGGGCTCGTCGAGGATCAGCAGCCGTGGATTGGTCATCAGGCTGCGGATGATCTCCACGCGCTGCCGCTCGCCCACGGAAAGTACGTGCACATGGGCGAGTGGATCGACCTGAAGGCCGAAGTCACGGCCCAACGCGCGGATGCGTTGTATGAGGTCGGCTTTCTTGCCTGCAACGACCAGCTGAATGTTTTCCACGACAGTCAGCGTCTCGAACAGCGAAAAGTGCTGGAAGACCATGCCGATCCCCTTGCGCCTTGCCTCTGCAGGCGAGGCGAAGGTCAAAGGCTCGCCCTCCCAGACAACGGTTCCGCTGTCTGGCTGCTCGACGCCGTAGATCATCTTCATCAGCGTCGATTTGCCGGCCCCGTTTTCCCCGAGAACTGCATGGATCGACCGCGGTGCTACGTCCAGATCGATGCCCTGGTTGGCATGAATCTGGCCATAGCTCTTCGAGATGCCGCGAAGCGATAGGAGTGGGGCCGTCATGGCTTACTTCGGCAGAGGCGTGGTCACGCCCTTGACGTGCCAATCCATGGCGACGATTTCGGCCTCCGTCATGGTTTTGCCGGAGGCCACGCCTTCGCTGCCGTCGGCCTTGGTGATCGGCCCGGTGAAAGGCGAAAGGCTTCCATCGGCGATCTTTGTCTCTGCGGCCTTGATCTTGGTCATCGTATCGGCCGGGATCGAGGGGCTCCAGTCAACGACCTCGACAACCTTGTCCCCGACACCAAGGAAGGTATTGGCGCCCTTGAATGTGCCGGCGAGATGAGCATCGACTGAGGCCTTGAAGAAGGGCGACCAGTCGGTCGAAACGCATCCGAGGTAGGTCTTCGGGGCGTAGCTCTTCATCGACGAGTTGAGGTTGAAGGAATAGACGCCGGCTTCCTCACATGCCGAAATAACAGAAGGTGTGTCCTGCGCATTGGAGAAGATCACGTCACATTTTTGTGCGATCAGGGCCTTGGCCGCTTCCTGCTCCTTGGCCGGGTCGAACCAGGAGTTCACCCAGACGACGGAAACCTCGATATCGGGGTTTACTGCCTGAGCACCCAGCGTGAACGCGTTGATGGAGGTGATCAACTCGGGGATGGCGAAGGCGGAAACCGAACCGAGCTTGCCGGTCTTGGAAAGCGCAGCAGCAGCCATGCCGAGCAGATAGGTTCCTTGGAAATACTTGGCCGCGAAGGGTGAGAAGTTGGGAGCCACCTGGAAGCCCGATGCATGCAGTACGGTGACTTGAGGATTGCGACGAGCGATCTGCAAGGCACCGTTCTGATATCCGAAGGAACCTGCGATCAGGAATTTGTTCCCGTCTGCGACCGTCTTGTTCATGATCCGGTCGGCATCCGGGCCCTCCGGAATATTCTCAACGACAGTCACCTTGACCTTGTCGCCATAGGCGGCCTTGATCGGCTCAAGGCCGGCGGCAAGCGCGTGCCCCCAGCCGACGTCGCCGATCGGTGAAGGGACGACAAGCGTGATGCCGAGCGGTTCATCGGCTGCCAGCGCCGAACGACCTCCAAAGGCACCGGCGAGGCCGACAGCTGCGGCGCCCTGCATCAATGTTCTGCGAGTGATCTGTGTCATGGTTTGGTTCCCCTTTTTGGTGTTCTAGAATTCCACGGTTGCGAGAGCTGCCTCGGCCTCGGCAAACAGCCGAGCTTCATCAAGGCCCACGAATTCGCCTTTCTCCCAGACGATGCGGCCGTTGATCATCGTCAGATCCGCCGGCATACCGATGCCGACCTTGGCAATCAGGCTCAGCGGATCGTGTCGTGTTCCGACGTAGTCCATCCGCCGGGTGTCGATCGCAAAGAGGTCAGCGGCCATACCTGGCGCAAGTCGACCAATGTCGCGACGGCCGAGCAGGGCAGCCCCGCCAGTTGTTGCGTAACCGAGGAAATCGACCGGAGGCGGAACGGGATGCTGGCGCGTTGATGCGGTCAGGCACTGCAGCATGTAGGCAGAGTGCACGCAATGCATCAGGTTTGAATTGTCGTTCGAGGCTGCTCCGTCGCAACCGAGTCCGACGCGCATGCCGAATGCCGCCATGGCGGGGATATCGGTCACCTCGGCACCGACCAGATAGACCGGCTCAGGGCAATGCGAGAGGCCGGTGCCGCTTGTTGCCATCTTGCGAAGTTCGTCGTGCGTCAACTCCCAGCAATGGGCGTAGAAGGCATCCGGACCGGCAAAGCCGAGTTCCGCGCAATAATCGACGGTGCGCATTCCATGGCGGGCCGCGATGACCGCACTTTCGCCCTCGCCAATATGCGTATGCATCTGGACGCCGCGATCGCGTGCCAATGCGACCGACTCGACGAACGTCTCACGGTAGCAATTGACCGGCTGGCAGGGTGCCACCACCACCTGGCGCATGCTGAAGGGGCTGGCGTCGTGGTAGGTGTCGATCAGGCGTGCGCAATCACCAATGAACTCGTCCGTCGTCTCCAGCATGGCATCCGGAATGGTCGAGCCTTCGGACTTCGGCAAGGTGTTGCCGCCACGACCGGCATGGAAACGCATGCCCAGGAGATCTGCTGCCTCGAACTGACGGTCGATCAGCCGCTTGCCGGCATGCCGTGGGAAGCAATACTGGTGATCGAAGGCCGTGGTACAGCCATGCTTGATCATCTCGGCCATCGCGGTCACCGAGGAATGATAGAAGCAATCCTCGTTCAGCCGCGAGAAGATCGGATAGATGCGGTCAAGCCACTCGATGACGGAAAGCTTTGTCCAATCGAGATCTGCGCGGTTGCGCACGAAGCACTGGAAGAAGTGATGGTGCGTATTGACGAGCCCTGGATAGACGAACCAGCCCGTGGCGTCTTGAACCGTGGTGCCGAACGGCAGTTCGCTCTGGTCGAGATTTTCGCCGATGGCCTTTATCGCCGGGCCAGTCGTCAGAATATCGACATTGCGATGGACCGTCGGCCCCCTGTTGTCGTTGACGATGACGGCTGCACAGTTCTTTAAGAGGTAGCCGGCCATCTTATTCCTCGCCCGGTGCGATCTGTGGCTCGGGCTTCAACTCGTGCAGCCGGTGTATGCCTGGCATCTCGATGAACGCGTCGAGCGCGCGTACGGCACGGGACCAGAGGCGTATCGCGGGATAGGGATCGAGCGAAACGCCACCGTCCGGCGCGAGCGCGACATAGGGAAAGCAGGCGATGTCGGCCACTGTCGGGCGATCTGACGCGAGGAACCGCTTGCCGCACAGGCTCTGTTCGACGAGCCCCGCTTCCAGTTCGCGCAGCGCCGCGATGCCCTGCGCCTGAAGCGTCGCGATATTTCCCGGGCTTCGCAACATCTCATGAAGACGTGCGCCACCAAGGCTCGCGGTCAGCCGATGCGAGAAGGAAAGCCACTGCTGCACTCGGGCGGCTTCGTCGGCTGTCGCGCCACCCAACCATTCAGGCGCGCTTTTTGCGGCGAGATAAACCAGCATCGCCGATGATTCTGTCAGAAGAAGATTACCGTCTTCCAGGATCGGGATGGAGCCGGCAGGGTTGAGCGCCATGAGTTCGGGGCCGCGGTGCTCGCCGCCCGGATGAAAATCCACCGGTCTGATATCGAGCTTAACGCCTGTGAGTGCCGCCATCAGGCGCACTTTGTAGCAACTGGGAGAAAGGATGTAGTCGTAGAGCTTCATTGCGCCACCAGCTGCGCGCCATAGGTGTAGTTGTGCCGTTTCAGCCAGCGTCGATACGCGACCGACGTCAGGTCGGCACGTGTGGGAATCTCCATCCCGGGATCGAGCGGTAGAAGACGCGGGATCTGGTTTTCCAGGATCGATCGGTCCTGCAGGAAGATCGTCTGCTGAAAGTGAATGAGGTCGGTCATCGACGTGTCGTCGTCAAACAGTGCCATCCACGGCCAAACGTCGCATAGATCTTCTGCCAACGGTTGCACAAAGAGGGTGATGACATCCCACTCGCTGGGGCGGGGCGGGCAGGTCTTGTAGAGCACCGAGCAGGTCGGGGCTGGCACACGATACATGTATTCCGTAGTGATGCCGCCGCTTGCCGACTTCGCTGCCTGCGGCTGATAGAACTTCACCTGGGTTGCCCAGACCTCGTCTTCGACGTCCCGGATTTCGACCTTGTAGTTCTGAACCTCCGTGTGCGGCTCTGCGCCAAGGATATCCGTGTGCACGAACGGGAAATGCGCAATGTCGAGAAAGTTCTCGACCGCGCGAAGCGGTGAGCAGCGCACCCGCACGACGCCGACATCGACAAACCGGCGACCCGGCTGGTCGGCCTCGGGGATGGCGAAGAGCTCCTTCTGGGGAGCGCCAAGAGACGACCAAACGTGTCCGTAGCGAACGCGGACAGGCAACTCGCGCCCCGTGTGAGACGTCACCTTTGCATTTCCGTCGGCTGCGATCGAGACCTCGATCGGTTCGCCCATCAAGGCGGTTTTGTATGCACTCTTGCTTAGTTGGCTGAAGAGGGCGACGGGGTACCACTCGTTGAGCATAGCTCCCTGTGTCATGCGCTGATCCCTTTCGCCTGGAGACCCTCGGCTTTCCGGCGCAAGGCTTCCGCGGCGCGTGACGCTAGGATGCGGTTCAAGGGAGTAGCATTGCCCTCGATAAAGACATGAACGAGCGTCTGATCAGGCTCCTGTTCGACGAGCAAAAAACCGATCTCTTTCGAATGAAGCGACTGGCGAAGAAAGCCGTTGGCATTCTTCTTTGTGCCGGCCGCAGCCTCGATAGCAGCAATGCCGGCCTGAGCTGTCAACGAGCGTAGGGGAACGAAGCCGTCAAATCGTGGCGGTTGATCCGTGGGTTCTCCAACGGCCACCCAGATCACCCCGTCGGCTTCCTCGATCTGTTGTGTTGCGACGCGGATCGTTTCCGGCGGCGTAAGGCCGGGATGCGCCGGAATACGCAGACAGTTTCCGGCCTGTGCGTAACTCCAGCCATGATAGATGCAGGACAGAGCCTCGCCGCGGACAAAGCCATGTGAGAGACGCATGCCACGATGAGGACAGCGATCTGCCGAAGCTGCAGGGCGCCCCGAATCACTTCTCCAGAGGGCGATCGATCCGGCTGACGTGCGCGCCGGCATTACCGTTCCTGACGGCAAATCCGCGGAAAGGGCGACTGGCGTCCAAATGCCCGTCGTATCGGATTGCATAGCTAAACTTTCTTAGCATTATCAATATATTGCCTGCGTCAGGCACGACGCCAAGATCCCTGGCTTGTTGCAGGCGACCATCACGTTTGCATAATAATTTCGCATTGGCAACGCTGATTAAATAAGGGGCAGTGGAAAATCGAACGGTCGTCGCTATCCCTGATTTTCGTCGTTCACGACCGGCGTGCGGAGTATCGTTTCCACCCAGACATCAATGGGCCCGAGCGAGCACCCCATCTCCATCATATCGATCAATTCCACCGGCCCGGCGACTTCCAGTTCGACCAAATTGGCACTGGTGTGAGATATGGCCTGCGACAGGCCAAGCTTTGCCGCGTGACGGCGAATCCAGGGAATGAAGGAAGCGGCCTCAAGGTCGCCGACGATCGTTATCCGTTCCTGCAGGTGGCTTTGATGCTGTTCCATCATGAAAGTCTCGCGCTGGCGCCTCGATGACAGCATAGCGTCTAAATGAGCTTTCGAAAGCCCCACGATACGCTTGCGTACAGGTGGCGGTTCGCATCGAAACGAAGGTTCGCCCTGCCGAAATTCCGTTCACCTGCTTCTGGAGGCGGCCAGCCATCGATGGCGGCGGTCTCGCCGGTGACCGCGGTTTTTGACATGCGCCGGCTGCATGAAAGCCATGCCTTGTCTCGACGCGCCTCGGTGTCCATTTAAGGGTGAGGCGATCCTCGCCTTACATGCCCGCCAATGAGAAAGATTTTGTAGCGGCTGCAAGGCCGCTTGGCGGCTATGTGCGTTTGGGAGCTCTCGATGCAGGAACCTGGCAAGACACTTGACGAAATGACGCTGCGGGAACGATCGAACATTATGTCGATAGTCGCGGAAGCGCTGGAAGAGACTGCAGGACAGGCACAAGAAATCGGTGACATCCGCTATGCCGCCAATTCGAGCTGTCTTGCGCACACGATCCGCGGACTTGTCAGCGATCTCTCGCCACGTGAGCTGAAGGCGGCGACCATTCTCCTGGAGCAAGGGATCTCGCTCGTTGCTTCGTTCGAGAACCGGATGCGCGGTGGAAGCACCCTGCAATAGTCGTGAGGCGAAGTCGCACGCCGGTTTGTCCGCTACCGTCTCGAGTGTCACCGTCCAAGCGAACCACGCAAAAGTGCGCGTTTCTTTCTCGGTGAGAAATTGTGGCCGGCCCGACCGACGGCTCTTGGTGTGGATTTGCCAAGCATCATAGACTGCCGCGTATCTCCACGTGAGGTTCGATCAGTACGTGTCGAACATCTTCGCGGCCGTCGATACGGCTCAGGAGCGTCTCCGCAGCCGTGCGACCCAGTTGAGCGGCATTTTGGTCTACGCTGGTCAGCCCGACGAGAGGTATGGCGGCGAACGGAGAATTGTCGTAGCCGACGATGGCGAGGTCTTCGGGAACGCGTATGCCATTGGTTCTGGCCGCGTTGAGGAGTGGGACGGCATCAAGATCCGACCAGACGAATACCGCGCGGGGGCGATCTTGCGCTGACAGGAAATTATCAATCGCGACCTTTCGGTCCGTCGCAACAGGCGGCAACCGAATGATCCGGCTTTGCAGACCGGCTTGCTTCATTGCTTCGACATAGCCCATTTCGCGCTGAACGGCGACGACCGACGCAGGCGAGTCCAGGAGATCATAGCTCACCATGGCTATGTCGCGATAACCTTGGCGCAGTGCAGCTTCGACTGCCAGGCACCCACCCTTCCGATCGTCGGAGTTGACAGTGTCGTAGGTCTCAGCCTGGGGCTCGTGATGCGCGATCACAACGATGGGGATTTGACGAGCGTAGCGCTCCAGGACCTTTCCAGAAATCCGCGGGGCTACGATCAACACCCCATCCATCCGATTGTCGATCATGGATTCGATCATCGAAGCCTCGATCGGGCTTGCTGAGCGCCCGAGCCCGATGAGCGATTTGTAGCTGCTTTCCGACAATGCGGTGTTGGCGCTTTCAATGACGCCGGCCAGGAACGTGTTGGACAGTTCTATCACGAGAACGCCGATCGTGTAGGTGCGACCGCGCATTCCCCGAGCGGCCACAGAGGGGCGGTAATTCAGCTTCTCGATCGACGTCTCGACCTTGTGCCGCAGAATGTCGCTGACGCCATAGGCGTTGCGGAGCACTTTGGAGACCGCCGCGACGGAAACGCCCGCATCCTTTGCCACATGGCGGATGGTGATCCTCTCGTGCGGCGCGTCAACTAACTGATTTGTCATTATAAAGTGTCTCGTTTTCTGCTTTTCCGAAATTATAGGCATAAAAACTCTTGCACGGCAATCGAGAGTGTAGAATGATATACATAGAACGATATACACAAGGTATTTAGTCCCGCCGGAGGACAGGCGGTTGAGGAGGTTGCATGATGAAGATTGTCTCGGACCACGGCGTCGCCGTGGCCAACAGCCTTGCGGGCTCACAGTTCCAGTTTACCGCATCGATGATTGCGCCCTCATGCGATGGCGGGCAGGGGACCGTAGGCACGTTCATTTCCAGAGAATTTTCGCTGGAAGCTGTACCGGCCGGAGCGACATTGCGCATTTCCGCGCTTGGGCTTTACCGTGCCTTCATCAATGGACACCGCGTGGGGGACGATCTCCTGACGCCTGGTTGGACCTGCTACGATGACCGGATCGCATTTCAGGCCTATGATGTCACGGATCTGCTCAAGTCGGGCCGCAATCGCATCGAGATCTGGCTGGGTGACGGTTGGTACCGCAGCCAGCTCATGTGGGCGTCCAATCCTATATTTAACTGCTGGGGCGAGCGAACGGCGGCGATTGCAGAATTGAGCGCAGCCGGAAAGCCGCTGGTTGCTACGGATGAGAGCTGGAAGAGCGGCTACACGCCAGTTGTCCGCAACGGCATCTATTTCGGCGAGGATTACGACGCACGCATCGAACCGAAAGATGCATACGGCGTGGAGGTGCTGGCCTTCGACAAGCAATTGCTGGTTCCGCACGAGACGAGGGCGGTCAAGGAGCTTGATGGGCGTTCCCCTGTCGAAAGTTGGACCGAGACCGACGGGCGAACTGTTTATGATTTTGGCCAAAACGCCGGCGCCTACATCCGCATCCATGTAAAGGGAGAGGCGGGCGCGCAGATTCGTGTCGAGCATTCAGAAGTGCTCGGACCCGACAGGTTTTTTGACAATCGCAATTATCGCAGCGCACGTGCCGAGCTGCGCTACACGCTCAAGGGAGTGGACGAAGAGGTCTATGCACCGCTCTTTACCTTCATGGGCTTCCGATATGCTCGCATCACCGTGACAGGTCGGGCGGAACTGGTGGCCATCACCATGATCCCTGTAACATCCGTGCCAGTAAGCACGGGCGGCTTTACCTCAGGCATTGCCGCGGTCAATCGCCTCGTCGAGAACACCATCTGGTCGCACCGCTCGAATTTCATCGAGGTTCCGACGGATTGCCCGCAGCGCGACGAACGGCTCGGCTGGACGGGCGATGCGCAAGTCTTTGCCGGCACGGCTTGCTGGCTTGCCGACAGCGGCTCATTCCTCGTGAAATATCTTCGCGACGTGATGCACGACCAGCGCGCCGACGGCGCGGTTTCTCACTTTTCGCCTGACCCAACTCGGCTTCACCCAATCGACGGGCGCGGGGATTGGGCGGGGTCGACAGGCTGGGGCGACGCAATCGTCATCATCCCGTGGCAACTCTACCTGCATTATGGCGATGCCTGTGTTCTCGAGGAATGCTTCCCGGCCATGCTGCGTTGGCTGGACTATCTCTGGGGCATTTCCGATGGACCGATTATCCGTCCTCCCGCGGTTTGGGGGGATCATGGTTTCACCTTTGGCGACTGGCTGCAGCCGGTCGGCGACAACCGCAAGCCGCGTCCGACGGTGGCGGACGATTGCGCCGCGACCCTCTACCATTTCATTTCGACGCAATTGACCGCAAAGATCGCCCGCACAATCGGGAAGGGCACCGAAGCGGCGCGTCTTGATGCGCGCGCGGGTGAAATCAGATCGGCCTTCAAGCACGAATTCTTTTCGCCATCCGGTCGCATAGCGCATAACGATCAGACCTCCTGGGCTTTGGCGTTCCTCTACGGTCTCGTACCGCCGGAGTATGAAGAGGCTGGTCGTGAATATTTCCGCCGGGTCTCGGAAGAGACCGATGGCGTCATCGGTACGGGTTTCATTGGAACACCCGCTGTGCTGCCCGCCCTTACGCGTCTTGGGATGATGGACGTGGCGGAGAAGATGTTTCTGAACCGCAAGGTCCCCGGCTGGCTGTATCAGGTGGAGCACGGTGCAACCTCGATTTGGGAGCGATGGGATGCACTCGCCGAAGACGGCACGATCTACGATCCGGACATGAACAGCTATAACCACTATGCCTACGGCGCTGTGTGCCAATGGCTCTTCGAAGATGTCGCCGGAATGAAGCCGCTGGAGGACAAGCCTGGCTTCGAGGAGATAGCCTTCGATCCCGCAATTCTTCCGGCGCTCTCGCCGGTGTCGGCCTGGCACGACACTCGCTTCGGACGCATCGAGGCCGGATGGAGTGTGGAGGGGAGTGCCGTCACCTGCCGCCTTTCCTTGCCAGAAGGCGTGACTGCGCGTCTTAAGGGCAGGGAGGATCGCAAGGCGCTGACTGCGCACGGTGAACTGGTCGCGCTGGGCCAGGAGGTCAGGCTCGGCAAGGGAGAGCACACCATCACGTTTTCGATTTGATAGAAACGCTTGCGGGCTTTGCCCGCAAGCCAGCAGCCCAAATCATTCCGGTCTTCAGGAGGAGGAAATGACTATGAGAATGACGAAGTGCAGCATCCTTGCCGCAAGCATCATGTCGCTGGCCACTGGCGTTGCTCGCGCCGATGTAACGCTCAGCATCCTGATCGATACCAATCCCGAAACGATCGCCTCATTCGATGTTGTCTCGAAGGCCTATACGGAAAAGCATCCGGATGTGAGCTTTGACGTGGAGCAGCGTGCTGGAGGATCGGAAGGCGACAACATCATCAAGACACGTCTCGCCACAGGCGAGATGGCCGACATCTTTCAGTACAATGGCGGTTCGCTTTTTCAGGCACTGAAGCCGCAAGAGACGCTGGCAGATCTCTCTGACCTCCCGTCGCAGGCTGGAATCCTCGACAGCTTCAAGAAAGTTGTCACCAGTCCCGATGGACACGTGCGTGGAACGCCGTTTGGCCCGGCCATGGGGGGTGGCATTTTCTACAACCGAAAGATCTATGCAGAGCTCGGCCTCACCCCGCCTAAGACATGGGCGGAGTTCATGGCCAACAATGAGAAAATCAAGGCCGCCGGCAAGGTGGCCGTAGCGCAGACGTATGGCACCACTTGGACGTCGCAGCTCTTCGTCCTTGCCGACTACTTCAATGTCCAGGCGGAGGTTCCGAATTTTGCTTCCGACTATACCGCCAACAAGGTCAAGTATGCGAACACGCCGGCTGCCATGCGCGGCTTCGAGCACCTTGAGGAGGTTGCGAAAGCCGGCCTGCTCAATGCTGATTTCGGTGCTGCGACGTTCGACGACGGAATGCGAATGGTAGCCACAGGTGAGGCTGCACACTATCCCAATCTGACCTTCGGCGTCGGCAACGTTCAACAGAACTTTCCTGACAATTTGAAAGATCTAGGCTTCTTCGCTCAACCCGGCACAGATGCGGCAAAGAACGGGCTGACGGTGTGGATGCCTTCTGCGCTTTATGTTTCGGCAAAGTCAGAGCATGTCGAGGAAGCCAAGAAGTTTCTCGACTGGATCGGCACCAAGGAGGCCTGTGATCTCATGGCAAAGGCTGTTCCCTCTGGCCCGTATCTGGTCAAGGGTTGCGAGCTCCCGAAGGACATTCCGCCGGTCGTTTCCGACATGTTGCCCTATTTCGAACTTGAAGGACGTGCCGCGCCTGCGCTGGAGTTTCTTTCGCCGGTGAAGGGGCCAGCGCTCGAGCAGATCACGGTTGAAGTCGGAACGGGAATTCGGTCCGCCAAGGACGCAGCAGCTCTCTACGACCAGGACGTCGAAAAGCAGGCCAAGCAGCTCGGCCTGCCCAACTGGTAGTAACCTCCCAGCCGATCCCCACCCGGTGCTCGTCCGGGTGGGGTGCTCAAGGAGCCCCCATGGTTACGCGCAGATCGCCTTACCCCTACTGGTTCGTCCTGCCAGCGGCGGTGATTTTCACCGTCCTTTTTCTGGCGCCGACGATTGCCTCTTTCTGGTTCAGCCTCACCCGGTGGGACCTCTTCACCACGCAGTTCATTGGTCTGGACAACTACCGGCAGTTTTTCCGTGAACCGTTCCTGGTCCAGGGCCTCGTCAATACCGTCATCTACGCGGTGCTGACATCAGGCGCCAAGACCGTACTCGGCTTGCTTCTGGCAGTGCTGTTGACATCGGGTCTGTGGGCACAGGGCTTCCTGCGCACAGTCATTTTCTTTCCAGTTCTTGTGTCGACCATCGGCGTCGGCATCACCTTTTCCATGCTCATGCACCCCACCCGGGGTCTTATCAATGTGGCGCTTGCTGCCGTGGGCATTCATGGTCCGGGCTGGCTGACGGATCCGGCACTGGCGCTCTATTCCATCGTCTTCGTCGATCTCTGGAAAGGCATAGGGCTCGCCACGGTCATCTACATAGCCGGGCTCGCATCCATCAGTCCGGACTACTATGAGGCGGCCAGAATCGATGGCGCCACCGGCCGTCAGATGTTCTTCCGCGTGACCATCCCATTGGTGAAGCCCGCAACGGTTACGGTCGTGACGCTATCGCTGATCGGCGGCCTGCGCAGCTTCGATCTGATCTGGGCAATGACCCGCGGCGGACCTGGCTTTTCCTCAGATGTTCTGGCGAGCGTCATCTACAAGCAGTACCAGGCGGGCTTCTATGGGCTGTCGACGGCCGGAAACGTCATCTTGTTCGTTCTTATCGGGCTGATCGTTTTGCCCCTCACAGCTTGGTTCAATCGCAAAGAGGTGGATCTGTGAGGCGTCGCCAACTTTACACGGGTGTCGTAGCACTTGCCGCTTCGGGCGTGGTCTTCGTCCTCCCCTTCCTGTTCATCTTCATTACAGCCGCCAAGACAAAGCAGGACGCGGCGTCGTTGAGGTTCAGCCTGCCTGTTGAGTGGCGCCTCTGGGAAAACTTCATCGAGGTGCTCCAGGCCCGCAACTACATGCTGCTGCTGGCTTACTTCAATTCAACCGTTATCACGGTGGTTGCGGTCACGCTTCTCGTGCTGTTCGGTGCAATGGTGGGATACGTTCTGCAACGCCGCCCCTCGCGTTGGAATACGGTGATCTATGGTTGCGTTCTAGCGGGGCTGATGATCCCGCCCGCAGTCGTGCCAACCATCTGGGTGCTGCAGTCGCTTGGCCTTTTCAAGTCGATCTCAGGTATGATCCTGATCCAGGTCGCCTATGGTCTCGCATTTACGGTGCTACTCTTTAGGAGCTTCATCGCGACGATACCGCGCGATCTCGATGAAGCGGCGATCATTGACGGCGCCAAACCGCTCCAGATTTTTTTCCGGGTCGTCCTCCCGCTATTGAAGCCGGTGACCGTCACCGTCATCGTCGTGCAGTCCATCGCCATCTTCAACGACTTCACGAATCCGCTGTACTACCTGCCGGGCCGGGAAAACGTAACGGTACAGCTCACCCTCTATAATTTCCAGGGGCAGTTCCAGACCCAATTCAACCTCCTGTTCATGAACATCCTGCTGGTGACCATTCCGCCCCTCATCGTTTTTGTGTTCTTCAACCGGCAGATCGTGGCGGGCATGACCGCCGGCGCAGTGAAAGGATAGGCAATGACCAGCGTTGTGCTTGACAATGTCCGCAAGAGCTTCGGTAGCCTTGATGTGATGAAGGGCGTCGATCTTACGATCGAGGCGGGGGAATTCTGCGTCTTCGTCGGTCCTTCAGGTTGCGGAAAATCGACTTTGCTGAGGATCATTTCAGGACTTGAGACGTCGAGCTCGGGAAAGGTGTTCATCGACGGCAAGGACGTTACCGATGCCGAACCCTCCCAGCGCGGCATCGCCATGGTCTTCCAGTCCTATGCCCTTTATCCTCATCTGACCGTGGCGGAAAATATCGGCTTCGGCCTGTCGCTTGCCAAACGGCCCAAGGCTGAGATCGCGGAAAAGGTCAAGCAGACCGCCGACATTCTTCAGCTTTCCCATCTGTTGGATCGAAAGCCCAAGGCGCTTTCGGGCGGACAACGGCAGCGCGTCGCAATCGGTCGCGCCATCATCCGCAATCCAAAGGTCTTCTTGTTCGATGAGCCCTTGTCGAACCTCGACGCTTCATTGCGAGCACAGATGCGTATCGAGCTGACTGAGCTGCACGCCAAACTTGGCGCAACGATGATCTATGTAACGCACGATCAGGTCGAGGCGATGACCATGGCCGACAAGATTGTCGTGCTCAACGGCGGAACGATCGAGCAAGTCGGAACACCAATGGCGCTCTACAACAATCCGGCCACGCCGTTCGTCGCAGGCTTCATCGGCTCGCCCAAGATGAACCTCTTCGAGGGAGAGGTGGCCAAACGTGAGAGCTGCAAGACCTATGGCATCCGTCCGGAGCACATTTCGCTTTCCACGACGGATGGAAAGTGGCGCGGCGTCGTGCGGCACATTGAAAGGCTGGGCGCGGACACGGTTGTCCATCTTGACTTACCGGAACTCCCGTCGCTTGTCGTACGTACGGAAGGCGATCGTTCGATTTCGGTGGGCGAAACGCTGTTCGCCTCACCGTTCAAAGGCAAGGAGCACAGGTTCTCCTAAAATGGCGAAGAGCGGCAACCGGGTGTCTTGCTCCCACGTTGTCCTGTCCGCCTTGATCTGTGATCGGCTTTCCATGGACGAGCAAAGGGAGTTTCTCCATGGAGAGTACGTTGGAGGTTCTCACGACCGCGAAGAACGGGCGTTGAGGTTCGCCGGCAGGGCCGGATGAGGTCAAAGCGCAGATCGTTTCGGAGAGCTTGCGACCCGGCGTGACGGTGAATGAGGTAGCAGACCGTTATGGATTGAAGGCCAATCACCTGTCCGCTTGCCGGACGATGGCGCGGCAGGGCAAGCTGGTTCTGCCCGAGGTCATGCCTGTGGTGCGTAAGAACTTTCGATTGGAGTTCGGCTTCGTTCCAAAACCTGATTCCAACATGGTGACTGTCCCCGGATCGCGTGTCGTGATCGGCCGCCGCTTGGCATCGCTGACCCGGTACTTGTTTACAATCTCAGAGATGTTGCTGCCATATGTTCGGTTCATTGCGCCGGAACTCTGCCGCCCTAATGCCCGCGCTTGCGACACGTCGCAAGACAGTTCAGCGATTCTGCGCTATAAGGTAGCAATTGTCACCAGGCATTTGCTACCTTTGGGGGTGCTTCATGGAAGTCCGAGCAATTGTTTCTTTGTCTGACTTCGAAGCGGCACATGCGCTCATCAAGGCCATGGGCAAATGGGACGCCGAAGAGTCACGCAAGTTCCGAGTGCCAGATGTTGTATTGATGGATTACATCTACGGACACACCATAGAGACTTTAATGGAAAAGTTCAGACAACGCGGCGCGGGGTTCTTCTTAGCCAGCGTCGATAAATATCTTGCCGGGTGCGCTGGCTATTCGAAGTCAGACGACGGTATCGCCGAACTACAGAAAATGTACGTTCGCCCCGAGGCGAGAGGCAGAGGCGTTGCGAAGGGCCTGATGACCGCCTGCCTAGATAGAATGCGCGATGATGGATACGCAAGTGTGAGGTTGGAAACTGTCACGTTTATGAGTGATGCCATAGCTCTGTACGAAGGCTTTGGTTTCAAGCGCAGTGGCCATTTCCGAGCCGTTCCCCAAAGCTTGAAGCCCATCACGATTTTCATGGAGAGGACGCTCTAAGCACCCAATCCCCGGTGAACTTCTTTCTGCCAAGCGACCGGCACTGCGGAGCAGGTGACGGCATTTTTTTTGAAGAAGTTGGAGTTTCAGCAGCAGGCGCATCGAAGAGCGTCTTCTCAGTTAGACAAATGTTCCCTCACGCACCCCGATGCGGTTCGAGAAGTGTGGAGGCGGCACGGTCGACGTCCACGCTCATCGACTGCGGTCACCGCTAACCGGCACAGAAGGTGTACGACAGTTCCAGTTCGCCCAATTGGCCGATGGTCTCGAAATCACGATCTCGCTATTCCCCGGCTGCGATATCGATGCACGCCGAGGAGATCGAATTGGCGGTGCGTACGACACTGGCGACGGTCGACGCAAAGCCCGCGCGAATTCTCGTTCGCGGTGGATACGATCGGGCGCTCGGGTTCCGGTGCAAAGGAAAAGCTGGTGATCGCAGCGTAAGCGCTCATTTCCATGCGCGTTGACGCGACCCCTGCCATCTTCTGTGTAGCGCGTCAGGTACTCCCACTGGTTCAGGGTGTAGGACACGGCGTTGCCGATCTTGCTATCGGGCAAGACCTTCGGCGCGATGTCGTCAAGCCATGCCTTGAGAGTATTGAGGATGGGAACGCTATGTTGCTGCCGGAAACGGCGAATGCAATCGGCTTGCATTTCGCCCTTATCCGGCTTTTTGCGCGCCTGGCCGTCAATCCGGTAGAGCTGCTCGAAGAACTTCAGCGCCTGCTCCGGCGGACCGCCGCCTTTCGACGTTGGTGCATGGATCAGGACTTGAGCGGATCTCGATCTTTGATGCTCTGTTTATGTGGTCGGTCGATTGCGGCGGATGGATTTCGGGCGTGCGCAGGCAAGCATTCGATTGAGGACGTCGCAACCGATGGTGACTTCCGTCAGCTGAGCCTGGAACGATCGGACCCGCAGACGCCGCCCGATCATGGATTTGTATCACCCGATGGCGGTCTCGCTCAACGCGCGTTTGCCGTAGCCGCTGGAGACCTGCCATGTCATCCGGCCGTCTCTGCTGATTTCGGCGATATGCTGGTCCCTTTGTCCGGGAGATCGATCGCCGAGTGGTTCGACCGCGTTGGAGCGTGGCGGGATGACGATGGCAGCATCAGCGCTGTGATTGGTAACGGTGTCGTAAATAGGGGGCTCCGTCATATGCGCCGTCGGCGGTGAACCGTCCGATAGGACGATCGATCTGGTCGAGCAAAGGCTCCACCTGTGAGGCGTCACCCATGTCTTGATCGGTCATCGTGTGGGCGATGATCTCGCCGCTATCGGCATCCCGCGCCAGGTGCAGCTTGCGCCACCCACGGCGGGATCTGGCGCCATGCTTCTCCGCCAGCCACTGGCCCGCGCCGAAAACCTGGAGGCCGGTGCTGTCCACCAGAACATGCACTGGGCCGTCCGGCGGAAGCTGGCTATCATGTCGTTTGTTGGGGGATTGCCAGGTCCGTGCCCGACGGTTCAGGGTGGTATGATCGGGGACAGCGAGTGCAAGCCCCATCAATTGCAGCACCGAATCCAGCAAGCCTTCTGCCTGGCGCAGCCGCAACCCAAACACCAGGCCCAGCGTCAAAGTGGTCTCGATTGCCAGATCGGAATAACGGTGCTGGCCACCACGCGTCGTCCGGCGTGGAGCAATCCACAGGGCAAGCGTCTCTGGCGCCAGCCGCAGGGTCAAGCTACCACGTCGCCGTAGCCCCGACTCAGGCGCCCTTTTTTCCAAATCGTGGAGGCCCTCACAGCACCCACATCCGTGGCGTTCATGCGCCGGTGGAGGAGCCGTCTACAGCATCAAACGCAGACGTGCCGATTAGAGAAAACGTGCCTTTGCACCGCTATTCTGCGATGGTTTGCCGCGGAACGGCCTCATACGGATCAACTTGTGCAAGTTCAGGACCCGGCTCAGTGCCGGGCATGATCTCAAAGCGTGGGTTAAACTCCACGATCGTTGCCGCCAGTTTCCGCAGCACGCCCGGGTCACCGTCGACTTTTGCGATCCCGTCCGCGATCTGGGCATCGAGCGTTTTCTTGCCGAGCATCACCTGTTCGAGATCGGAACGGTCAATCGTAAGCGTCAGATCGGGATTTTTGGCAAGAAAACCCTTGATATTGGTGAGCGTCGCATTTTCGAGTTCGACCAGGAACTTTTCTCCGTTGTCCGGGGTAATCAGGTTGATCGTAAGCCGCAATCCTTCGGCCTTGCGGCTGTCCATCCGGATACCAAGGAAGTCGAGGAATAGCTCCGTCGACATGGCTCGAATGACGTCCGGACCGCTGGACTTGGCGGCATTGCCCTCCGGAATCCCGGTTCGCAGTTCATAGGCGCCATTGAGGAAGCTGTTGCGAAGGCCCGGGTTTTCCTGCTGATAGCCCAGTTGTTCGAAAATATCGGCCAATAGATCCTTTGCGGCCTGATTTTTCGGCTCCGCTTGCACCAGCTTGTTGACGATTTCTTGCGCATGCAGATAGCGACCGTCGGCGTAAAGCTGGCGGCCACGAGCAATGATCTTGTCGGGGCCGCCCATCATTTCAACGTAGAGCGGCGCGGAGTCCTTTGGCGACAGGGGAATGAGGGTTGCCGGATTGCAATCCCAGAATCCGAGATAGCGTTGGATGACACCGCGGCTGTTATGTTGCGGAGAGCCGTGATACCCGCGGCAAAACCATTTGCTCTGTAAGCTCTTCGGCAACGCATAGACGTTGTGAATTTCATTGATCGTCACACCTTGATTGGCAAAGTGCAGAACCTGATTGTTCATGTGGGCATAAAGATCGCGCTGAGCGCGCAGGACCTCCTGAATCCGATCGTTACCCCAGCGCGGCCAGTGATGCGAGGCGAACATGACCTCGGCTTCGAGGCCGAATCGGTAAAGGGCTTGGGCGATGTGTTTGGACCAGTTCAACGGATCGCGGATTTGAGCCCCACGCAGCGTGTAGATGTTGTGCAGTGTTGCCGTCACATTCTCGGCCATCCACAGTGCCTTCAGATCAGGGATATACGTGTTCATTTCCGTGGGCGCTTCGGTGTCTGGCGTGTTTTGGAACACCATGCGGACGCCATCGACATCAAACTCCTCGAAGTCTTTTTCGACCAACTTCGTCGGTGCAATCAAGCCGACGGAGCCCGCCGACGTACCCTGGCCGAGACCCTGTCCGACAAAGCCATAAGGACTGGCAGGCAACAGCAGTCCGTATTGATAGAATATCCGGCGGTTCATCGCATTGCCGGCGAACACGTTTTCGGAAACCGTGTATTCCAGAAAATCGACCGGAGCGATGATAGGAATCTTTCCGGCCTTCACACCCGCTTCGTCGACGATGCCGCGCACGCCCCCCCAATGATCGCCATGCGTGTGGGAAAAAATGACCGCGGAAACGGGTAACCCGCCGCCAACGTGCTCCTGGAAGAGCTTCCACGCGGCGCGCGCCGTTTCAGCGCTTAGCATCGTGTCAAACACGATCCAGCCGGTTTTGCCGCGGACAAGCGTCATATTGGCCAGGTCGAGACCGCGAACCTGGTAGATATGGCCCGCAATGAGTTCGTATAGACCGTAGTTGTTGTTCAATTTCGACTGTCGATGCAGCGAAGGGTGAATGGTTTCGAATTCATCCTTTGAATCCAGAAACTGAAATCGCGCCATGTCCCACGCGACGTGACCGGCATCTGCCATGATCCTGAGGTCTTGCATGGGAGCGATGAGCCCCTTCTTCTGCTCCTCGAAATCACGTCGATCGGCGAATGGCAGCGTGCTTTTCGCTTGTTTGAGTATTTCCAATGTGAACTTCGATGGAGGTTTACCCTTCGCAGCAAAATGTCTCTCGTCAGGGTCAATCTGTTGGGCCCATACGGACCCTTCGTCTGCAATCAAACTGCCTGCAAGAGCAAACGCCGCACCAGCGGCGGGAAGCGTCTGAATGAATTCTCGACGTGTTGTTGACATGATTTCCTCCCGCATTTTGAGAAGCTAAGTTGATACTTGTATCAGCGAGCCACCGAATCTGCCGCAACTAGGCAATTTCTACCGAAACACTGCGTTGGTTTCAGTGGCAGGTCACCGCCTCGACGCCGCTAGAAATGAACCGTCAATCCCAAGATGGGACCCTGCTCCACGACATCGAAGAGGAAGTTGTCCCTGTCGTAGTCGACGCCAAGGGCGCGATAGCCGGCGACCGCGGAAATAGTGTCGTTGAACTTGTAGCCAAGACCGGCGCCAACATCCCAATCGACCTTGGCGCCGCCGCCGCCGATCAGGCCCCAGCCTGTCCCAAAGACGTGCGGCGTGAAGAAATAATTTCCTCGGAGCCCCGCCATGGCGTCGACCCAGGTCTTGGTAACCCCTCTTTCGAACCCGCCCAAAAAGCCGCCGTTGAGGGAAAGGCTCGTGTCGACAGACCAGAGCCGCGCACCTGCGACAATATCCAGCTGACCGTTCGGATCGTCAATCAGCGCATAGCCGACGCCGATCAGCCCGGCAAAGGATTTCGCGGAGACGTTAACGTCGCTGGCCACGATGCCTCTCGGCGTCGCCGCGTTGAGGGAAAACTTCGTGTAGAGCACATCGCCGAAGATGCTGTAGCGATTATATCTGGCCTCGCCCGTCACCATTGCGGCGAAGTCGAGATGGTCGAAGAGATCGCTGAAATCCGCGTCTACATGGACAGACGGCAGTCTGCCGTGGCCGACGTCACCCGAAATTCCGGCGAGCCAGAAATACGGGGTGACGTTGAACGTCCATCCCGACGCCGTCTGAACTGCGGCAGGGGCCGGCGCGAGCGGGGTCAAATCGGCCGCCTGCAAGATGGTGGAAGGCACTAGCGTCAAACCGAAATAAGCGGCGCCCACAACCGCACTCGTAAGTTTCATCATCGAATCCCCCGTGTCCAATGAATGAAGCTGCACTGCCAATAGATTTGAAGATTTAAGTGATAATATTACGAAATTATAATATTGCGTCTAGGACGTAGTGACGATTCAATTATTTGAGCCATATGGCGATCGCGGCGAGTTTGACGAAGCCCATGAAGTTTGCGAGCAATTTGTCATAGCGTGTTGCGACGCGGCGGAACTGTTTGAGCTTGTTGAAGAAGCGCTCGATGCGGTTACGTTGATTAACTATCGCAGCGAGTGAGAGCCGCGAGTAAGGTGAATTGGACGCCTCGCTGCCACCTGATCAACAAGACAGGCGGGACGGTGTCTGCTATCGGGCGCTTTCCTGCCATGGCCGCTTGCGGCGGCCCATTGCGGTCATCACGACGGGGATTTGCACAGCCTCGATATGGTTTCCATCTGGATCGATGACGAAGGCCGCATAGTAATGGGGACCGTAATGTGGTCGAAGACCTGGTGCTCCATTATCCACACCGCCGTGCGCCAGTGCAGCGAGATGGAATGCTATGACCGCTTCTCGACTTGGTGCGGCAAAGGCCAAGTGATGCCCGGGACCACCAGGAATCGCGGCAGCAGCACGAAGCTTAATAGCGAACTTATCTCCGGCCCCCGTCGGTCCGTAGCCAATAGCTTGATCGGTATGTCCGGGTGTCAAATCTTCCCAGACTCTTGAATACCCCAACGCAAGAAAGACTGCATCATAGAAGCGGGACGACTTTTGAATGTTTGAGACGCCGAACGAGGCATGATGAAGCATTTTGTCCCCTTATTGGCTGATGCGTGAGAGCAGCCTTCGCACCTGAGGCAACGTCCGCTTGTGGCGGGCGCAGATCGGTCATCGGTCGAGACCGCTGCCAGCCCAATCGGTCAATCCGCATTCGGGACGGGCAGCAATGAAATCGTGCGCTATCGCTCCGTTTTGAGCCTCTGATCGAAAGCCTCAATGACCATGTTGATTAACTCTCTATGGATTTCGAGGCGCGAGTGCCCATCGACGTCGGAGCAAATGGGCTCGTCGATGTCTTCGGATTTGGCTATCTCTGACACACCCGGCTTGCACACTCCGAACATGCTATAATGGCTTGCATTCTGTAGCGTCGAATACATGCCCCCCGGAATGGCTCTTGCGATTCCCGAAGCGAGTAAGGTCTGGGGGATCGCGCCAGGTTGGCCAAGGTTTACGATCTCGACAGGGATGGAAACCTTAGAAAATGGTCCCGTCTGAAAAACGTCTACCGGTGCGGGGTCGATCACCATAGCAAACTCAATCCGCTTGTCCCGATTGTCGCGATCAGCAAGTCTCATGTCCATGACATGAAGGTCAACACTACTTTGCTTTACCCATCCGCAAAGCGAAGGATTGAGAGCCTCGTTGTCACAGTAGCTCGCCAGACGAATTGGATCGATACGGCCACCAGCCAAGGCCAAGGCTGTATTCCCGCCCATCGAAAGCCCAAGCACACCGGTCCTTCCGGGCTCAAGGTGATCTTCGAAGAGCGTTTGCTTTTCCAAAGCGTCGAGCGTTGCGCTGATATCCGCAGGCCTTAGCCAAAGCTTCATCGTTTCGGCTGCTGACCTGGTAGCCCCTCCGTTCCCGAAATGAACAGGGGCTGCCACGATGAACCCTTGCTTTGCCAAGGGCGTTGCAATCCAGCTCATCGCTTGGGGAGTTCCCCCCAAACCAGCGCCATGAGATAGCAAAATCAAAGGGTATCTTCCGTGCGCGATAGGGGCATCGAGCCTGGCGTCCGTTCCGTAAAAGAACTGACTTTCGCCGAGCGTGACTAGTTTGCCGCCCGCATCCGCCGGATACCAAACGATCACGGGAAGGTCAGTGCCTCGCTCCTTGGAGGGCGCTGTGGTCTGCCGTACACCGACGAATGCACTTTCTGCGGTTGAGCGCTGCGCTAGCGCCATTGAAAGGACGCTGGCGCAGAACATTGCAGCAATTTTGATCAACATTTTCCTCGAAGCTCCTCATAGCCGTGGGTTATGTCGGAACTTGTCGCGGATTGAAGAGCGATGCGCCCAAGATCACGATCTCGAACGTCCAAGATCATGATTTAGGACATATCGTGCATCGGCGTTGAACTTGCGCGGGGCTACTGAATAGAAGCGTTTGTGGGCAGACCAAGCGCGGCGGAATTCTCCCCGCCAGCACTCCGATAACGGCTCGGAGTCATGCCCGTGACCCGAAGAAATTCCCGATTAAAATTCGACTTTGTGCCAAACCCCGACTCCAGCATGATTGCCGTTATCTGATCGCGTGTCGTCACCAGCCGCTGCTTGGCATCGCTCACTCGATATTCGTTCACCACCTGGGAGACGTTCCGACCGTAGGTTCTGTTCAAAGCACCGGAAATCTGGCGTGCAGGAATACCTGAGCGCCTTGCGAGACGCTGTAGCGTCAGGTCTGGGTCACGATAAAGATGCTGCTCCCGCATCAACGTATCGATGTGATTTGCTATCGCTTTATCTTCCGTAACATCCGAAGGTACCCGCTGTTCGGATGGGGAATGGTCGAAATCCTCCGAAAGGGCATCCCCCTCATCACCGGGACGGGCATTATCCGCGACCGTGGCGGCGTAACCAGCAATGGCCAGCCACAAAACGCTTGCAATGGTAAGAACCGTTCGGCCTTGCTCGCCGTCGCCCAAGAGAAAATCAATCGACACAATAGCGTCGATGAAAGACGTAACGACTAGCACAACAGCTATCGCGATGAGCGCCTTATGAGCAGTCCACTCGTCGGCAATTCGTACCGCAGATAGGGCCTCCGGTCCCTCTTTGGCAATCTTTAGAAGCCCAAGGCCGTAGCCGAGGTATGTGGCAAAAAGGACGACATCAATTGGAGCACGCCACAGTGCGACAAGAATGGCAACGAGGATCGCGGGAACCAGGTGCGGCAGTATATCAGCGTAGGTTGCAGGCCTATTGCGGCGTAGCTGATCGAAAGCGACAAAACACAGAGCTGGGAGAAGTGCCGCCACGACCGGCTGAACAAGGTGGGCCGGATACCAGCCCACGTTCCAATTCAACCCCGACAGCATCGCCTGAGCGGCAAACATAGCAATGAGTAAAGGAAACAGCCCGAGCTTGTGTTCTGCCTGCCGCATCATCCTGACGAGGATCAGGCAAAGAAGAAGCGATATTACAAATGGCAAAGGTACCGAAGGCATGGATGAGAGCGACACTTTCTCCGAATATCTGCGACGATACAGGATAAGTTGTTTACTGCAATGACCGCAATTGGTGCGATGCCGCCGAGGCGGATCGTCTGCCTTCGGCCGAGGCTGTGTAAAAACTTGATTCTGATATAGAATCATCTTCGTCGATCGGAGGTGGCAATGTCAGGCTATATCGAGGGGACCAGTCGTGAT
>NZ_JACHYW010000047.1:0-31564 GCF_014193145.1 Rhizobium sp. BK060
ACAGGAACCGTCGACTTGGTGACGACGACGGTAAATCCGGACACCGCAGCCGCGATCTCGCGGGCGGCCGCATACACATAGCTAAGGTCGGCGTGACCATCGCCACGGCGCGACGGCGTGCCGACGGCGATGAAGACGACGTCCGCGTTCGCAACCGATGTCGCCAGCTCTTTCGAAAAATCCAGGCGACCGGCGTTGCGGTTATGTTCGATGATATTATCGAGACCGGGTTCGAAAATCGGAACCTTGCCGGCTTCCAGGGCATCAATCTTTGCTGCGGACTTGTCGACACAGGTGACATGATGGCCGAAATCGGCGAGGCAGGCACCGGAAACAAGGCCGACATAGCCCGAGCCAATCATCACAATACGCATACGACCTCACATTTCCGGGTTTTAAGCTCGCTGGCTTTGCACACACCCATCGCAAATGACATGACCAGTCTGCGCCTTCAGGCGAACGCTTAAGCTGCCCTTACGCGTAGACCCTGAAATAATCGACGCGCATATGAGTGATCCTGTCCGCGTCCTGCAAAGGCTGCGGAAATCGGACGTCGGTCCTCAATGCAAGCGTTAAGAGCGGCCAGAACACGTCGAACTCCTCGTCCAGTCGTGCGGAACGCGTGATTGGCCAATCAGCGGGTTTTCCCGTCTTCCTGTCGATGACGGGCTTTCGATTGAAGTATGGAACACATCGCGTGTCATCGACGAGCATGCCGTAGCGGCAATACCCTGTCGTCATGTCGACAGGCGTTTCAACACCGGTGCTTCGCCCACCCTCGTCTGGCCCTCCCCATTCATGAAGGTAGGTCCCGTAGACGGTGGGCTCCCAACCCTTGTGCTCCACTATGTCGAGCTCAATGCTGGTCCTCGGTTCCAAGATGCTTCGGCCGTTCAGCATCCAGAATGCCGGCCAGGTCAACGGATGACGCGGAAAGAGCATGCGCGTCTCGAAATAGCCCTTGCGCCATCCCTTGAGGACGACACCATCCTTTCTCGCTGCCTGAAGATTTCCGGAAATCCACTGAAATTCGGGCAGCGTGTTTCCGTAATATTTGCGAACGTTCATCGGACGCCCGATATATTTCGCGGATATCTGCAGCGCCTTGCCATCTTCTGCCGCCGAGTCGTCGACGATGGAATATGGATTGAAACCCTCCTCGCCGTGCCTGGTGGCGAACGCCGATCGACCATAAAAGCCGGTGCCGTCTGTCGTCGCCTTCGGACCGGCATCCCAAACTGACCAATCGAGAAAATTGAAGGTGTCTTCAAAGACGACCTTTCGTCCGACGGTCGGATCGTCAAAAGCGGGCGCCGTGGCAGAGGCACTCTGGCACTGGAGGGCCAGGAAGGCAGTAGATGCGTGTAGAAAGCCGCGCCGTGATAAAGAAGGCAGCATGCACGTTCTCCTTGCCGACGATTGACCTTATGCGAGCTCCCTTGCGGCGGTCCGCAGGGCCTCGGCATGGATTTCCACCACGCGCTCAGGGCTGTACCTGTCGATGAAGGTCTTTCGAAAATCAGAGTGTGACTGCTCGAGCGAAAGGTTGTCACAGTAATATGCCATCGCATCGACGAGAGCCCGTCCACCGCTCACCGGGACAAGGCGCCCAAGCCGGGGATCAACGAGGATATCGCTCGGTCCGAATTCACAGTCGGTCGAAATGACCGGCAAACCAAACCGCAAGGCTTCGCAGATCGCAAGCGACCACCCTTCCCACCGCGAAGTCGAGACGTATACGTCGCTGGTTGCAAGGGCCGGCTGCGGGTTGATCGGGTAATGTTCGATACTGACGGAAGCATCGAGCCCAAGTCTCGATATTTCGGCGCGCAGGTTCGCCTCGCCGATGCCATATCCGACGATCCTCAGCCTGACATTCGGTCGGATCTTGACGAGTTCGGAAAACGCCTGAAGCAGGATATCCTGCCCCTTTTGAAAGGCAAAGCGACCGACATTGACAAATGTGACGGATCCAGACGATGCGTCGCAAGACGGCGTTTGGGACAGATCAAAAGCCCGCACAGGGTTGGGGACCCAGACCTGCGGTACCTTGCTGTTGAACATCTCCTTGAAGGAGTCGAGCTGTCTCGGCGAAGTTCCGAAAACATAAGACACCCTTGAAAGGAAATAGATGCGCATCAGGAAGAAGAGGACCTTCGCCTTGAAATGGCTGCGCTCGCGCTTTGGATTTCCGTGCAAATGAACGGCAAATCGACGGTTCAATCCGATACAGGCCGCCATGCAGATGACTGTCGGCTCAATTTGCGGGACGACGACCAGACTGTAGTCCTTTGACTTGATCACGCTTCGGAAAATCCGCATCAAGTCCAGGCGCCCGCGAGCTACGCGATCGATGACGTTGTAACCACGGGCCTCCGTCGGCCGATTCTTGTGAACCGAGGTGTAGAGCACGTCGACCTCGAAATCGTCGGAAAATCGATCGGCGAGCATCGTGCAGACCGCATCAACGACCCGCTCTATTCCGGCAAACGCACTTGTTCCCGGCTGGATGTAGAGGATTTTCATGCGACGTCGGGATTGATCGCGAAATGGCAGGCCGACTTGCATTTCCATTCGTCCTCCGGACCAAAAGGCAACAGAGCTCGATGTGCCGGCACGCGCGCGCCGGACGCCCAAAAAGACAAGCATTCAATCATCTGCAAATCGCATCGAATGCGATCAGTATAGGGCAAGCGAATCTAGCGAAGCCCCCGGCAAAATCACTGCAGGTGATATCCAGGATGCGACGGAAAATACCGATGGAACTACTACTTGGCTCGCCCCGAAATACTTCGGGACGCGTAGAGGCACGGCCGTTTCGGCCATCTATGCTGCAACGTCCACAAGGTTATTTCTATGGACGTCTTGCACTGCACTTGGTATGCTGCTTTGCAACATAATCTGAGTAGAGAAGGTTTGCAAGATGTTAAAAGTCCAGCCGCTTCTCAGCATCATAATCACTTGCTATAATTACGAAATGTACATTTCTGAATGTATCAGAAGTGTTCTTTCGCAAGACTATGACAATCTCGAAATAATAGTGGTCGATGACGGATCGACGGACCGCTCCTGGGACAGGATCCAGGAATTCGGGGATCAAATCACTGCCGTGCGGACCGAAAATCGCGGGCAATTGAAGACATCACTCAACGGTCTGTCATTGTCACATGGTGACTTCGTCTACTTCCTTGATGCCGACGACGTTCTTGGTGAAGGCACGTTAGCCGAAATTGCTCCTTATCTTCGGCCGGACGTATCCAAGATACAGTTCATGCTTCTGCCAATCGACAAGGATGGCAAGCCGATCGGCAATGCATTTCCCACTCTCCAGCCTTCAGACGATTCCGAACCACTGATCCGATCGATACGTGAAAGAGGCTACTACAACACGCCGCCGACCTCTGGAAACATCTACAGGCGTGACGTCTACGAAGGCCTTGGGGAAATGACCTATGAGCGCGGCATCGACGGTGTGTCTTATCTACTTGCTCCCTTCGTCGGCAAGGTCATCTCGATTCCGAAGACGCTTGGCAAATACAGGATCCATAACGCCAACCAGTCGTCCTTTTCCGTACTGACGTCAAAACGGATGAAAGGCTACGTCGATCGGTTCATGGGACGTCTTTATCATCTTGCAGAACTCGTCCAGACACGCTGTGCTTCAACCGATACGGTCGAAGTCCGCAGTGACTACGCCTACGTCATGGAACTGAATACGATGAGCCTGGTCGTTGACGGCAAGCGGCCAGGTGTTGGCCAGATCGCAGCTTACATCGGGGCCTTGATGCGCGAAAACACCGGCAAGAAGCGATTTGCGCTTTGCCTTTTTGCCGTTGCGCTCTTTGTGCTTCCAAACGGCATGGCCCAGCAGTTGGCGGCCATCCGGATTGATCCGGCGCGGTCCAGCCAGATGCGGGCGCGCCTGAAACAGACCTTTTCCGTTTAGCGATAAGGTGAGGCGTCACGTCGCCAAGGGTACTGCCTTGCCGCGTGGCATCGCCGAGTAATAGACCTCGAGCGTCTCCCGGGCGACGCGTTCGATCGTCAGGTGTTCGATGCGAAACTGACTTTTCTGTCGCCAGTCGGCAATCCGTTCCGGTGCTTCCAGCAGGTGGCCAAGCATCCTGGCGAGAGCTGCCGGATCCCGCGGCGGCACAAGAAGCCCGGCCTCCCCGTCCTCAAGCAGCTGGGGAATTCCGTCGACAGACGAACCAATGACCGCACAACCTGCTTCGCGCGCCTCAGACAATACGAGCGGTGCTGGGTCGGCATGGGAAGGAAGGACGAAGATGTCTGCCCCTAGCATGTAGGGGTATGGATCCCTTGTCGATCCGACGAATGTGATCTGAGAGGCGCTTTCCAATGCTGCGGCCCTGGCCTTGTATTCCTCGCGAAACGGGCCATCGCCGACAATGTAGAGATGGGCTGTCGGAAAGGACCTGTGTACGGTTTCAAACGCGTCAAAAAGGTCCGGGAGACCTTTGCGTGGATGAAGACCACCGACAAACAGGATACTTGGTGAGCGAAGCGGCTTTGGCTCTTCACTGCGCCCTTCCGATCGGCTTGATCCGATCGTGCCATTCAACACCACCTTCAATTTCGACTGGGGAACGCCACGACGGCGCATCGAGGCGCCGACCACATCGCTGACCGCGATGACGCGTGTTCCCAACCCCATCAGCGTTGCGCTCTTTTCGAACTCGTTGTGAACTGTCGTAATGAGTGGGACGCGTCGTAACTTGCAGACCGGGAAGGCAATCACCGCGCTTGTCATCATGTGCGCGTGAACGATGTCGATGTCGTACTTCTTGATATAGGAACTCAGGCGAGACAGCGCCCTTAAGAGGCTCGGGATCTTCCGCTGGTGACCGATAAAGAGCGTTTCGATGCCCTTCGCCTTCAAGAGTGTGTCGAAATCTCCTCCTTCACTTGCGAGATAGACCTGATGTCCTAGTTTAATCTGCGCGCAGGCAAGATCCACCGCTGCGTGCACATGCCCGTTCAAGCGCCGGGTATGATTGAGGATATGCAGAACTCGCATCGTCGACCTCTCGTCATCTGGTGCCGATGCCTACCGCCTTTCGGGTGCATTCGACGGCAAGCCATGCGTGGTATTCAAGGCGTCGCGATCGCGGTCTCCACATCGATGGTGGAAACCCGGGCGGTCGGCTGATAATTGAAGCCGCCCTGCCGCCCGATCGATTCTATTCCAAAGCTCTTTAATCGCGCGATCGCCTGTGCTGCATTTTGTGCAGCTCCCTTGCTGTAGATTGGATAGGCGTTTGTCAGGACGTGGCTGCCCTCAAGCTTGAGATCGCCACGAAACAACCCATTTGCGCAGGCGTGATGGCGGAAATCTGCTTCTGCCTGTTCGGTCGACGTGACTGTGCCGGCAATGACCTCGACTGCAAAATACTCGCGCTCGGCAACGCGCCCGTAAAAGTCCGAATAAACGGTCAAACGCTTCCACGAACCCTCGTGCGAGAAGTTATAAATGATTGCCTGGGGAAACCCGCGCTCGCCAGCAAAGCT
This sequence comes from Rhizobium sp. BK060, assembly GCF_014193145.1. Classification (NCBI taxonomy): domain Bacteria; kingdom Pseudomonadati; phylum Pseudomonadota; class Alphaproteobacteria; order Hyphomicrobiales; family Rhizobiaceae; genus Rhizobium; species Rhizobium sp. BK060. The sequence continues at coordinate 5,533 of NZ_JACHYW010000047.1, forward strand.
GAAGTACAAAGTTATAAGCGTGATTGTCTTCAATGCGGAGGTCTGTCCGTTGCCGCATATCCGTTCGGCAACGTTAATCGGCACCGTGGAAACAATCCTGTTCCCGCCAAGGCTCTCACCGTCGAGCAACAGCTCGTAACCGCAAACTGTCTTGTGAAGCTGACGCATTTCAGCCGACAGCTTGAAGACAACGCCACAGCTTTCGAGCCTCGACACGGCTGCGCCATAAAGCGCACCAAAGCCTTCCCGCGGACGTGCCATCTGGCGGTTTTTCGGCCCGGTCGCCCCCTTGCGCTTCAGCAAGCGGCGCAAAAGATTGATGAGCGAAGCATATTCGGCGATCCAGAGCATGCGCTTGCGCGCGAGATCAAGATCGATCTCTTCTGCATTGATACCGTAGAAGCGCCGCATGTAGGTTCCAAGCCCCGACCGGTGCAGGAGATAGGCGCCGATCCAGTAACGCGCAAAGTCTCTCGCATTCGCCATCCGGCGACAGAATATGCGCGCGTAAAGGACCGAGGCGAAAATCCGGATCACTCCAATTGGACCCGCCCCGAGAATGTCATCGCGTATCGAAATCGGATAGACGGTGATCTTTCCCTGCGGGTTTAGCCGCCCCCAGGTCGGTTTGATCGGCACATAATGTTCAAGAAGCTCCGGGAAGTGCCGAAGCAAAGGGGAATCGTCCTGAAAGATCAAACTGCCGACGTCGAACGTGTAGCCTTCGGCCGAAGACCAGTCCATGTGGTTTCCGCCGACGTGATCGTATTCGTCAACGACGACGACACGGTTCCCCTCAGCCGAAAAGATCGACGCCGCGACGAGGCCCGAAATGCCGGCGCCAAGCACGATAACATCAAATTGCTGCACTGCGGACATGCGTGAGGAATGATGGCTTACGTCATCCATTGGTCGCCCCCGAACTGTCCTCCCAGTAGAACGAGACAGTATAACGCAATTAAAAAAGAGTCGACATCTCAAGCACAACGTCGGAAGAACAATAGGCACGTGAGTAGTTTTTGCAACGCTTCTGCACCGCAAAATAAAATATAATTTTGCACTTGATGTACATCAAATAATGCGGCAGAATTTTTGCGGTTGCGAATTCAGGGAAACAGCCTTGCTGCAGTGCATTCACTGTAACAACACTGTCGAAAGACAGGCAGGGCTGATCGACGGCAAAGGGTTCTCCAGTGCTGCGGCAAAGCCTCGCCCATCTCCTTCACGGTCCATTGGACGGCATAGACCTAATCTCAACAGACGTGTTCGACACCTTGCTGTTGCGCCAGCCGCGATCGCAAAGATCGCGCGTAATGCAGGCCGAGCAGCGCTTTGCTCGCTTGCTGCGGGACGAGGGAACTTTAATCAGTGCGGAGCATCTGTTTCGAACCCGGCAACTGGCTGAGCGGTTTGCCTATCGCGCGCTCAACGTCGGCGGCGGTGCTGGCGAAGTCCGGCTCGTCGACATTATCCAGCGCCAACTCGCCATGCTTGGCTTGCCCGAACGGCTGATCGAGCAGCGCATCTCACTCGAGATGGCCATTGAAAAGATTTCGCTGTGCGCAAACGAAAAGCTCGCCAAGGTACTGCGCCTGCATCGCCAGACCGGCATTCGCATCGTCGCCGTTTCCGATACGGCACTGCCGCGACGCCAACTCGTGGAATTGATCAACTACTTTCACGGTCCGGGTCTGATCGATAACGTCTATTCGAGCGCCGACATCGGAGAGAGCAAGCGATTTGGCAGGCTGTTTTCACGCGTTCTCGAAGAGGAAGGCGTTGCAGCGTCACGCTTGCTGCATCTTGGTGATGATTTTCTTGCCGACTGCGCCGTGCCGAGAACCATGGGCATCCGTGCCCTGCATCTTCCCAAGGGGCGCCTGAGGCGGTTTGCCACACGCGCCGACGGTGCCCGGGCCGAAGCCATGCGCGGCGTTCGCAAGGGGGTCATGAGACCATCGGGCCGAATGCCTGACCTGGCTGATCGCGCAGCCTTCGGGCGGGAAGTGTTCGGGCCAATTGTTGCGCAGTTTTGCCTTTATATATGGCTCTATGCCAGGGAAGCGGAAACGCAGAAAAATGCCGCGTTGCTGTTTTGCGCACGCGGCGGTATCGGCATCAGGGAAGCCTTCGAAAAGCTGGTTGCTAAGCTTAACCTTCCGCTTGAAATCCGTCGCGAAAACATCCTCATCTCGCGCCTGGTGGCGGCGCGCGCAGCACTCATGCAGCAAAGCCCCGCCGTCCTCGATGAACTTGGCCGGGAGTTTAAGAAGAACACCTTTGCCGATGTCGCCAATGCACTTGGCGGCTGCACGTATGAACTTTCCGGTCCTTGGCAACTTCCCTTCGACCCAAGCCACTTCTTTGCGATGATCGACACCCCTGAAGGCCGTGTGGTGCTCGATGACATTGCGAGACAGAACGAGCTGTTCGAGCGCCATCTGCAGCAGATTGCCGGTGATGTCTCGCGTATCATTCTCTGTGACACTGGCCTTTACGGGAGCACGCAGCGTCTTGTTGCTGCCGGGCTGCCCGAACGGGCATTCGAAACGATCCAGTTTGCAAGGTGCAACTACAAGGGCCTTAGCGAGGATCACTTCCCACAGGTAACGGGATTGGTCGTCGAGGAAGACCTCTATAACCCGCTAAGGATCGAGACGGTCATCCTGCGCTACTGGCAGATTATCGAGAGCCTGTTTGAACCTGCAATTCCCTCCGTTCGGCATTTGAGTGAATCTGGCGATGGAACGGTCTACAGCAATGCCGGCAAGATCGCTTATGGCGAGATTGATCCTGCAGATGGAAATCTGCTGCTTGCGGGCGTCCTGCAATACATTGATCGGGTCGGAAATGGCGCCGAGATCATGTCGGATGCCGACCTTGCCTGGGGGCGGCTGAAGCAAGCGATCACCAATCCTCGGGCCTTCGATATGATGGCACTGGGTGTCGGGGCCCGCTCCGTGGATTTTGGCCGTCCGGAAAGCGTCTATGTGCTGAAGCAATCGGGCGCCCCCGATCTTGCGAAAAAACTGACAGCCGTCAAATCGCAGCTTTGGCGAGAAGGCGCAATAGCGCGCGACTTTCCATTCCTGAAGACCGCACTCTTACCTGCCCTGGAGATGGCGCACATTGTAAGGGGAGTGTCGGCACGCCTCAAATAGCCGAACTACGACATGGAGGAACGTTGTAGGATCAGTTGCCGGATCAATCCGGCTCCAAGCAGACATCACGCGGGAGGATGACTGAGTGCAAGGGCGCGCGAAAAACCCCGCGTGGCCTTTCACAAGAATATGCGTCGCGGCCTTTCGCCGCGACGTGGCTGGAGCTCAGGATTCGGAGTGAGACATGCTTGCGGTAAAGGCAATCAAGGGAGCCGGTTGGCTCGTCTTCTCGCGCTTTGTCGGGCGAATAATCGACTTCTTCACCCTGCTTGTTCTTGCTCGCATTCTGACGCCTGCCGATTTTGGACTTGCTGCACTCGCCACATCGCTGGTGATGGTTGTCGACACCATGCTTGAGGTTCCCGTGACCCAGGCCCTCGTGCGTCTTGCGACCATCGACAAAAGCCATCTTGATACCGGTTTTACGGTTGGTCTCATGCGAGGCGTCGTGATTGCAACCATCGTTTTGGCAGCCGCTTGGCCCTATTCGTGGATCAATCACGACAGCCACCTTGTTCTCCTCGTTGCCGTCCTTGCCCTTGGGCCCATTTCGAGAGGACTAACCAGTCCGGCGATGGTCAATTTCGCGCGGCAGCTCGGATTTCGCCAGACGTTTATTCTGGAAGCATCCGGCAAGCTGACTGCGGCCATCATCGCGATACTCGTGGTCCTGAGTGGTGGAGCATACTGGGCCATCGTTGCCAACTTCGTGATCGCCTCCTTTGCGTCAACGGTTGCATCCTACATTCTTGCTCCTTACCGTCCTGCCATTTCCCTGGCGCGCCTGCCTGACTTTGCCGGCTTCATCGGCTGGTTCTCGTCGGCCCAACTGGTCTCAGCGCTCAACTGGCAGTTCGATCGGTTCCTGATCGGGGCGCTTGCGGACCGTCCGACGCTTGGACGCTATGCAGTGGCGAGCGACGTTGCAGTCATTCCCACGCAAAGCCTCATTGGCCCGGCGCTGCAGCCTGTCATGGCCGCATTCTCGCAGATTAACGCAGATCGCGCGCGCGTACGGCAGGCCTTCTTGAAGGCGACGCGCTTTGCCATGTTGATCTCAGCCCCCGCCTGTGTGGGGATATCTTTCACGGCAGACCTTGTGACCGACCTCCTGCTCGGCGCCAAATGGGAGCATGCAGCACCCCTCCTCAGCCTGCTTGCCCTCGCTGTGGCGCCCATCCCCTACTTCCAGACGCTTTCATCGGTTAGCGTTGCACTCGACCGACCGCATGTGATCTTCCGTTTAAATGCAGTCGATCTCTGTTTCCGCGCGCTTCTGATTTCGATCGGGTTTTATCTGGGTTCGGTCACCGGTGTGAGTATCGCGAGAATTGCTCTGTCGACGCTCATGTTCGCCTTCTACCTCAATGAGGCCCGCCGACTGCTCGACCTTGGTATTCTGGATCAACTGCAAAATCTCTGGAAGGTGGCAGCCGCCGTCATCGCAATGGCGATTGTCCTCTGGCTTTTGCGGGATGAATTGGCCGGGCGAAACTATCCGCATGTGGCGGAGCTCGCATTTGTTATCGCCGCTGGGGCAGCAGCCTACGCAGGTGCCCTGTTGCTGCTCGGCGTGAGGCTGATCGCAGGTGGAGGCCGGCTTGAGCTCATTGATCGATGAGTGTTCACCGAGGTGGTCCCTGGTTGTGTTTAGCCAAGCGATGGATGATCCATTTGCTCTTGCTCAGTCTAACTCACCCTTGAGGCGAACTGCGCTGACCGGACGTGCGTCGAATAGGAAGTCGAGCAACGAAGGAACTGGTCTTCTCTCGTTTTTCGGCCCGCGACGCTGCAGTTGCCAGCCGCGGCGGAAAAGCAACGCCACGCCGTCATCGGCGGGTGAAGACCGATCGTGTCGATGGCGAGGCGTTGTTACGGGCCTTGCTGGCTTTCAAAAGGGGAGAGCCCCGCGTTTGCCCGATGGTGCGTAAAATCATGCACGAAGAAGAGGACCGAGGGTCAGATGCCCTTGCTCGGTCAACGCGCGAAGATGATCCTTGACGGTAATGCGGCTTGCGCCTGTGGCCTTGGCCGCGTCCATACCGGACTCCATTTTTCCATCCATTCTCTCCATGATACGTCACAGCGATAGAGGGCAATCGCAAGCGGATTGTCGGTTTTCAGGATGTCCGCAAATGGCGCTAAGCCGACCAAACAGGCTGGACACTTTTCGAAAAAGCAGAATGATGATTGGCGGGGGCAGCTATGGATCATGCAGTCCTATGCGGGGCTGATCTGAGAGTGATGCTGCGGATTGGTCGGGTGCTGGTAAACTTCCATTCGCTTTGCACCGAGGGCTACGCCGCGCGCCACTAACTCGTCGACATCGCTTTCTGCGGCTGGGTCGTTAATTCCGAGTGCTGCAGCAAAGGAGCCGGCATGACCTCCATCCGCAGGCTGATCAGCCGCTACCCACTCGTTGCGTTTTTCGCCATCGCTTACATCCTGACCTGGCTCGGCTGGATCCTCCCGGAGCGGATCTATGCCGGCACTCTCCTCACCGGCGCGCTCGCCTTGCCTCTCCTCCTCATGGTGCCTGGTCCGCTTTACGCCGCCCTGATCGTGACCGCAATCACCGGAGGCAAGCCCGGTATCGGCGCGCTCCTTAAGAAGTTCGCCATCTGGCGGGTGGGCTGGGGATGGTTTGCGGTCGCCCTGCTCATAGCGCCGGTGATCGGCGTGACGCCCGCTTATCTGAACATGGTCTTCGGCGGGCCGAACCCCACGGCTGCGTTGATCGCTTCAGTGCCGACCATTCTGATGATGTTCGCCATTCGCCTCGTCAATCCCCTCGACGGCCCGATGCAAGAAGAACTCGGCTGGCGTGGCTTCGCCCTCCCGCGTCTGCAGGAACGGCACTTGCCGATCGTCGCGAGCGCCATCCTCGGCGTACTGGTCGTCATCTGGCACGTGCCGCTGGTCCTCCTCGACATGCTGCCATCTTATGCGCTGTTTGGGACCTTCGCCTTCACGATCGTGTTCGGCTGGCTCTTCAACAACACCAAGGGCAGCGTGCTCATGACCTTGATCGCCCACGCCGCCGACGGCCTGGTCATCACAGGCAATCTCGGCCTGAATGCGATCGACAGCGAACGCCACATCATGCTGCTGGTCGCGATGTGGTGTGTGACCGCGCTGGTCGTTGTTATCCTCTATGGGGCGACGCTTACCCGCAAGCCGAATACCCACGTGCCACCGAAACCAACCTAGAGCGTAGTCTGTTCGTGGCGCGATCCGGACTGGGTCGAAGGTCACCTTGTGGCGCGATCCAGGCGAAACCTTCGTCGACTTCCGGCCGCCCCTGAGCGGACATCTTCCGTTGACCCGTCAATTGTCCCGCGCCTAAGTTAAAGAATGGCAGGACCAGAAATTCTCCTCAAAGGCGGTGCAGATTCGAACGTCGTTCGCGCGGGTCAAACAGTGCGGCGTGGCGGACGCGCGTGGTCTCCCGCCGTTCTCGACCTGCTGCGGCACGTCGAACGCGAAGGATTTGATGGGTCCCCGCGTGCGCTAGGCTTCGACGATCAGGGACGGGAACATCGAAGGTGAAGTTGGCAACGGCGAAGGCTTCATTCCCTACAAAGGCGGCCGCTTTGACGTCCGGCTCCCGGGTTATGTCTGGACCGATAGCGTTCTCGCGCGTCTAGGACAATTGCTGCGATCCTACCACGATGCTGCAGCCAGCTTTTCATGGAGTGATCGCCAGTGGCGTCTTGAAACCCGGCACCCAGTTGAAAGGATCTGTCACAACGACCTAACGCCGTGGAATACGGTTTTTCAAGGAGGGCTCCCAGTGGCTTTCATCGATTGGGACGCGGCAGCGCCAGGACCGCGCTCTTGGGACCTTGGGTTCGTTGCTTGGCGTTGGGTGCCGTTTTGGCGCGACGAAAAATGTGAGGCGCATGGCTTGCCGACAGGTGTCCGCGATAAAGTCCGGCGCTTTCAATTGTTACTCGATGCCTACGGAATAGCGCCAGAGATCGGAATCATGCAGCTTGGAATCGAACGGGTTCGGCAAATGCAGCAACATATGCGTGATCTTGCTGCAACGGGTTCCGCATGGGAGGTGGAATTGGAGCGTCGCGGTGTACTCGACGAGGGGGCGCTCGAGATCGCTTGGATGAAAGAACACGCGGCAGAACTGGTCCGGCGGTGATCTAGCCGCGAAGCGACGTCCGGTATTGGCGCAAAGCCGTCATCTCCCGATGACCGTTGTCGGCCCCATTGCGGCCATGCTTCGATTACGCGCGGGGGTGGACCATGAACTTGGCGTAGCCGGACGTTTCACTCCATCACTTCGCCCGGCCTACGGAAGTTCGATCTCGCCGTCCACCACGTGATTAAGCCCGGTGCCTTCCGCCGTTAGCGTTATGCGGACCTTCAACTTCTTGCCGCCGACCTGCCCCTTGCGCACCGTCTCCTCGATCTTGCGCTGCGACGTGATGCCGACTTCCTTCAGGAATTTGCGGATCGACATGTTGAAGGCGTCTTCGCTCATGGCGGAACTCCTCTATGTGCGAAAGAGATTGTAATGGAAGGTAAATCGTCAAGGAAGCAGGTAGTGACGCGCCGTGCCACAGAATCCGGTGTGAAGAATTTCGGTCAACTAGATCGGCGTAGGGGCGGCTTTGGGTCGAGACGCGACCTTTGCGACATCAGTGGCAAGGTCCCGAAGTGGCGCAGAGCGGTCACCTGCCGATGACCGCCGTCGTTAGTGCAAGGTCATGTCAGAAGCGGTTATCCACACCCGTCCGTCATATGCCAGCTGGCCCTCTGAAAACTTGCGATCGGCAATACTCTCATACACATGAAGATAGCGGAGGATACCTTGGATCATATCTCCTGCGCCAGCAGGCATTGCATCATTAGAGATGCATACTGTCTGATGCAGGTTTCCTTCCGTCATCACTAAGACAGCATAACTGCCATATAGCCGTATTTTGCCGGGCATGGTGGCGAGCGACATAGCGTCCTCCTCGAAATTCTTCCGACGGCGTTTCGCTTTCGGATAGCTAAGGAGCTATGGTTAACGAATGGTTAAGCAGCAGCAATCTGGCAATTTGGACTGATCACACGACAAAAAGACGCAGTGTGACGCGGTCATCAGGCGAAGGTTGAATAGCGTCTTGCCGTTGGGTGATCGAAAGGCGAGTATCGACGGAACGGTGAACGGCATTCAGCCATGTGGAGCACGCATTCTATTCCCCAGGCCGCCCAAGCTACCCGGACACTGATGGTCAGGTCGACCGTCTGAACCCTGCATTTGCGTTCACTAATCGAAGGGCTACTCGGCGATACTTATCGGACACCCACGTCGTTGGAGGGATTCAACTTCCGTTAAGTTAAATGACCTAGCCTTCTATCGAACTTTAATAAAATCAATTGTTTCTGGGTGCTGCCTATCATGGGCGACAGCAGTCTTATCTTATACATTCCGCCTGTTTTGTTCAGCATTGTTGCGCTCGCGTTTCTTTTGCTCTGGCGTCTGAAGGTCACCCCGGCCTGGCAATGGGCCGCTGGGTTCGCTCAAACTGCCGCAGGCTTCGTTGTCTCGACTTTCTTCACCGAACCGTATTTCGCGGCATTCGCTTCCGGGATGATCTTCATTGGAGCAGCTTATTGCTATGGCAGCGGCCTAATGGAGCACTTCAGGACAGCGCAGCATGCCGGTCCGCGTTTGGCCTTTGTAGGCTGCTACACGATCGCCTTGGTGTACGCGGTTTATTGGAAGGCGAGCTTGGTTCACCAGCTGTTCCTTACAGACGCCGGATTTGCCTTCCTTCTGGGCTGGTCTATTTGTGTGGTAACTGGGAGAGCCTCCCGTGCGATCGATAAAGCATTGATTGCAACAACTTGGATTGTTGTCCTCGACTGTGTTGTTCGGACGGTCTTTTTCACCTTTTTTTCGAATTCCAGCGACAACTTGAGTGATTTCGCGACATCGCTCTACAATCTCGAAGTGACTGTAAGCACAATCACCATATGTATGTTCTTCCCGTTTACGGCTCTTGGAGCAAGCGCAACTGCGGCCATCGACCGACACAGGACGGCAGCTGGTACCGATGAACTAACCGGGCTTCTTAACCGGCGGGGATTTAGAGACGCGATCTTAAGTGATTTCGATTCAGGCACTCCTCGGGGGGCGCTGATCATCTGCGACATAGATCATTTCAAGGGTGTAAACGACACGTATGGTCATGCAATGGGTGACCGGGTCATTCGAGCGCTTGCGAACGAGCTGGAGCGCAACGTCGCTTCGTGTGGCCGCATTGCCAGATTTGGCGGCGAGGAGTTCGTGGCGTTCATTCCGCACGCTTCGATTGAAGACGCGGTTGGCATCGCAGAATCGATCCGGAGCGGTTTCGCGGCAAGGGATTGGCGAAAGCAGGGGCTGGCCCGAAGCGTTACGGTGAGCTGTGGCATCTCGTCTATAGATGAGTGCGAAACCACCCTCGACCCCGCCGTCGATCGGGCCGACAGCGCTCTGTATGCAGCTAAGGAAGCCGGTCGGAATTCGGTTTTCTTTCGCAGTCCTCACGGCGTGCCAGACACCATCAGCCGCGATATGGGCAAACTGTTTGCTGCCTCGTCTAGGGTGTCGAAATGAAGCGGTCGCATGCGTCCAAGACGGAATAACGCACGGCGGCGCTTCGTATGCGGGTCAGGAGATGGTGATGCTAGCAGGTGGCTGTTTGTGCGGCGCGGTGCGATACGAGTGTGAAGGTGATCCGGAATGCTCATTGGTGTGTTATTGCCGTGATTGCCAAAAGGCTTCCGGCTCGGGCCATGTTCCCGCGATGAGTATGCCCCGCGAGAAAGTAACGATTAGTGGTGCTACAAGAAGCTACGCGGCACCGGGGGGAAGCGGGAAGATTACAGTCCGCCACTTTTGTCCCACCTGTGGCAGTCTTCTCTTTGCAACACCTGAAGTCATTCCCGACTTCATAAACATCTACGCAGGCACGCTTGACGATCCGTCAGTGTTCAAGCCGACGTGGTCATTCTTTCCGCATAAGCATGCTCCTTGGGATCGTGTTCCAGACGAGCTACCAGAGCTGCCGCTGTCCACCTGACGTGTGTGTGAAGTCCCTTTCTGCATGCGCAGGCGAGTCTGGAGCATGCGCACAAAAGGCACCCTTGTCATTGCGCCGCGCGATCAGGGCGTCTGACGGTACTTATCAAGGATCCGACCCCTTCATAGGGCCAAAGCGATGCTTCAGCGATTGGGCCCGCATCAAGGGACAAAACTCTTCTTTACGTTTGGCGGAATGTCTAAATTGCGCCCACGCAGAAGGATACTCCGCATGGGCCTGCTGGCTTAAATTCAGGACGACGCTCTCGCCGACACTGTTCCGGTTGCCACGCTGCTTCGAAAGATGATGGTACTTGCTGCCAACTAGCTCTCCATCTCGTAGATAGCCGCATTGTCCTGAACATCGCGCAGTCCTTTGTACGACGCCGCGCGAAGCTTCCCGTCATGCGTCCATGCTCGATACTCGATCTCGGCGATCAGCGTGGGCTGGACCCACACCAGGTTCTTTCCCCGGCCCGTATACTCAACGGTGGGACGTTTTCGTTTCAGCCGATCCGGCATTCGTCGGAGCTGGTCGGCGTTCTGCTCGTTGAACCCTGTTCCGACCGAACCGACGTAGACATAGTCATTTGCCTTCCGAGCAGCCAGAATAAGGCTGCCGATCCCGGCGCGTGCGACGCCCGACTGCTCGTAGCCGACGATGATAAAACTGTCGCTCTGGGTCGTCTTGATCTTGATCCAGTCACCGGTGCGGCCGGATGTGTAGGTACTGTCTCGGTTCTTGGCGACGATGCCTTCGAGGCCGTGCTCTCTTGCTGCTTCGAAGATATCCATTCCGTCGCCGTCGATCTCGTCAGGTAGGCGCACAGCCCCTTCCTCGTCTCGGAGCAACGATTCCAGGAAATAGCGTCGCGCGGAAAGTTCCAGACTTCGAATGTCGTGGCCGTCGAAATAGAGAAGGTCGAATGCCATCATAATGGCGACGTGGGAGGACTTCCTCCCAAGCCTTCCTCCCAGCGACTGTTGCAGTCTGCCGAAGTCAGGACGTCCGTGTTCGTCAAGAACGACTGCTTCGCCATCAAGGTTCGATGCGCGAGGGCATAGGGTCGAGGGGAAGGCGTGGTTGCGACGGATCGCGCGGTTTGCGGGACCTGCTCCGAAGTGGTTCCTCGGAAGCGACGAGCGGCTGGGAACGCGGGGACTTTGCCATTGAGGTATTAGGGCAGATAAGTCGGGTTGAATTGCTCATCGAGGCGGGAGCGAAGAAGAGTCGTCGGATGCACGCCGTCTTTCTTGAGCGTACGTATTCTTTCAACCCCAACTGCCAGTGTCAGCTCCCAATGGCACTCGCAACTCGGACATTCTCGGCAGGTCGTGAAGCCCCCCGCGTTGCGGGCCCGCCAGATAAACACGGAACGGGCCCACAACTGACCAAAGTTTGCAGGCAAACTTTGGTCAGTTGCCACGTGCCCGGTTAATGACCGTTCCGACCACATTGGCACCAGCGCGACGCAAGAGCTGAACGGACTCCGAAACCTCCTCGATCGTCGTTTGGCCAGCGCGCGCGACAACAAGGACGGCGTCCGCGTAGCTTGCAAGGGCAAGCGCATCCATGGAATGGCGAAGTGCCGGAAGATCAAGAAGCACGTCGCCGCGTGAGCGTGCTGCTTCAAAGATCCGTCGCACACGCGGGTTGCGAAAATCGGTAAACAAATTTGCGTTCGCATCTCTGGAATGGATCGGCAGTACGGCGACCCCACCGACATCCTCGAAGGACAACTGCTCAGGCATCAGCCCCGCAAATGCGGCACCAGCCAAAGAGACGCCCGGCAGATTGTCAACGCTTGCGCGTGTATCCTCGCCGTCAGCAGCCTTGAACAACGTCACCTGCCGACCGCCGCGACTGATGAGTTGCGCGAGGCTGGCGCACAATGTCGAAACACCAGCACCGGGCGTCCAGCCGACAACGGCAATCACGATGCTTTTTTCATTGCGAAGGCTCGTGCAGGCAATTTCGACCGACGTACGCAAGTCACGAATGGCGGCAACGAATTTTTGCTGCTGCGGGCTCGTGATGTGCAACGGAACACCCTCGGCGCCAGGAACATCCGGCACCGAGCCCAGGCAGCGAACCTCCATCTCCCGAGCGAGGTCTTTGGCGCTGCGAACGCGGCGATCAAGGGCCATTCGTACAACGACAACGCCGAATCCGACCAGCAGGCCGAGCACACCGCCCAGCGCGATGATGAGAGATTCCCGTGGAGCTGATGGTCCTAGCGGTGGAAGTGCCGCCCCGATGATACGGGCATCCGCATCAGGCGTTGCAATCGCTGGCAGCGAACCTGCATGCATTGCTTCGCGCGCTGCATCGACCTGCCTTGCAAGAGAGTCCAGTCGGCCCTGCAATGCTTCGGTGCCAGCGCGCGCAATCTGCTCCTTGAAGGCCACCGTCTGATAAGTGTAACCCGAGACCGTTGCGTTGGCGACACGGGCCGGCAGCTTCGGATCCGAGGACGAATACTCGATTTCGATGACGAAGGATTGTCCGACGCGACGTGCGTTCAGGCGAGACATGAAGTTCAGGAAGGCCGCCCGGTCAGCCTCATCGGCTTGTTCAATCGTGGTGCTTGCCCTTCCAGGTTCTGTCGAATTGGCTTTTGCACTATCGGCACCCTCCCGCCCTTGGAACACTGGCAATCCACTCAGCAACCTCGCGATTAAGCCTGGCTGCCTACGGCCAAGCTCCGGGTCGTCCTTCAGGTTCAGGCTTTCAAAGACCGCTGATAGGAGGCGCTCCGATTTTATGGTCTGAAGCTCACTGTCAGCGCGATTAAGATCCAGCGTCTGCTGCGCACCTTCGCCGCCAGAGATGGCCGACTGGCGTGGTTCAAGTAGGAGCGTTGCCGTTGCCTGATAGGTTGGCGGCAATGAATGGGCGTAGAGCGTGGCAAGGACGAAACCGGCTGCGCTGCAGACCGAAAGCGCGATCCTGTGACGTGTGCCAAGATCAATCAACGCACGCAACAGGGCGATTGGCCCATCGCCGGCCACATCGGATTGCGTCTCGTTCACCCGCCACAGCCTCGAGGTGACATCAATAGGGCGGGGTCTGTTGAACATCATTCGTGCTCCTAGCGTTCAAGAGGTTCTGGTGGCAGTCTTTGGCGTCGCGATCGCAGCGGCGCGTTCAGGCTCGAGCTTGCCACGAAGAGCGTCGAAGGCCGCCAAAAGGTTGCCGCGGGCTCTACCGCGCCGGTCGATGAAGGGTTCGGGCCAGACGGCACGACTGAAGTTGCTGGCGGTGTTGCGGAAGATATGGTCCACCACCTTGGGGAGGCTCATCGTACCCTTGGTCATCATGTAGAGCGGGTTGATAACTTGCGAGTATCCCAGCCGTTCGCCGCTAACCCTTCCGCTCTTCACGCCCATATGGACGCCAAAGGCGAGAGCCGATTTGACGAGCCGGCCGCCGCCCTTGGCAAGTGCCGCTGCAAAGTCACGGTCCTCCAGCCACCCGTATAGGACCAGACGCTCGTCGAAGCGGACCTCGCCAATCGCAGAAAAACGGAAGGCCATGTTGCAGCCATAAGGGCTGAACGGTTCCGACCACGTGGCGTCGGCCTCCCCTGCCTCGACCAGACCAACCGCGTCTTGAAACGAAATACCCGGTCCCTTGATGCCATCGGCAAGGACGTGGCCTGTAAAGCCCACAATCTGGCTTTCGTCACGAAATGTCTGTATTGCGCTGGCGAGCCAGTTCTTATCGGCGATGAAATCATCATCGAAGAATGCGACAGCTTCGGTTCCTGGTCTCACGTGTTTCAGCGCGGTGTTGCGTTGTGCGGCAAGCCCGGGAGGACCCGTGATGATTGTCACGTCTGGATGGCCTGCCAGATCGCCAGCATCTGAAGCATCGACACACGAAACAATCACTGCATCTGGCTTCAGGCTCTGTGTCGACAGGAGATGCCGCACGCTCGCACTGACGATATCGGGACGTCCGCGGGTTGCGAAGATGACACTGACATGCGGCGAACCCGGATCGACCGATCTGTGGCTGCAGACCTCGGTCGTTGGGTTTTCGAGGAGCTCGATATAACCCGCTGCTGTTTTCTCCCAGGAGAATTGGCGAACCCGCTCGCGTCCTTTCTCCACCAGATCATCTCGAAGCTGCACGGATGCGTGAAGCAAGCGTATGCGCTCAATCCACTCGGCCGGTTCAAAAGGAGAAGCGACCAGGGTCGCATCCCCACAAACCTCCGGCATGCTCGCACAATGCGACGAAACGACAGGACAGGATCTTGCCATTGCCTCCACGATCGGCAGTCCGAAACCTTCCGTCAGCGAAGGAAATGCAAGACAAAGCGCGCGCTCGAAGAGATAGGCAAGGTCGTGGTCGGATACACGCCCGAGAAAATGGACATTCGGCTGACATTTGAGGGTTTGCTCGGCAAATATGCCATCGCCCCCGCCAGCAATGACGACATCAAGGCTCATCTCATCAAGCTGGGGCGCGATGTCAATCAAGAGCGACAGGTTCTTGTGACGCGCACGCGATCCGAGAGCCAGGACAAACGGTCGACGCGGCTTTCCCGAGGTCATCATCTTCGGGGCTGCTTCGGCAAGCGATGGGTCCCAAAGCAGCGCGTGCTCGTGTCCGTTTGGAAGAACGGCAATCTCCGACAAGCGGATTGGCAGGTGACGCGCTATCTGTCGCGCGGCCGCATGGGACACGGTCGTAACACGTAGAGACCGTCGCACCAGCAATGGCTGGAGAGCGTGATAGAGAGCACGAAACGATCGGCTGTAACTCTGTGGCGCGGCAAAAATGTTTGCATCGTGGATGCATACGATCTGCTCGATCTTTGCCGCCGGCCCCGTGTTGCAGAGATTGAGGAGCCTGCGATTGCCACTGAGAAACGGCAGCTCGATCTGTTCCCAGGCATGACCGTTCAGTTGGCCGCCTTTTTCAAGTCGCATACGCCGCAACGACAGCTCTGGCGTTCTGACTGGCGCGATCACAACTGATCCGCCCGACTGTGCAAAATCGTCCATCGCATTGACGACATTATGCGCGTATCGCTGGACGCCCGTCATGTCATGCGTGAGAAATCGGCCATTGATTGCGAATTCGCTTGCGCTCATTCAGAAATCTCCTGGCGACCGCGACCTGTCGCGGTACCGATTGAAAGCATCAAATCACTTCACGCTTCTTGATTGCCGCCGCATAAAATCAGGGCATAGCCAGCCGCACCTGCCTTTTGAGCATGCGCCACAGTGCTGAGATCAAGTGGAGGGGCGCGATACCGCGCCGCTTAAGATTTTAGTAGCTGCCGCGCGAGCGCAGGACAGCCGGAATTGTCTTCAGCATGATCGACAGGTCGCCAAGAACACTTTGTTCTTCGACATAGCGAACGTCGAGTTGAACGCGGTCTTTATAGCTCGTGTCACTTCGTCCACTGACCTGCCACAGGCCCGTTACACCGGGACGAACTCTGATGTAGTCGGCATAGTGAATGCCGTAGAGTTCCGCCTCGCTTGCAACGATCGGCCGCGGTCCGACAAGGCTCATCTGGCCGCGAATGACGTTGAAGAGCTGTGGAATTTCGTCAACGCTGCTTTTGCGCAAAAGTGCGCCAAGCGGAGTGACACGGGGATCGTCTCTGAGCTTGCGCGTTGCGTTCCATTCCGCCCTGAGCGAAGGATTCGCCGCCAGATGCCGGCTCAATACCTCGTCTGCGTTTTTTACCATTGTCCTGAACTTCAAGCAGGGGAACATGACGCCGTGCCTGCCGATCCGCCGGTGAGCGATGAATATCGGTCGCCCCTGCAGGATTAATAGGACGGCGACGAGCATCAGCATCATCGGGGCCAGGACGACAAGGCCAATGCTCGCAATTGTTGTATCAATTGCGTATTTCATACCGTCCATCACAGAGGAACGGTTTTCATGTCCGAAGATATCGGACCTTCGGGAGGTCGCTCTGCGAGAGTGCAGTGGCGCCTTGTTGAACCTGTCGAAATTTCGACCGAGATCAATTTCCCTCATCTGCGTACTCCCCTCGTAAACAACTTAGACTTCGGGCATGTGCAGACAATGCCGTCATGGCATGCACAAGAAAGCTAACAAGTATTAAACGATTTGACAATAATTTTATTGCGCTGCACTATATAACTGTGCAGCGCGGGAAATGGACATCACTTGTTGATCATATTTCTGTCTTAACTGCCTAATATAGTTGCCGATAGTCTGATTTTTAATCGAGAAATCGGCAAGAACTGCGCCCGCAATGCACGCCACGATAATTCCGATTGTTGTATCTCGAGGATTTGGCGTGCGAGTAGCAATTATTCATTACTGGCTGGTTGGAATGCGCGGCGGCGAGAAGGTTCTCGAAGCACTGTGCGATATATTTCCCACTGCCGACATCTACACACATGTTTGTGATCTCGCGGTGATTTCCGACAAGATCAAACAACACAAGATACAGACGACGTTCATCGGTGGCCTGCCCTATGCAAAACGGATGTACAAGCGCTACCTGCCGTTGATGCCAATGGCGCTCGAGCAGATCGATCTCGGCGCCTACGACCTTGTTGTCAGCAGCGAGTCGGGACCGGCCAAAGGCATCATACCGACATCGCCGGCCTTGCACCTTTGCTATTGCCATTCCCCGATGCGCTACATCTGGAATATGTACAACAAATACTACGACAGTTCCGGCCTGATGACGCGAATGATGATGCCGCCAATGGCACACTATCTCAGGACATGGGATGTCGCGACCGCCAATCGCGTCGATGATTTTGTCGCAAATTCGACAACCGTCGCCCAACGGATCAAGAGTTATTATCGCCGGGAGGCAACCGTCATTCATCCTCCGGTCGACACCACGGCGTTTCGCCCGATCCCAGCCTCTGACGTCGAGGACTACTATCTCATGGTCGGAGAGCTCGTCAGTTACAAGCGACCCGATCTGGCCGTCGAAGCCTTTAACCGGATGAAAGCCAAGCTGGTTGTCATCGGTGGTGGCGAAATGCTCCACCACCTCAAGAAAATCGCTGGTCCGACCGTCTCCATCCTGGGCGCACAACCTTTCGACGTGCTTAGGCATCACTACGCCCGCTGCAAGGGCCTAATCTTCCCCGGCGAAGAGGACTTTGGGATCGTGCCCGTCGAGGCGATGGCGAGCGGACGACCGGTCATCGCCTTTGGCCGGGGTGGGGCAACGGAGACTGTCGTAAACAACAAGACCGGCGTTTTCTTTCAGACCCAGACGGTCGAGGCCCTGATTGATGCCGTCGAACGAATGGAACGTCTAGATTTCAACCCAGCGGACGCCGTGTCTCGCGCGGCCGATTTTCGACGGGACGTCTTTGTGGATCGCTTCCGGACCTATGTTGCGCGGGCAACTGGCGCCACACTGGCGGTATCGGCCTGACGTACCGACGAATTGCCAAGATAATTTCAACTGGAGCAACAGGATGCGGCTTTCCTCCTTACGCGAAGTGGTCCGAGGGCGCGGTCTTTCGGACAGAAGCAATGAAAGGCCGAGCCGCAAGGCAGCCGTTTCTGCGGCATTTTTGGCGATTGCCATTGGAGCTGGTACGGCCCATGCCGCTGAGGAATATGTGCCCGGACCGCAGGACACCTTGAAGGTCCGCGTTTACGAGTGGCGCCCAAGTACGGGCACCGCATTCGAATGGGCCCCTTTGACGGGAGATTTCGTCGTCTCTTCCGCGGGCAACCTATCGCTGCCGATCATCGGCAATGTCCCCGTGGCAGGCAAGACACTCGAGCAGATATCGGAAACGATTGGAGAGCGCCTCCAAAACGAGGTCGGCTTGCAGAAGCGGCCAAGTGCTTCGGTCGAAATCTCTTCATATCGCCCGCTTTTCGTGACCGGGCTGGTGGCAAGTCCGGGCAAGTATAATTACAGCCCCGGCCTCACGGTCATACAGGCGCTCAGCATGGCGGGCGGGATCGGTTCAACCGACGCCAGCATGATTAGCCTGCAGCGCGATGCGCTGTCGAGCAAGGGCCAAGTGCGGGAGCTGGAAGCCGAACGACTTGGACTTGTCGCACGACAGGCGCGCGTCGATGCGGTTTTAAACGGAGCCTCATCCGTCGTCTTTCCCCAAGAGCTGACGTCGAGGTTCAACGAACCGCGATTCTCGAAAATGATGGAGGAGGAACAGTCCCTTTTTGAGACCCGCGAGCGCTCGATGATGACAGAGATCGACGCGCTGAACCGGGCCAAAGTACTTGCCAACAATCAGATCGACGCGCTGAAGGAGAAAGCGGCCTCGCTTGCAAAACAGATCGATCTGGCAAGCAAGGATCTGAACACGGTCAACAAGCTTGTCTCACAAGGGCTGACAGTATCGACCCGCCAGCTCGGCGCCAACCAGACTGTCGCTGAACTCGAAAGTCGCAATCTTGACGTTTCGTTGGCCACACTGAAGACCGAGCAGGATCTTGCCAAGGTCGATCAGGATATTGCCGACGTCCACAATCGCTATCGTGTCAACGCGCTGACGGAGGCAGCCGAACTGCGCGACCGGTTTGCTTCAAACACCGAAAAGACCAAGACGGCAGCTGATCAGCTAAAGAACCTTGAGGTCCGCGCCCCATCCGCAATGGCCTCTCTGGCAGAGGAAAAGGCTCCCTACACCTTCCTGATGACGGTCAACCGGATCATTGACGGCACGATGCAAACGCTTGTCGTTGGCGACAACGATCCCGTCATGCCCGGTGACATGATCAGAGTTCAGCAGCGGGAAGAGCCAACGGTTACCTCGACGGACGTCAGCAGCAATTGACCTGCTGGTTGTTGCAGCTCTCGGAAACCCAATTTGAACTTGCCTCAGCAGAGGAGATACACGATTATATCCGGTAGGGGGATTTCGATTGGGAGGTCGGAGCAATCGATGGGCTGGGCGCTTGTAATCTCATTTCTGATCGGCGCTGTCTGCGCGTTGCGCGTGCCGGTCTTGATCTTCACGCTGATTGTTCTTGTCGTGATGATTGCCTATGCGGGTGCCAGCTACTTCGCCGGCAGCCCGGTTCTGAACGCGTTTGCCTGGGGCTTTGTGTTCGCTGTGGTGCTCGAAGCAGGCTATGTTTTTGCCCACGTGGTTCTGCATGCATTCTACGCGCGGCGGGCCAGCGACACTGAAAAGCGGGCGCCGCAACAGGCACAACCGAAATATCCTGCCGACTAGCCCACCGATCGGGCAAGCAGGCATCGAGCGCACCGCTCCCGCCGGGTGTTCTAGCAAGATGATCCGATCACGATCAAGGAAGGGATATCAGGCGTAGTCCGCATTCTCGGTGAGCTTATTGGATACGACGAGGATGGCATCCCGAGCTGATGGTGATCGCCACTTCCGCCATCGTTGCAGACCTGCGGATGAACTGGAAGGATGCGATTGGGAATTGTCGCCGATCCAATCATCCGCCTGGTCTCCGGGTCTGCATGGCACTGGCCAGCTGGTGCGGCAGGCGCGGACTGAAGTCCATCTGTCGCCCCGGGAAATCGATCGGACATCATTCCCATCGAGACCGTGATATGGCGCGCCCCAAAAACGTCGGGCCTTGAACGGAGGCGTTTGACCTTGATCGCATGGCCGTGGGGGCGTGCCCCTATACTGGTCTGCTGTGCCCGGCGAAGTCGGATTGCGCCCCTGTCCTGGCCTCCTTCGCCAAACGGGCGAGGGCGAGCTGCTCCGCCTTTGCCATCCCGAATTTCAGCCTGTATCCCGCGCGCTCGAGGCGCTCGCTGGAAAAGCGCATGCGCCACAGCGGATTTCTGATTGGTAGCGTGTGGAAGCGCAGGAAGTCGTGGAGCCAGTCGATCAGCCATGGGGCGCTGACGACACGATAGCGACGGTCACCACTTGCCGCGAAGGCCTTGCGCATGAAATCGATGTGACGTGGCATGTCGCGATCGTCTTCTGCCAGATTGTATATGTCGACCTGCCCGGCTTCGCCCCTGCCCGCCAGTCCCTGTTCGATCGCCCAGATGAGCGCATCGGAGACATCGCCGACATAGATGTGATGGGAGTGGCGATGTGACGCGAGCATGCGCTTGAAAAGGCTCCAGTCGCGCACGCCAATGATCTGGCCGATGTCAACGACAACGGCTGGCCTCAGCACCACGCAACGCATCTGGTTGGCGACGCGCATGAGCGCCCTCTCTCCGGCAAGCTTCGTGCGGCCATATTCGCGAACATAGTCCAGCGCCCAGTATTCCGAGGCGACGTCTCGATCGATGGATAGAACGGGCGAGCTCTCCGAAATTCCGGCCGATCGGCCACTGCCGTAAACAGCGATTGAGCTCGTATAGCAGAAGGCCCTTACGCCTTTGTCCTCGGCAGCACGCGCCAGGCGGCCGGTCCCGCCTTCGTTGAGCGCCCTCATGCGATCCTTCTTTCCCATTTCGGCCGCCAGGTGGATCACGCCGCTGCAGCCTTCGACGAGCCAACCAAGATCCCCATCGCTGGCAAGATCTACCTTGCGCCATTCAAGCCTTTGGTCGTCGGATTCGGGCGTGCGCGAGGTCGTCGCTCTCACACGATAGCCGCGTTCAAGCAAGTCGGTCACAACAAAACGGCCGATCCTGCCGGTTGCGCCGGTTACTAGAATGGTTTCACCCGGCATGAGCCATCACCTCCGCAAGAAACGGCCGCTGTAACCTGCCTTTCAAATGGTCGGCGAGACGAATTGCCATGGCGACGATCATCTGCGTCGGATTGCAATGGCCGGCTGTCGGGAACACCGAGCTGCCGGATACAAAGAGGCCTTCGACGCCGTGTACCTGACAATCGACGTCGACAACACCTTTGGCCGGATCGCTCGACATGCGCGTTGTGCCCGTCGGATGAGCGACGTCCACGAAGCTTGCGGGGATTGGTGCCTTGTCGCGTACCCAGTCGGCCAGAACAGGCTCCGGAAACCCTATCCTGGAAAGTTCGGCTGCGACGAGTTCGCCCATACGATGCATCGTGCGGGCCTCGTCCGGGTGGCTACGCCAGTCGACCTTCGGCAGGCGCATGCCAAAGCGATCCCGGCGATCCGAGAGGCTTATGCGGCTGTCTTCATCGGGCATCTGCTCACACATGCAATCCAGCGTGAGCTCCTGCAGCTTGCGCGGCAGGCCATTTCGCGCTCCGAAATAGTCGACAGCCCCCTTAACCATTAAAGGGACGTTGCGCGCAACACTGACGACATCGGCTGGCAGCCGAGGTTTTCTAGCGGCCAGGCGCCGCAATGCGTCCCAGGGGTCGTCTGGCGCAAGCACCTCTCCGAGCCAGGCTGCGCAATTGAGCAGACGCTCTTCTCGCTGAATTTCCGGGCTCAATCTGAGACCCGCACGGAAGAAACGACCGCGAACATTGTAGCGTCCGAACCTGCGTCGGAGCGCCTCTGAACCGGACAGGGCGAAAAACGCCGTTGGACCACGAAGATGGTCCATCAGGTAGCGGCCAACCCGGTCATGATCATTGCCGAGCGCTTTGCGATCTTGCTCATGAGAATTGAGAAGGATGCGGGCATTCTCGATGCCTCCAGCGCAGAGCGCGACCGAGCGGGCGACAATATTGTGCTTTTGTCCGTCGCCTGTGGCAAACTCAAGCCCACGCGTTTTGGTGCGCTTGTCGTTTGCCCGCACCCGCAACGCGGTCGCGCCCGTCACCAATGTGACATTGGGGCCGAGGTGCTTGGCGATGTGCCGCCCAAACCGCATGTACTCGAATGGATAGGTTTCCGCGTCGTCCCTGCTGAACTGCCAGAAGAAGGGCAGCAGGAGGTTGGCGGCGACCTCTCTCTTCGGCGCATTGCGTCGTGCGATCGACCAGAAGCGTTGGTCACTGTAGCCGCTGCCAACCACAAGTCCGAGATGGCCCGCGCTGCGATCCATGTAGGGGTCGAGTTCCTGCATAGCGATCGGCCATCCCGAATTCTCAACCCAGTCGCGCTGCTCGAAATCGATGGCGTCGAAGGGACCGCACCGACCGCCCCAGGTATGTGAGCTGCCGCCAAGGATGCGATTTCGCACCGACCATTGGTCACGGACCCGCGGGCGCCCGATATTCTCGATATCATTCAGCGCGTCAATTTCTGGATCACGCCTCTCACCGCCGCTCTCAAGAAGCACAACGCTCAGTCCTGAATGAGAGAGCTCGCGCGCTAACGTCGCACCGGCCGGTCCGGACCCAACAATGCATACGTCGCAACGAAGTAACGGGACAACTGTTTCGCTGGGCTGCAGATCGAGAATTGGCATGGCCCATCACCTCCTGCGGTGTACAAATTTGGCGGAGCGTTGCAGGCCTTCTCCAGCGATTGGCCGGCCCGATTGCCGATATTGCTTGCGAAGGACTTTCGATGTCATTTCAATGAGCCTCGCCCGTCCAGCCTTAAACCTCCTGCAACAAATAGGGTCAGCCCGATCTTCTAGGCGCGGGCAGACCGCTTTGTTGGCGGAGCGGCAGCAACGGCGCCGCAGCCTCGGACATGACTTCCGGGCGGCTGGCAGCCAGACCCGCCAGAATGAAAAACAGAAGGCCAAGGTCGACAGTGGGACCGGCAACAACGGACCCCGCAAGGAGGCACAGGCAGCCGTTGCGGGCAGCACTCCTGACATCGGCAACGAAACTTTTGGGAACGGCGCTGCGTCCTGGGCCAAGGGCGGTAAGCGTAAACAGAAAAATAAAAAGTGCACCAGGGATGCCCACGTTCGACAGGACCGCGACCGGGAAGCTCGACGTCCGCGCCGTGCCCAATCCAGCCCCAAGGCCGTAAGTGTCGAGAAAGTTCTGAAGGCCGCTCGTATTCCAGGATCCGCGCGTCAGGGCTGAACTGGAGGTAGATTTGCTCAGGACAAGGAGGTCAACATAGCTGTGAACGGCATCGAAGATGCGGTCCTGTAGGACGACGATCAGTGCGACAAGCAAAGCCAAGACCGGGGCAAGAACTGCCACTGCGGCGCTGTTGCTGCTGTCGGATCCGACGCCACTGCGCAGCACGGCCGTAATATAGAAGATTGCCAGGCAGACCGGCGCCGCAACCAGCCCTGTGGACGACGTAGAGGCAACGATCAGAACCATCGAGATCATGGCCAGCGGGCCGGTCCAACGCGAATATCGTTGGCAAAGCCACATCGTTGAGGTGAATCCGAAAGCACCCAAGGTGGTTCCGGCAAATGCGGAGGCCTCCGGCCACGAACCTACAATGCGTTTGAAACCATTGACCTTGTCGTTGTCGTGAAAGGTATACTGCGCATTGCGGATGAACTGCAGCATATCCTGGCCGCCAATCGCGCCGGTAACGACGTCGATGAGCGCAAAAAGGACGTTGAATGCGGCATAGGCTATCAAGCCGATTGCGATCGTTCGGTAGCCGTCGATCGTCGAACCGACAGCCACGATCAGCATGAAGCAGACCAGATCTGCGGCGAGGTAAACCACTTGGGTCAGGTTGCTGGTGACAGGTCCGAGCGGGACCACACCGCGTGTCAACGGGTGGTCAGACAAGCCAAGAGGGACAATCGTCGTTGCGTCGGCAAACAAACGCGGCAGAAAGTAGGCCGATAAGGTGCCATAAACGACAAGGCAGGCGAGCCAGAAGCCCGGACGGCCGAACTGTATGGCGTCAAGCACTGGAGTGTTGGCCTGTCTATTGCGCATGGCAGCGAGCGCGAGAAACGCCAGGAACAGATGGGCTGGCTGAACACTCGAAGAACCGACAATGAATGCGGCCGCCGCTCCCAACAGGCTTAGCGTCACGAAGGCCTTGATTGTCGCGGCCTGACCGAGCGCCATGCAGTACAAGCCGAGCGCAATGGTAATGATGCCGATCGGTTCAACGCCCATTGCCAGCCACCCTCACCTGCCTTTGAGCAACTATTGGTGGCTTGGCTGTCGCTGCCCTGTGAGGCTTCCCTGCGACAAAGCTCCTGAGTTTGAGAGCATGCTTTTCGATGGCATGCCACGAAAACACAGCTAGCAGTATGGTAACCGGTAGCGCCAGCGCGATGTTGAAGTACCATTCGCGATGTTGGGGAAAGAGATGGGCAACCGTCTGTTGAACCGGAAAAGCGTAGAGATAGATGCCGTAGGAATAATCCCCACTGGCAAGAAACGAATGCTTTGGCGGCCGTGTGAGGCCGATCGCAACCGTAACATAGGCAATCGGAAAGGCGGCGAAGTACGGCGCGTAGGGCAGGTTCAGCATCACGAACGACGCCACAGCCGCAGCAATCGCACGAGGGGCCGTCACCTTGATGTGCTCGCGGCAGATAAACAGAAGAACACCCACCAGGAAACTCAAGAGCAGGATGCGACCAGGCAAAGCCCCGTCCATTGGCAGTTCGGCAGCACCCCGCTGCAGGTCGCGGCCGATGATCGCAAGGTGTGCAAGCACAACAACACCAATCAGCAGCGCCGGACGAAAGACGACGCCAATCACGGCAAGCACGGTCAATGCAATGTAGCACTCCAGTTCATAGGGAATGGTCCACAGCGACACATTGACGGCGTGATAGTAGGGATTGTCGCGAAACAGGCCGGGCAGCAGATACTGAACATGGCCAACGATGTTGAGAAAATAGGACGAAAACTCCGGATCTGCGACGTAACTGGCCAGCGGCAACGTCGTAAAGACGGGTCCAAGAAGGAGCGCGCACAGCGTCACCTCCACAGCAAGTGCTGGTATCAGGCGAAGTGCTCGAAGGCCGAGGAAGCGGGCAACGTTGCGCGTCCGTGACAGACTGGCGCTGACAAGAAAGCCGCTCAGAGCAAAAAAGGCCGGGAGAACGAATGTTATCAGACCGCGCAGCGGCGGCTCGAACAGGAAGACTTCGCCGTCTTTGCCATAGGAAACCGCAAAGCTGTGAATGCAAAGTACAGCGACCGCAAGCAGCACCCTAAGGTAGTCGAAGCCTGTGGTATATCCATTCGCAAACCGCTCTTCGATCGACATGGCATTACTCCCGTCGTTAGCGTTGCAGTAATAATGAATACTACGCTGCGGCGCACAATAGACGCGAACTCAGTATTTGCAAAGTCACATATTGCAATGCGAAGAAAAATAAACTGCAAAGGCTAGACTTTTGAAGGATGGCGGAGCTGCGACATATTGATTTGCACTTCCAGGAGGAGCCTGGCATGCATGATTGGAATATACACTTGATTTCAATAGATTTTTTCTAAACAAATAAAGTCCAACAATGCCGCGCGGCGAGAGAGCAAGAATGCTGCAATGCGCCATGCGCGAGCGCATAAAACGACAGAATCGCCGGATTGGCGGAGGTGACTGTGATTCATTTCTGTTGCAAAGTTCTGATAACCGTGAAACCTTCGAGGCCGTTACTGGAAATAATCATGACGCGTTTCGTCCAATTAATGCGAGCTCCTGGCGTCTACTTGCGGATGCTGGCTGCAACATTTGCGTTCGCATTGATCACATATCTGCATTATGACTCGGTAACATTGACACTATACTACAGCGTTATTTGCATATTTCTTATGCAGTTTGGCTATATAGGGGGCGTTCTATTCCTTATATGGCGGGAAAGGATACGGCGAAAGGAAGACTAGAGGTTGCACAGAGAACATCGTTGTGTCGTTTCCGGAAGGAGGAGCCGGCCTTAGGACACACACATTGAAGGATTGATGTGTGATGAAGTTCGGAACGAGTGGGCTTGGCGGCCTGTCTGTCGACCTCAAGGGGCAAGCTTCGACGCTCTATGCCACCGCCTTCGGTCGCTATCTGCTCGACAGTGGAATGGCGCGCCACGGCGATGCTCTGCTGATCGGCCAGGACTTCAGGGATTCC
>NZ_JACHYW010000048.1:0-26613 GCF_014193145.1 Rhizobium sp. BK060
GTCATGAAAGGTGGCTCAGCCATGGATTCGATACAAATCGAAAGGAGCACGCTATGAAAAGGTGATTGATCTTGACGGCGAAATCCTCATGTGAGCTTTGACGGTTGGAGCAGCCAGTCATTCCGCCGCATCGAGGTCAGAGAGCGCTTGTCGCCGTCGGGCAATGACGGCGGGGTCGTTCATGAAATCCTTAGCTCGTCCCGGTTTGCGACCCCGCGGCGTGTAGCCATTCTTCTCGCTATTGGTCTTCACCTTCGGCCGTGGCAACTGCTCCTGGCGCTCCTGGATGTAGCTCAGCACATCGGAAAGCCGCTTGTTCTCGGTGATCGCCGCATGCGTCACCCGCTGGTCCTTGTCGAACACCCTGTAGGGCAGGGAATGCCCCTTCCAGCGCACGTCCAATCGGCCATCGGCAAAGGCATAGGTCTCGACATAGCGGCCGACCAGCCCACGCGTCATATCGGTCTCTTCCAGCATGATCCGCTGGCGCTCGAACGAGAACGTCAGCTGCGCCCCGACATACCGCTGCTCACGCTTGCACAGAATGTCCTTGAGCCGGTCCAACGCCAGGTTCACCGGCCGATGCAGATTGTCAGATCGGGCAGGGGCAACTGCAAACCGCGCGTTGTAGCCTTCCATGAACGTCGGCAGAAACGCATTGCCCGCCTGCATGTCGCAGATCCCTGCCAATCGCATATCCTTGATCAATCGGTCCTGCAATGTCTGGTTCATGCGCTCGACCCGGCCCTTCGCCTGGCTTGAATTTGCGCAAAGAATCTCGATGTTTAGCTCGCAAAGCGCCCGCCCGAACTGGGTCATGCCCTGGCCGCCCTTGGCGTCCTTCTTCGCCACCCGGAACACCGAATGCTTGTCGGAATAGAACGCCACCGGCGCCCCGTGATCCTGCAGATAGAGTTCCAGCGCCGCGAAATAGCTGAAGGCGCTTTCCGAGCGCACAAAGCGCAACTGCATCAGCTTGCCCGTCGCATCGTCGATGAACACCAAAAGCGTACATGGCGGCCCACGATCTTCGAACCAGCGATGCTCGGAGCCGTCGATCTGCACCAGCTCACCATAAGCCTCGCGCCGCAACCGTGGCTGATGGAACGTGCGACGCTGCTGGCGCGATCGCCAGATACCGGCCGCCGTCATCCATTGCCGCAGCGTCTCGCGCGACACCGTCAGCCCATCGAGCTCTGCAAGCTTCTCGGCCGCCAGCGTCGGCCCGAAATCCCAATAGCGCTCGCGAACGATCGACAGCACATAATCACGCACGCCAGAACCGATCCGGTTGTTCGACAGCCGGCCGATCGCCTTGTGCCGGATCGACGCCGCGCACCCGTTCTGATCCGCTCCAACAGCCGGCGCACCTGGCGCTCGCTCAGCGCCAGAACATGCGCCGCCGACACCAACGTCATTCGACCGTCGATGACTTTCGACAAAACCTCGATCCGCTGCAGGTCACGCTCGCTCATCGCAATCAGTCCCACCGGCAATCTCCCACGTCATCAAACGCGGGGAGAGTGACATTCCAACTTTGCAGAAACAGGACACTTTAACTTTGCGGCTACACCATGAAGTCGGATAAGATAGATTATGGAACATGAGACGTTATCGAGATCCTTAAACGAACTTCATCAAGACGCTCCGATTGGATTTCTCTTTCAACTAGCTATGAACCTATGCCGATGCACAGTGAGAAAGTCACTCACCCTTTGCTGTGGCGAAAACGATGCTCGCATCGCTCACGATGGCGACATGCGAATAAGCCGCTTGACCGGCTGCCGCTGCATCGCCACGCATGATCGCGGTCACGATGACGTCGTGCTCGTCATAGGATTTTGCCAAGCGACCAGGCAGCCGGAACTGCGCGCGACGGAATGGCGCCAATCGTGCGCGTGTCTGCGTCACCAGCTCGAAGATGTGATCATTGTGCGCGCCGCGATAAAGCAGCGAGTGAAACTCGGTATTGTGCGCGGCATATTCGTCCTTGGCGCCGGCATGGACGAGCCTTGCGGAACTGCGGTGCGAAAACTCGAGCGCCCGTCTTTCATCAATGGTCATTCGTTCGGCCGAAAGGCGCGCGCAAATGGCTTCCAATTCCGACATCGCCTCGAACATCGAATGAAGATAGGCTTCCGTGACATTGGCCACGATCGCACTGCGGTTCGGTTCTCGATCGACCAAGCCCATCGCGCCAAGCTCGCGCAACGCTTCGCGAACCGGCGTTCGTGACACATCGAAACGCGCTGCAAGCGAAATCTCATCGAGTTTCTCGCCCGGCGACAACGCTCCCGTGACGATCATATCAGCCATCGCGCGGACCATCTGCTCGACGGTCGTGCCTGCTCTTACCACTTGTCTGCGTTTGACCTGATTCACGTTCGCGCTGACTTCCCTAGATTGTATACAGATTCATCCAGTATTCTGAAAAGTCAAATAGTTTCGTCTTTTTAGTGGGTTATTCGTCCATTCTGACAAACACGAAAATGGCTTTAAATCCGAACGCGGCCATTCATGCCCAAACATAATTCTCGGATTATTTTTTAATCACTTAACGACAACAATCTGCATACAGTTTGCACAGCTCCATATCTACACTTATTTTTATGCAATAACAACAATAGTTTATAATATGGCACGGTCATTGCATACACTTTCTTGCAACGTTTTCGAACCGGCCCTTGCCGCAAGGAGCATTCCGATGACCAGACTCCTTTCCATGAACCGCCGCCATTTCCTGCAGGCTTCCGCAGCCGGCGCACTCGCTTTGACGCCTGGCCTGCTGCCAAGCCGCGCCCTCGCCCAGAGCGCGCTGACGGTGGGTTTCATCTATGTCGGCCCCAAGGACGATTACGGCTACAACCAGGCGCATGCCGAAGGCGCGGCAGCGCTAAAGGCGCTGCCAGGCGTGACCATCGTAGAAGAAGAAAATGTCCCGGAAACGGTCGATGTCCAGAAGACGATGGAATCGATGATCAACCTCGACGGCGCGACGCTGATCTTCCCGACGTCGTTCGGCTATTTCAACCCGCATATGCTGGCGATGGCGGCAAAGTATCCGGACATTCAGTTCCGGCACTGCGGCGGGCTCTGGCAGGAAAGCAAGAACCCGGCGAACACCGGTTCGTATTTCGGCTACATCTTCCAGGGCCAATATCTGAACGGTGTCGTGGCCGGCTATACGTCGAAGAGCAAGAAGATCGGTTTCGTCGCCGCCAAGCCCATTCCGCAGGTGCTGCAGAACATCAATGCCTTCCTGCTCGGCGCGCGCGCGGTCGATCCGTCAATCACCTGCCAGGTCATCTTTACGGGCGAGTGGTCGCTGGCCGTCAAGGAAGCTGAAGCCACCAACGCACTGATAGACCAGGGCGCGGATGTGATTACCTGCCACGTGGACAGCCCGAAGGTTGTCGTCGAAACGGCTGCCGGACGCGGCGCTTTTGTCTGCGGCTACCATGCAAACCAGAGCCCGTTGGCACCTGAAAAATACCTGACCGGCGCGGAATGGGCGTGGGGTAACGTCTATACCGACTTCGTAAAGAAGCTGCAGGCCGGCGAAAAGCTCGGCAACTTCGTGCGCGGCGGCCTCAAAGACGGGTTCGTCAAGATGAGTCCACTGGGGCCTGCCGTGCCCGTGGAAGGACGGACGAAGTTCGACGCCACGCTAGCCGAAATGATGACCGGCAAGTTCTCCGTCTTCAAGGGGCCGATCAAGGACAACAAGGGCAACGTCGTCGTCGCGGCCGGCAAGAGCTATGCCGAAGATGCTATCGAGCTCGAGAGCATGGACTACCTGGTGGAAGGCGTCGTCGGATCCACGGCCTAAGCCAGAGGGAGAAGCGTCATGACAGTCGAGGCGAACACTGCCGCAATTTCCATCGCTTCCGAACGATCTTCCGTACTGAGACCCGTCCTCGAATGGCTGGCACGGCGAGCGGAACCTGTTGTCATTAGTTTCGGCGCGATCCTGATCGGGCTGGCGCTCTTCTCCATCTTCATCCTAGTGATCGGCAAACCGCCGGCCACCTTGTTCCAACTGATGTACACGGGCGGCTTTGGCAGCTGGTTCTCGATCCAGAACAGCCTTAGCCGGGCCGCCCCGCTTCTTCTGACAGCACTGTGTGTCGCCTTGCCGGCCCGTTTAGGGCTCGTCATCATCGGGGGCGAGGGCGCCGTAGTGTTGGGCGGCGTCGCCGCCGCTGCGATTGCACTGCCGTTCATCGGGATGCTGCCTGCTCTCCTCGTCCTGCTGCTCATGGCTGCAGCGGCCATGGTCGTCGGAGGCATCTGGATTGGCCTTGCAGGCTTCCTCCGGCACTATCGCGGCGTCAACGAGACGATCTCCTCTCTGCTGCTCGCCTATATCGCCATTGCCCTGATGAACCAGTTCGTCGAAGGGCTGCTGCGCGATCCGGCGAGCCTGAACAAACCCTCGACATCTCCCCTACCCGCGGAGTACATGCTCGGCAAGATGCCCGGAATGGACGTGCATTGGGGGCTCGCCATCGGCGTCGTCGCCTGCATCGCTTCCTGGGTGCTGATCGAGGTGACGAGCTACGGCTTTGCCGCGCGTATCGCCGGCGGCAACGTTCGTGCCGCACAGATCCAGGGATTGCCTGTCGGCCGCCTGATCGTCGGTTTCACGGCGATCGCCGGCAGCTTCGCGGGCCTTGCCGGAATGATCGAAGTCGCTGCCGTCCAGGGTAGCGCCAATGCCTCGCTGGCGGCGGGCTATGGCTATACGGGCATCCTCGTCGCCTTCCTGGCGCGACACAATCCGCTAGCGATCATTCCGGTCGCCATCCTGCTTGGCGGCATCGATGCGTCGGGTGGGCTGATTCAGCGCCGCATGGCATTGCCTGACGCGACTGTACTGGTGCTGCAGGGCACGCTCTTCGTCGTCATCCTCTTCTGCGAGACCTTCTACGGCCGCTTCAAGATCTTCAATCCCGACCTCTGGAAAAGGAGTGCATGATGGACGCGGGCGGCATCGGCATCTGGGGCGTCCCCCTCGCCATCTTCGCAGGCGCGATCCGCGTGTCGACACCTTTCATCTTCGTCAGCCTCGGCGAGACCATCACCGAACGCTCCGGCCGCATCAATCTCGGGCTGGAAGGCACGCTGGTCTTCGGCGCCATGACGGCCTACGCGATCGCCGTGCTCAGCGGCTCGCCCTGGCTTGGTGTACTTGCAGCCATGGGCACCGGTGCGGTCTTTGGCCTGGTGCACGGATGGATCTGCAAGTGGCCGAAGGTCAACGATATCGCGATCGGCATCGCCATGATGCAATTCGGCCTCGGGCTTGCCTTCTTTCTCGGCAAGCCCTTCATCCAGCCGGCAGCGCCACATTTGCCGTCGATCCAGCTAGGTGCCTGGTCCGATCTTCCGCAGGTTCAGGCGGCCTTGAACATCAATGCGCTTTTCATCCTGGGCGGCGTACTTGCGCTCTTTCTGTGGTGGGCGTTCAGAAACACCCGGATCGGCCTTGTGTTGCGCGTCGTCGGCGACAGTACCGACGCGGCACGTGCGATGGGAATCAACCCAGACCGCGTGCGCCTGCTGGCCACGGTCGTCGGCGGATCGCTTGCCGCCGTCGGGGGCGCCTATCTCTCGCTCTACTACCCGGGCTCATGGAACGAAGGCATCTCCTCGGGGCAGGGCCTGATGGCGGTGGCACTAGTGATCTTCGCACGCTGGAACCCGATCGGCTGCTTCCTGGCGGCGCTTCTCTTCGGCGGCGCGGGTGCGCTGGGCCCTGCCCTGCAGTCCGTCGGCGTCACCCAGGGCTACTATCTCTTCTACGCGGCTCCCTACGTGCTGACACTGGCTATTCTAATCGCGACTTCGTCGCCCACCCGCTCGCTTGCGGGAGCGCCCGGCGCGTTGTCGCTCGCGAAATAGATGATCTGCAATGGACGGTCCCGGCGGATTCGACGGGCTGGAAAAACATTCAAGCTTGCGGGGGAATAGGAGAAAACGATGGACGCGATGGTCGAAACCAAAGGACACTACATCAATGCCGATCCCTATCCCTGGCCCTACAACGGTGCACTGAGGCCCGACAACACGGCACTCATCATCATCGACATGCAAACCGATTTCTGCGGCAAGGGCGGCTATGTCGATCACATGGGCTATGACCTGTCGCTAGTGCGGGCGCCTATCGAGCCGATCAAGAACGTGCTCGCCGCCATGCGCGCCAAGGGCTACCACATCATTCATACCCGCGAAGGGCATCGCCCCGATCTCGCGGATCTGCCCGCAAACAAGCGCTGGCGCTCACAGCGCATTAACGCCGGCATCGGCGACGCCGGCCCTTGCGGCCGCATCCTCATTCGTGGAGAACCAGGGTGGGACATTATCGACGAGCTGAAGCCGACCGAGGGCGAGACGATCATCGACAAGCCCGGCAAGGGCTCCTTCTGCGCTACGGATTTGGAACTGATCCTCAACCAGAAGCGGATCGAGAACATCATCCTGACCGGCATCACGACCGATGTCTGCGTTCACACGACGATGCGCGAGGCGAACGATCGCGGCTTCGAGTGCCTGCTGCTCGAGGACTGCTGCGGCGCCACCGACTACGGCAATCACCTCGCCGCCATCAAGATGGTGAAGATGCAGGGCGGTGTCTTCGGATCGGTGTCCAATTCGACAACCCTGATCGAGGCGTTTCCTTGATGCCGTCCTTGCGTGCCCTTCGTCGAAAAGGAGATCTGAAGTGAGCATTGTACGCGACACGCCTCTTCCCCAGTCCGGCAAGGCCGTCGGTATTCAGACACTCGACATGACCATGCGGTTCGGCAGCTTCATCGCACTTGACCGTGTTTCAATCGACATTCCGGCCGGTACCTTCCACGCCCTCCTCGGCGAGAACGGTGCAGGCAAGTCGACTCTCGTCAAATGCATCATGGGCTTCTACCATCAGACGTCGGGTTCGCTCTCAGTCGATGGCCGCGAAGTGGTAATCGCCTCCCCCAGGGATGCGGCGACTTATGGGCTCGGCATGGTCTATCAGCACTTCACGCTGGTGCCGTCGCTGACAGGTGCGGAAAACCTCGTCATCAGCCGCGCCGCCGTGCCCGCCGTGATCAATTGGGCCAAGGAGCGCAAGGATCTCGCAGCCTTCATGGAGCGCATGCCGTTCAAGATCCCGCTCGATCGTCCGGTCAAGGAGCTCGCCGCCGGTGAAAAGCAAAAACTCGAAATCGTCAAACAGCTCTATCTCGGCCGCAGCTTTCTCGTGCTCGATGAGCCAACATCCGTACTGACGCCCGCCGAGGCAGACGAGATGCTCGGGCTCATGCGCGGCATGACCGAACGCGGCGAACTGACCGTGCTGATGATTTCGCACAAGTTCCATGAGGTCACCAAGTTCGCCGACGCCGTCTCTATCCTCCGACGCGGAAAGCTGGTCGGCGGCGGCAAGGTGGGCGAGATGTCGACCGCAGAGATGGCCTCCACGATGATCGGCGACGTCAAGCTCGCCGAACTCGACACGCGCGTGCCGGTATCGAAAATGGCGAAGCCTGTTCTCAAGGTGGAAAAGGTCAAGGCTCCTGATCGCTCCGGCCTGAAGACCATCGAGATCGAGAACTTGACGGTTCGCTCCGGCGAAATCGTCGGCATCGCTGGCATATCGGGCAACGGGCAGAAGGAACTGACCGAGATTCTTGCCGGTCAACGACCGACCGAGGCAGGTAGCGTGCTGGTAAACGGTAACGCCTACGGAGCGACCCGGCTGGAAACGCGCAGGAACAGTGTGCGCTTCATTCCGGAGGAACCCCTGCAGAATGCCTGCGCACCACGCATGACGGTGAGCGAGAATCTCGCCTTCCGTACATTCGATCTGAAGCAGGACGGTAAGGACGCAATCTGGCTCAACAAGGCCAAAATGAAGAAGCGGGCGACTGACCTGATCGCCGACTTCAAGGTCAAGACCGCCTCGTCCGCATCACCGATCGCTGCGCTGTCCGGCGGCAATGTGCAACGTGCCGTGCTTGCGCGTGAACTGACGGGCGAGGTCGATCTTCTGATCGTATCCAATCCCTGCTTTGGCCTTGACTTCTCGGCGGTGGCGGAAATCCGCGCGCGCATCATGAGGGCGCGCAACTCCGGTGCGGCGGTGCTGCTGCTGTCTGAAGATCTGGACGAATTGCTGGAGATGTCAGACCGGATCATGGTCATCTCGGGAGGCAAGTTCGTCTACGAAACCCCGGCGCTGGCGGCTGATATCTCGGTCATTGGTGCGCACATGGCAGGACATCACTGATGGCTGACATCAAGGCGCAACCTTTTGCCTTTCCGACGAAGTCCGACCAACTGGCACTGATCGTCATCGACATGCAGCGCGACTTCGCCGAGCCCGGCGGCTTCGGCGCGAGCCTCGGCAACGATGTCAGCCGCATCACCAAGATCGTTCCCGATGTCAAACGGCTGATTCAAGGATTTCGTGATGCCGGCCTGCCTGTCATTCACACCATGGAATGCCACAAGCCGGATCTTTCCGATCTCTCGCCTGCCAAGCGCAACCGCGGCAAGCCAACCCTCAGGATCGGCGATGATGGACCAATGGGTCGGATCTTGATTGCCGGCGAGGCTGGTACGGCGATCCTGCCTGAGCTTGCCCCTATCGACGGCGAGATCGTGATCGAAAAACCGGGCAAGGGTGCCTTCTACGCCACCGAACTCGGGGACGTCTTAAAAGCGAGGGGCATCAGCCAGCTCGTCTTTGCTGGCGTCACCACTGAGGTCTGCGTTCAGACGACCATGCGCGAAGCCAATGATCGCGGATACGAGTGCCTCCTCGCCGAAGAAGCGACCGAGAGCTATTTTCCCGAATTCAAGGAAGCCGCCATCGCCATGATCCGCGCCCAGGGCGCGATCGTCGGCTGGACTGCACATGTGGACGACATATTGGAGGTAGTCGGCCATGCCTGAGACGACACGTGAACTCCTTACCCTAGGCGGCTGGAAAAACCTGACTTTCTCTCCATTTCGTGAAGACGTCACTATCCATTGGATCCGCCCTTTCGAAAACGATCAACCGGGCGTCGCCCTTTTGAAATACGAGGCTGGCGCGTCTGTGCCACGGCATCGCCATGAGGGGCTCGAGACCATCCTGGTGCTGGAAGGCACCCAATCCGATGAGGCCGGCGACTATGGGCGCGGCAGTTACATCGTCAATGCGGCCGGGACAGAACACTCCGTGTGGAGTGACACCGGCTGCGTCGTGCTGATCCAATGGGATCGGCCCGTGAAGATTCTGGACGAGGAAATAGCATGACCGGCGCACCGGCTTTCGATATCGCATCGCTGCACGCATTCTACGCTGGGGGCGGAACTGCCCACACGATCATCGACAGGGTGTTCGCACGGCTGGCCGAGGTCAACGATCCGGGCATCTTTCTTCACCTCGCAGATCGTGAGGCACTGCTTGCCGAGGCGGATGCGCTGGGTGCGTTTGACGCCGAGGCCAAGCCGCTTTGGGGTATCCCCCTCGCCGTCAAGGACAACATCGATGTTGCCGGCATGCCGACGACTGCCGCCTGCCCGGACTATTCTTATCTGCCGACAGTTGATGCAACCGTCGTTCGCTTGTTGAAGGAAGCCGGTGCGCTCGTCATCGGCAAGACCAATCTCGATCAGTTCGCGACGGGACTGGTGGGTGTCCGATCGCCCTATCCGATCCCTCGCAACGCTATCGACGCCAACCTCGTTCCAGGCGGCTCCAGCTCCGGCTCAGCTGTCGCCACCGCGCAGGGCATCGTCAGCTTCGCACTGGGAACGGATACCGCCGGCTCCGGCCGCGTCCCGGCGGGGCTCAACAACATCGTCGGACTCAAGCCGAGTGTCGGCGCCCTTTCGACAATGGGTGTCATACCTGCCTGCCGCACGCTCGACTGCGTGTCCATCTTTGCCCTGACCGTCGATGATGCCTGGCGTGTCTTTGGCACCGTCGCCCGTTACGATGTGGCGGATGCTTATTCGAAGGACATCCCTGCCGCCGGCTATGGCTTGCTTCCGCCGGTCCTGACCATCGGAACTCCCGCAAAGGCCGACCGCCAATTCTTTGGCGACGCCGCCATGGAAGCTTCGTACGAAAACGCGCTCGAGCTGCTGGCAACGCTCGGCCATCGCCTCGTCGAGGTGCCGTTCGAGGATTTCTACAAGGTCGCCAACCTTCTCTACGAAGGTGCCTGGGTGGCTGAACGCTATGTTGCCGTGAAGGCCTTCTTCGATGCCAACGAAACGAGCTTCCATCCG
Source organism: Rhizobium sp. BK060 (assembly GCF_014193145.1). Lineage (NCBI taxonomy): Bacteria > Pseudomonadati > Pseudomonadota > Alphaproteobacteria > Hyphomicrobiales > Rhizobiaceae > Rhizobium > Rhizobium sp. BK060. The sequence goes on from NZ_JACHYW010000048.1 coordinate 10,270, forward strand.
GTCACGCGCAAGATCTATGGCGCCGCTAGAACACTCAGTGCTGCCGATGTCTTCAACGGCCTCTACGCCCTTCAGGCTTTGAAGAAGACCGTGCAACCGATCATCGACTCTGTCGATCTTCTCTGCGTTCCGACAGCGCCAAGCCACTACACGCTGGCCGACCTCGCCGCCGAGCCGATCCGCGAGAACTCACGGCTTGGGACCTACACCAATTTCGTCAATCTACTCGATATGTGCGGGATCGCCGTGCCGACGGGCAAACGTACCGACGGCCTGCCGGCAAGCGTAACGCTGCTGGCGCTGTCGGGCCGGGATAGTTTGACGGCGGCTCTTGCACGAGAGATCCACCAGGCCGCCGGTGTGAGCCTGGGCGCCACAGGCTGGCCCCTGCCCGCCGCGCCGCCGAAACCGACGACAAATGCCCAGAGCGAGATGATCGATCTTGTTGTCGTCGGTGCGCATCTATCCGGCATGCAGCTGAATGTCCAACTGCGTGACCTCGACGCTGTGTTTTCGCGGGCGGCGCAGACATCGGATGCCTACCGGCTCTATGCGCTTGCCGGCCAGGTGCCCGCAAAGCCCGGGATGATCCGTGTCGAGCCCGGCAAAGGTGGCCGCATCGATGTGGAAGTCTGGCGTTTGACGCCTGCTGCCTTTGGGCAATTCGTGGCTGCGATACCCTCGCCTCTCGGAATCGGTTCGATCACTTTGTCTGACGGAGTCGTGGTGAAAGGCTTTCTTGTGGAGCCAGCAGCGATCACCGAGGCGACCGATATCACCGACTATGGCGGTTGGCGCAACTATGTGGCTGCGCAGGCCGAGCAGAGGGCGCGAAGCGCGGGCTGATCTGCGCGCAAACCTCAGGCGCCTGATGGCTCGTCAGGCGGTTTCCAGCTCCGCCAACTCGATATCGAAGCTCATTTGATCATAGGCCGGTACGACATGGTCCGGCGTCTCGGCCATAACAGTATCGTAGTCCAGCGGGGTATGCATATGGGTCAGGATAGCCCGCTTCGGCTTCAGACGGTCGATCCAATCCAAAGATTGTTCCAGCGACAGGTGGCTGGGATGATACCGGTATTGCAGCGCGTCGATGATCAGGACATCGAGATCCTGAAGTTTTGTTACGGTTTCCGGAGGGAAGTCACTGATATCGCTGCAATAAGCGACACCACCAATGCGGAATCCGAGGGACGTTATATCACCATGCTGCTGTGTATGTGGGTGGAATGAAATCGTGCCTCCGGCGCCGGCAATCCGCAGTGGCACATCAATGCTTTCAATGACCTTGGTTTCGACGATCGGCGGATAGTTGCTCCCGGGCGGCGTCTCCATGCAATAGCCGAATCCTTGGCGAATGCGATCCATCGTCTCCTTGGTGGCATGGATAGGGACGCGTTGTTGCGATCCATAGAAATATCCGCGCAGGTCGTCGAGACCATGAATGTGGTCTGCATGCGGATGCGTATAGAGAACCGCGTCAATGTGCGTGACGCGGGCCGCGATCATCTGCTCGCGAAAGTCCGGTCCGGTGTCGACAACGACCGTCGTAGCGCCACCGTTGTCATCAAATTGCTGCACCATGAAGGCTGCACGCGTACGCCGGTTCCTCGGATTGGTCGGATCGCATGCGCCCCAATCGCCGGTGATGCGTGGAACGCCGGGCGACGACGAACAGCCGAGAATGGTGAAACGCCGTCTGTAGCCCACGCTGTCAGATCCTCGGCATCTTTGAGAAAATGCGAAATGCGTTTTCCGTCGTGATCCGTGCCATCTCGGGATAGCTGAGGCCGAGCGTCTCGGCCAGAACCTCGGCTGTGTTCACGACATAGGACGGCTCATTGCGCTTGCCCCGCCAGCGCTTCGGCGCGAGGTAGGGCGCATCCGTCTCGACAAGCAGGCGATCGTGCGGGACCGTCTTGGCGATGTCGCGAAGCTCCTCCGACTTCGGGAAGGTCAGGATGCCGGAAAAGGAGACGTAGCCGCCGAGTTCAACGCCGACCCTTGCGAGTTCGGCGCCCGACGAGAAGCAATGAAGGATGAAGGGGAACGCCCCCCTGCCCGTTTCCTCGGTCAGGATCGCCGCCATGTCTTCGTCGGCGCTGCGGCTATGGATCACGAGCGGCAGCTGTGTCTCACGCGACGCATCGATATGGCGCCGCAATCCGGTCTGCTGGTCTTCCGGCTTCTGCGTGTCGTAGAAGTAGTCGAGACCGGCCTCGCCGATCGCGACGATCTTCTCGTGGGCATTGGCCAGCCGCACGAGATCGTCCGTCTGGATGTCGAGCTCATCGCTGGCATTGTTCGGATGGGTGCCGACGGAACAGAAGACGGATGGATATTTCTCGGTGATCGCGAGCAGCGCGTCGAGCTTGCGCACGCGCGTCGAGATCGTCACCATCTGCTTGACGCCGGCGTCGTGCGCGCGCTTGACGATCTCGTCGCGCTCCTCCTCGAAGTCGGCAAAATCCAGATGGCAATGCGTATCGATCAGCATGACATCCTCACGCTTCCGGCGCGACGTAACGCGGGAAGACCGGCTTCGGCGCTTCGAGCGGCGTGCCGGAAACCAGACGACCGGCCTCGCCCAGCGCTGCGAAGTCGCGCTTTTCGGCGGGAGCAGCCACGAGATCGAGCAGCTTGCCGGCCGATTCCGGCATAAAGGGCTGCAGCAGGATGGCGATCTGGCGCACGACCTCGGCCGTGACATAAAGCACAGTGCCCATGCGCGCCGGATCGGTCTTCTTCAGCGCCCACGGTTCTTGGCCTGCGAAATAGCGATCGGTCTCGGAAACGACCGCTATGATCGAGGCCACCGCACGATGAATGAGTTGCTTGCCCATGTCGTCACGCGTCGACGCGAGCAGCGCGTCGGCCTGCGCCAGCATGGCTTTGTCCTCGTCCGTCAGCGAACCACATTCCGGAATCTTGCCGTCGCAGTTCTTGACAATCATCGACAACGAACGGCTGGCAAGGTTGCCGATCCCGTTGGCTAGGTCGGAATTGATGCGAGTGCCGATCGCCTCTTCGCTGTAGCTGCCGTCCTGGCCGAAGGAAACCTCGCGCAGGAAGAAGTAGCGCACCTGATCAAGGCCGAAATGGTTCACGAGATTGACCGGATCGACGACGTTGCCGAGCGATTTCGACATCTTTTCGCCTTTGTTGAGCAAGAAGCCATGCGCGAAGACGCGCTTCGGCAGCGGCAGCTTCGCGGACATCAGGAATGCCGGCCAATAGACTGCATGGAAGCGAATGATGTCCTTGCCGATGATGTGCACATCCGCCGGCCAGTACTTGGCTCGAGGGCCACTCCGATCTTCGATATAGCCGGTCGCGGTAATGTAGTTCGTCAGCGCGTCGACCCAGACATACATCACATGGGCAGGATCGTTCGGTACCTTGATGCCCCAGTCGAACGTCGTGCGCGAGACCGAGAGATCCTTGAGCCCTGACTTGACGAACGAGATCACCTCGTTACGACGCTCGGCCGGCCCGATGAAATCCGGATTGGCTTCGTAGTGCGCCAGCAGCTTGTCCTGGTATTCAGAGAGCTTGAAGAAGTAGCTCGCCTCTTCCACCCATTCGACAGGCGTGCCTTGCGGACCGTAGCGCACGCCATCGGCGCGCAGCTCGGTCTCGTTTTCCTGATAGTAGCCCTCGTCGCGCACCGAGTACCAGCCGGCATAGGAATCCTTGTAGATGTCGCCATTGTCGGCCATCAGATTCCAGATGTTCTGGGATGTCTGGTGGTGACGCTCCTGCGTCGTGCGAATGAAATCGTCATTCGATGCGTTGAGAAGTTTCGCCATCGACTCGAATTCGCCGGAGTTGCGATCGGCAAGCTCCTGCGCCGAGATGCCTTCGGCGCGCGCCGTCTGCTGCATCTTCTGGCCATGCTCGTCGGTGCCGGTCAGAAAAAAGACATCCTTGCCGTCGAGGCGCTGATAGCGCGCCATGGCATCCGTCGCGATCAGCTCGTAGGCATGGCCGATATGCGGCTTGCCGTTCGGGTAGGAAATCGCGGTAGTAATGTAGAAGGGTGTCTTGTCTGTCATGGCGGCCATTCTTGTCCGGCTTACTCTATAAAATTTGTCAGCCGCTCTTAGCGCATGTCATGGCGAAGCGAAACACCAAGTTTTGAAAGCATCGGCGATTTGGCGATCGCGGGCGTGCTGCACTTGACTCGATTTTAGGCGCATTCTACCCAAAGAAAACTCAAAGGCGGGGCATCAGCGACGTGACATCACCAGCACTCGGCAGCATCATTTCACGCGCAGGCTCGAGGTCGGCTGTTTGACCGTCCTTTCCAGTTTCGATCCCCTCTATTCCCTCTCGGGGCTTCTCGTCGGCGCTCTTGTCGGCATTACAGGCGTCGGCGGCGGATCACTGATGACGCCCTTGCTGGTGCTTGTCTTCGGCATTCATCCAGCCACAGCCGTCGGAACTGATCTGCTCTACGCCGCTGTTACCAAGACGGCCGGAACGGCAGTGCACGGCATGCACGGCAGAGTGAACTGGCGCGTTGTCAGCTGTCTTGCCGCCGGTAGCGTTCCGGCCGCCCTGCTGATGCTCTGGCTCATGGCAGGTGTCGACCGCAAGAGCGTCGACGTCGCCCACACGATCACGACAGCCCTTGGCTGGCTGCTTGTCCTGACCGCATTCATGCTGGTCTTTCGCAAGCAGGTGCTAGCACTTGCGCTTCGCTCCATTGGAGAGCGCTCTCCGCCCAAGCCGATCACGATCGCCATCTGGACGACCGTGCTTGGCCTGGTGCTCGGGGTCCTCGTGACCCTGACGTCGGTGGGCGCAGGAGCGCTCGGCGTGACCGTGCTGCTAGTGCTTTACCCGCGCCTTGATGTTCGCGAGATCGTCGGCTCCGACATCGTCCACGCCGTTCCGCTGACGCTGATCGGTGGTATGGGCTACTGGATGATCGGCGAGATTGACTGGGGAATGCTCTTTGCACTTCTGGTGGGCTCTATCCCCGGGATCATCGCCGGCAGCCTGATCGCACCGAAGCTCCATGAACGGACAATCCGCATCGTGCTGGCGCTAACGCTTGCCGTCGTCGCGTGGAAGCTGCTCGCGACCTGATCAAGAACCAGGTTGTTTGATGTCTCCGAGGATGCTGAGGATCGTTTGCTTGCGATCCAGATTGTAGGCATCCGAAACCGTCAGCCGCTCGCCGATGTCGGAATGTAGGCGGGCCAGCCGCTCGGCGACCGCAACCTGCCCTGCAATCGCTGCGGCCCGTGCCTTGCGCATCAGATCTTCGCCGACATGGCTGGTGAAGAATTCAAAGATCGTGTCACTGTCCTTGCCGGAAAGCGCATCCGCTAGCCGGTGCATCGCGCGCCGGGCTGATGGTCCCTGCGCTTGCAGAACCTCGTTGTAGGCGGCGATGATCTCGCCGCCGCCATAGTTCACCAGCTTCAGCGCCTCTCCGACGCTGCCGTTCGCGGCCGCAAGAAGGTCGCGATCGGCAGCCTCGATACCGAGATGTGCGAGCGCCGCGCCGAGGGTGCTGTCTTCAAGCGGCGCAAGCTTCAGCGGCAGGCAGCGCGAGCGAATTGTTGGCAGCAGTTTCCCCGGTGCATGCGAGATCAGCAGGAACAACGCACGCTTCGGCGGCTCCTCGAGAATTTTCAGGATCGCATTCGCGGCATTGCGGTTCATGTCATCGGCAGGATCGATGATGACGATGCGCCAATTGCCGGTGCCCGACGTCTGTGAGAAGAAGCGCCCTGCCCGTCTGACCTCATCGACCGTGATGGCAGATTTGACCTTGCCCGTTTTCTCATCAACGGGCCGTGCCAGGTGAAGCAGGTTATGCGACGCGCCAGAGGCAATCTGGCGACTGACCGACGAGGCCGGATCGGGATCGCCCAGCAGCTCCGGCGCACTGGCAGGATCAGGATGAGTCAACACATGATTTGCAAACCGGAACGCCAGCGTTGCCTTGCCGATGCCCGGTGGCCCCTCGATTAGAATCGCATGGTGGCCTTTGCCCGACTGGTATGACTGCGCGAGGAATGCCTCGGCGTCTTCGTGACCAAATAGCTTCATGTTCTCGGCTGGCCAAATGGCGCCGTCGAGCAATCCCGGCCGTTCATCACTCATGCGCTGCCTCCGCTACCTTCGCCGCAGCCGGATGCGACAGACGCTGCCAGACGATCTCGACAATCTCCGCAGCGATGGCCTCTTCGGTCTGCATCGCATCAATGACGTGGCAACGGCCCGGCTCCCGACCAGCTATGTCTAGAAAGGCTTCCCGGCGCTTCTCGTGGGTTTCCAGCTCTTCCTTCTCGAAGCGATCGGGGCTCACATCGCCGGCCGCACCTCGTCTCCGGGCACGCTCCAGACCAGCCCACGCCGGCAGATCGAGGATCAGCGTGCAATCCGGGACGATGCCGTTGACGGCCACGCGCTGCAGCGCCTCGATGAATTCCGATTCCAGATTTCCGGTCACGCCCTGATAGACGCGGGATGAATCCATGAAACGATCGCAAAGGACCACCTTTCCGCTCATTAGAGCCGGTCGGATGACTTCCTCAACGTGATCATTGCGCGCTGCGGCAAAAAGGATTGCCTCCATTCGTGTTCCGAAGGCTTCGGCAGCACCCGACAGAAGCACATGACGCACGGCTTCCGCGCCTGGCGAGCCACCCGGCTCTCGTGTCAACAGCACGTCGTAGCCGCGACCACGAAGAGCCTCGGCGAGGCGACGGATCTGCGTCGACTTTCCCGCGCCCTCCCCGCCTTCAAACGTTACGAACAATCCAGTACCGGATGGCAATGACTACTTCCTGCATTACGGCGCTCGCCCGCACCACTGCCGTACATCTAGCGGAAGGCAGCGAAAAGTGAAACCGCCCCGACGACAACTCTCACCCTGAACGGCGAATATGGCGATCACATGGGTTCGGGCTTGTTCCACAGCCAGGAGAACAACAACGTTTCGCCGAGCTCCATCAGAGCATCGACGGCGCGGCTGCTCAAAGAGCCGACCGCCACGGTCTCCCTCGTATAGAGCGGCACCTCACGCAACAGCCGGCCAGCCGCAAAGATGCGCAGCGTCCCTATTTCATGACCGGCCGCCACCGGAGCCATCAACGGCCAACGATAGACAATGCGCGCCGACAGCCGCTCGGGATTGCTGATCGGTATGTAGACACTCACAGGCGTCTTTGCGACGAGGTCGACGCTGCGCGAGGTTCCACCATAGACGCTGGCCTGGCCGATCACTTCGGCATCGGCAAAAATCTGGCGGCTTTCGAACGCAGTCAGCCCCCATTCGAGCACTCTTTTGGCCTCTTCAGTGCGCTCCTTATCGGAGGCGATCCCGCCCAGTGCCATGAACAGCCGCCTGCCGTCGCGCTCTGCCGAAGCAACGATCGAATACCCTTCTCCCTCGGCAAACCCGATGGCGAGACCGTCAACGCCCATGCTGAGACCGAGCAGCGGGTTGCGGTTACGCTGGAAGATCCTGTTCCATTCGAAATCGGGCTGAGAAAAATACGAGTAGAGGTTCGGGTAGGACTTTTGCAGTTCTGCGGCCAGCGTCACCATGTCTAACGCGGTCGTCTTGCTCTTGCCGTCCGGAAGCCCGGTCGAGTTCCCGAAGATAGACCGTTCCATTCCGAGCGTTCTGGCGCGCCGCGTCATGGCCTCCGCAAAGGCCGGCTCGCCACCGCTCATCCCTTCCGCAAGAATGATGCAGCTGTCATTGGCGCCCTGAATGGCAACGCCCTTGATTAGATCCTCGACGCGGACACTCGATTTGAGTGCGGCAAACATCGTTGCCGTGCGCGATGGCGCGCCGCCGGTTCGCCAGGCATATTCCGAAACGGAATATTGCGTATCGAGGGTGATCTGGTTCTTTGCGAGCGCATCGAAGACGAGGTCCACCGTCATCAGCTTAGCAAGTGAGGCCGGCGAGAAGGTCTGATTCTCGTTCTTGGCAAGAAGCACCGTGCCGGTCGATCCTTCGATCATGTAGGCTTGCGCCGCCTTGGTCACAAAGGAAGCGTTGGTGTCACTGCTTGCGGCAACGGCGCCCGTTGCAAAAGGCAGAAGACAGACACAGAGGCAAATGAGACGCTTCAACACCGAAAACCCCACAGCTCGGGCGACCTTGAAGATGCTAGCGGCGGACCGAGAACGACGCAATGGCCGCCTTTACTCGGCGCGCGCTGCTCCCGCCTTCTGCCGTTTGAAGGATGCCAGGATGGCGTCCTGCGTGAGCCCATCGTTGCGAACCATCACCGCATCGAAAGCGAGCTCGACCGTGACGGTCTTTACGCCCTCTTCCTGATACCCCATTGCGAGAGAACCCTGCGGCCCTCCAAAGGGACGCTCATAAGGGAAAGGACCAAATTCCGGCAGAACGACCATCTGCCCGGCCGTAGGCTCTGCCAGCGGTGCGCTGCCACCAACGGACGGTGACGGCATTGGCGTCGGAACGGGCGCGGCATTGTAGCTGGCGCTGGGGGTCGAGCCGGCATAGGACGTCGCCGAGACCGGCACCGGGACGTTCTCCGGCTCAGGCGTGAAGCCGCCAAAGCTCTGGAGCTGGTCAGCGGTTATGCGCTTGCTGTTGGAGGCCACCATGACGCCGCTTGCGATCTGGCCGCCACCCGGGTTAATGCCCGGCATGCGACTGCCCTTCGGCACATAGGAGGCCATCAGATAGGGCATGTCGTGACCATCCATGCGGGCACGGCCGACATACTGAACGCGGACTTTTCCGGTGCCGCTATGCTGCAGATCCAGCATATCCGCCGTCTTGTTGGACAAGTCGATGATGCGCCCTTCGTGATAGGGACCGCGATCGTTAACACGCACGATGATGGACGAACCGTTTTCCGTATTCGTCACACGTGCATAGCTCGGCAGAGGAAACGTCGGATGCGCCGCGGAAAGATGCATCTGATCGTAGACTTCGCCGTTTGCCGTCAAGCGACCATGAAAGGCTGAGCCGTACCAGGATGCGATGCCGACCTTGTTGTACGAGAAATCTTCCTTCGGGTAGTACCACTTACCCTTCACCACGTATGCGTCCCCAACCATATAGCGACCGCCGCCCTTCGGGATATTGTTGCCGGACGCAACCCGTGGACTGGCCTTGACGCCGTATTCCTTCTCCGAGAAATATTCCTTGCCGTGGGAGCGCTTCGTCGGCGTCGGCGCGGTGCCACAAGCCGTAACCGTTGCGCAGATGAGCGACAGCCCAACCCATCGCATTCCCGTTGCGAATGACGCCGCCCCGTAGTCTCGTTTCATATGCCCCACGCCGCTCAAGACCGTTATGGTTAAGAAATCTGCCCCGATCTGGGCCAGACACCCCTAATCCCACCAACCTAACGAGACTTTAATCATGTGGCTTTCGTGGCAAATTTGCGAAGCATTTCGCCAAGATGGCGACAATTCTAATTACTATGGTTAACAGATAACTAATTTAAGGCTCTAGGCAACGCGCTCGGCGCCCAGCCCAGCAGGCGGTTTGGCAAGAGAGCTTCCTTGCCGTCGTAGTCCGCTATTCCTGCCTGGCGCGTGCTGAAATCGGGCAACTTTGCGAACTCGCGCGTTCCCCGCCGATATCCTTCAATGGTTTGGAGAAGTGGATCTGAGGTCGTCGACGGCGAAACCCCTACCGACGTCGTCATTCGAGATGCAAACCCGCCTGCCATGGCATACTCGTTGATCGTGTTCATGAAGCCGATCTTGTGGCCTTTGGTGGCGCCATTTGCTTCCATATCGATGGTGATGCATCCCAGAAGGCTTGCATTGCCCGCGGTGTGGTATTCATCGTATCCGGGCTACCCTGGAAACTGCTATTCCAACTACGACATGGCTGCTGATGGCAGTCGCTGCGGCAACCGAAGCGCCATGTCCCGTCCAGGAGCGTATTGAAGTAGGCGCCGAGCCGCAGTCATTGACTCCAGCAACTTGTATGACAGGCTGGTGCAATTCGGACGCCGACTAGGAGCCTGTTGCCATGACGAACGAACGATTTAGCGAATGTCTGCTCCATATCCGATGGACCCCGATCAATATCGCGTCGGCGCTGCAGTGCGAGCTGTCATGGATCGAAGCGCTAGAAGCCGGGAACGAGGAAGTTCCGGCCGAACTTGCTGCGTGGTTGGAGACGCTGGCGAAGGCACACGAAGCTTTGCCAGCGCCAGAGGCTTACCGGGGCAAGAGTTCAAAGCATTAAGCGAAGTTTAGTAGAGGGAAACGAGGGGCTATGTTCTTCTCAAAAGCAGCAAGAGCCACAGCTGGTGGCGACTTTGTCGCGGTGAGCATCCTTCGCAGACCTGCCTTACGGCCTCAGGCATTTGCAAATGACAGTCGAGCCGCGCACTGAACATGAAGGGTCCTTCACAGGTCTCCACTGCGATAGTTCTCTAGAGAAGGTGGATTTCACGAAGTCCTGAATTTCATCCTGAATAGGACTGACGTCGCGTGGGATGCTGAAACAACTCCCCGTTTGACCAGATGTGAAGCCCAGATAGTCAAACGTGGTCCAGCCTCCTGCCTTTTGAAGAAGGGTGTCTCCCTTAAACCCCGGCGAATGGACGGCGGTTTCAATCTTCCTCAACCTGGCAGGATCCTCGTTGCAAAACCAAATTGGATTGTCCTCCTGCCAACCCTCCACCGTGCAATTGGCCCCAGCGTATACGCTCGTAATGGTATTTCCCCACGCATCGGCCTCATTCACATCAATTATTTTAAGAAGATACGGCCAAGTGGCCTCCAAACCAGTATCGAAAACTCGCACCATCTTGAGCGTCCCGTTGCGAAACTCTCCCTTCAGGTCAATTCCATCGGCGGCCAACTCGTCAACGATGGAGAGGAAGTCTGGGTAGGGAAGCCCGTTAACTGAAAGGAGGCTTATGTTCTCTTTCACCCCACGGATATGTTCGAACTTTTTACTCCTTAGCGCCTTTATGATCCGAACCGTAGATTCAGCACCGCGTCTTTTCACTCCCCCGACGGCGACAGCATAAGCACTCGAGGAACGACCGGCGAAATAGTCCCATCCCTCTTGGTCCGCGCCGTTCTCCATCAGCAGGTCAATCAGACGATCATCAGCCTGCGCCAGCAGAGCTTCCTTCACAAAGCTCCGCTTGAATCGCCCATCGGCAAATCCATTTCCGTCGACATTCCCGCGGCGTAAAATAGTGCGAGCGCTAAGAAAATCGTTCTCCCCTATGGCCGCTATCAAGGCGCGACCATCATCGGTAACGGGATCTGCGATTGCCGCCTTTGGCAATCCACAATTAAGGAAGAACGACACTAGTGTCATTGCGATGAAATGCGGCCATCGTCGCGTGATACGTCGAAGAGCGACAATCATGTGCTTACCTTGAACCCGCCTCTATGAGGCGTACTTTCCGCCGTCGCCCGCTCGGCTATAGATTGCTTCTAGGGAAACTGCCACGGGATTGATCGGGGTTCTGGAATGTGCGGACGAATCTACATCAAGGCTACGCTCGAGGAAATGCTACAGAACTTCGCGTTCTCGGCACGGGGCGATGTGGAAGCCCTAAGCAACCAGTTCCCGCGATATAACGGCGCCCCTTCCCTTTACTACCCCATCATCATCCGGGACATGGTGCGGGAACCCGACACCATGGGGCCAGTCTTTGTATCTGCCCGTTGGGGCCTACAGCCATCCTGGATGAAGCCCGGAGGGCGTCCACCGCCAATCAATGCTCGTCGCGAAGGCATCGCGACCAACGGACTGTTCAAGTCCGCGTACCGATCGCGCCGCTGCTTGGTGCCGATCAATGGCTACTTCGAATGGAAGGACATTTACGGGACTGGCAAGAACAAGCAGCCGTATGCGATTGCCATGGCTGATGACAGCCCGTTCGCGCTCGCGGGCATCTGGGATACGTGGCGAGATCCTGCCACCGGCGCCGACATTCGCAATTTCGCGGTGGTGACGTGTCCACCGAACGAGATGATGGCAGACATCCACGACCGCATGCCGGTTGTCCTGCATCGCGACGACTACGAGCGCTGGCTATCGCTAGAGCTCGACCCGGACGACCTGATGAAACCCTACCCGGCCGAACAAATGAAGATGTGGCCCATTGACCGAAAAGTCGGATCGCCGAAAAACGATACGGCGGACGTTATCGAGAGGATCGATCCTGATCCCGAACCGACGATGATATGAAAACGGCCTTCCACGTCACACTCCAAAAGCTCGAGGCGCCTTTTGTATCGGTCGTCCTATACCTCCGTATGATTCCGCCAGAACGGCTGTGAGTTACCATTCACCCATAGTCCCTGCCTTTGGTTGGTGCCGTTTTCATTGGAGAATGCCATGTCCACGTTCAGAAAAGCCGCAGCGATGGGATTGATCGCGTCAGCCCTTGCGGTCGCGTCGATCGTCGCCACCACTCCTGCCATGGCCCACGGCCACGGCGGAGGTCATGGAGGAGGTGGTCACGGCGGCGCCTTGGGTAGCGACAACTTCAGAAACGACTACGGGAATGTCGCCGAGCACAACGATGGTTTTGCTGAAAGTGCAAATCATACCTTTGGCGGATTTCGCCATCGAGGATTTCGCCGTTTCCACGACAATGGGTGGGATGATTGCTATCCGGGTTGGAGGCACGAGCGCCACGTCGATACCTTCCAGAGGGCATGCGACTGATCGGCCACTATGAAGCGATATCTCGCACGCACAAATGCTTGGTAGGGCTTTTTTATGCTCATGGTTGAGATCGGCATCGGACCTCTTACTGAAGCTCTGATCCTGCTCAATCTCGACGACAATTCCGCGCCGATCGCTATAGGCGTAGTCGGCGGGGTTGGCCTTAAACAGACGTCGGGCGATCGGATTCCAGGCGTTGAATAGAAGGCGCTGACTTGCCGTGTCCGTCGCTACGCCGTTGGCGGTCGTTCGGAAGCTCCCGAGATATGTTGCCTGGCGCGCTGAAATCGAAATCGTGTCTCCCGAGTTCGCGTCGGTTCGCAGCGTGATCGTGTTCTTGTTAACCAGGAGGTCCTTGTAGCTCTCGAGCTCCGAGGTGCCGGCGCCCAGTCCCTCGCGCAACGCCTGACGTCCAGGCAGGGTCCGTGGTGCAGATCAGAACAAGTTCGCGATCGATCGGGAAGATACCCACGAGTGGACCAGACTGCTGGCAAAGACCGACCTGCCCCGCATCCGCTTCCATGACGTCCGGCACTCACACGCGATGCAATTGCTTGCTGCCGGCGTGCATCCGAAGATCGCAAGCGAGCGCCTCGGTCACTCGACGATCGGCATCACCCTCGACCTCTATTCGCATGTTATGGCGGGGATGCAGGCAAATGCTGCTGAGCAAGTTGACGCGGCCATCAAAGCTGTTAAAAAGCCAGCCGTCGAGTGATTGGGTAACAAATCGGTAGCAAAGCCGGTTTTCAGGCAAAAGGCGAAGAGCTAAAAGCTAATCTAATCAATCGGATGGAAGAGTGTCCGAGTGGTTTAAGGAACCGGTCTTGAAAACCGGCGTGCGGGAAACCGTACCGTGGGTTCGAATCCCACCTCTTCCGCCACAAGCCTTTGAAAAGACGATAGTTTTTTCGCCGCTCCATCCGATAAGTATCCCTCCTCGCCTGCAACATTTCAACAGTTTTCTGCAACAATGCTGCAACAACTCTCCCCCGCGCACTTTACTGCCCGCTTTGAGTGGAACGGGTCAGTCAAACGGTTCGACGAATCGAGGCCGGACGATAACACTGTCGAATCATCCTTCGAACGGCCTCAGAGGTCAGCCTATTAACGGTCACAAGTATGCCCGATGGCCTGACCGTCATCCGGCTCCATCAGGGCCGCTCAAGTGGAATACAACGCGGCCTGCATTTGCTTGTACGCTTCCTTGATCGTTGTCAGGTCGCCAAGCTTCACACGACCTTCGGCAACGCTGCCGTACCGGGCGATCAGATATTGCCCCAATTTCTTCGAAGCCAACTCCCGCTCGCCATTCACGACGTAGGCCTTCAGGATTGCCACTAGCAGAGCCTGAAGTTCACCATTGAACTCGTTCAAACCTGTCGTCTCTGTGGTCGCGGCTCGCTGCTCCCTGGTAACCAGAGGGTTCGTAAATAGGATATACGATAGCACGTCGAAGAGATCCGAATCCTTCGCATCGACCAGTTGCCGCATGTCTTCCAATTTGTCCTGGTCATAGCCTCGGTCGAAAAGCTGACCTAGGAACTGTTCTCGATTATCGGGATCACTCCAGGCTGCCCGCAAAGCGTCTTCATTCGGCACCATCGATGACAATTCGCCAAACAGCTGCTTCAGGAACTCTTGAGCTGAAATCGGCCTGCCATCCGCGCTCCAATACGTCGTGGACGCGATGTAGCGAATTGACCGGTCCTTTCCATCAGCGAGCTTTACCACGACCTTCTCGCGCGACGGCTCATCCGGCCCTTCGTCACCACCTCCTAAAGGCTCCCCCTCATCACCACCCGGTAGACCTGGCCCGCCCGGCCCGCCAGGTCTTGGTTTCGGCTGCTCCGGCTCAAGCGGCTCGCCATCCCATTCTGGGTCGTTGAAATTCTCGTGAGCTTTGACGAAATCCCAGATCGTGAAAAAGTCCTTACCCTCATAAGTGCGCGTCCCCCGTCCGATGATTTGCTTAAATTCGATCATCGATTTAATCGGGCGCATCAGAACGATGTGACGCACGTTTCGCGCATCGACGCCGGTCGAAAGCTTTTGGGAGGTCGTCAGGATCGTGGGAGTCGTCTTGTCGTTATCCTGAAAATCGCGAAGGTGTTGATCGCCCACCGCGCCGTCATTTGCAGTTACCCGGTGACAATAATTGGGATTGGAGCTCGATTTCACCTGATTGATCAGATCTCGCACTAGCGCTGCGTGGTCCTGCGTAGCGCAGAAAACCAGCGTTTTCTGGCGCTGATCGATCTGGCCCATAAACTCCTTGACGCGGCTTAGCTCTCGCTCAGGTATGATGATGCGGGTGTTGAAATCATCTTCGGTGAAGGCTTCGCCCTCTTCGATTTCTCCCGCCAGCACGTCGTCGCTGCCATCGTAGACATATTCGTCAATCGTGCTCGCCATCTGACGAACCTTGAACGGTGTCAGGAAGCCATCTTCGATCCCGTCCTTCAGTGCATAGGTGTAAACCGGTTCACCGAAATAGGCGTAAGTATCTGAATTGTGTTTGCGCTTCGGCGTGGCGGTCAAACCAAGCTGAACGGCCGGTTCGAAATATTCGAGAATCGCTCGCCATTCGCTTTCGTCCTTGGCTCCGCCCCGGTGGCATTCGTCGATCACAATGAAATCAAAGAAATCCGCTGGATACTGTTGATAAACCGGCACGCCTTCGCCGGTCATAAAGGTCTGGAAAATGGTGAAGAACAGGCTTGCATTCTTTGGGACCTTGCCTCTGTTCTTGCGAATTGCGTCAGGGTCGATGCGAGTAACGGCATCATTCGGAAAGGCAGAAAAGGCGTTGTAGGCCTGATCGGCAAGTATATTGCGATCGGCAAGAAACAGGATGCGCGGGCGACGCACCGGTTCGCCGGAGAGGTTCCATTTCGACTGAAACAGCTTCCAGGCAATCTGAAAGGCAATGGAGGTCTTGCCCGTGCCGGTGGCAAGCGTCAGTAATATACGCCGATCCCCCTCAGCAATCGCGTCCAGCGCTGCCGTTATCGCCCTGTGCTGATAGTAACGCAGCTCCCATTTGCCGCCATCGGTTTCGAAATCAACCGCACCGAAGCGTTCACGCCAAGTGTTGTGGGTGGTGAAGGTGCGGTTCCACAATTCGTCGGGTGTAGGAAATGGCAAAGCCATGTCCCCTTCCACGCCGCTCTGCATGTCGATCTGATACCAACCAAGCCCATTCGATGCATAAGCAAAGCGGGAGGCGAGTCGCGTGGCATAGTCCTTGGCCTGGCCAACGCCATTGCGGTGGCTGAGGCCCGCTCTCTTAGCTTCCATGACGGCCAGTTTATGTCCTTTGTAAATCAACACGTAGTCACAGGAGAGCGACTTTCCGCGCTGGCCACCGGAAAGAATGCGCCCCGGACAAATGACCTCCCGCCGCACTTTGGAGCCTTCCACCACTCCCCAACCGGCAGCGCTTAAGACGGGATCTATGCGGTTGGCACGTGTGTCGGCTTCGGTTTCGCTCATCAGAATTGCTGCCTGTTATCCAAAATGTATTTGCGCCATCCGTCGGGATTGCGTCCTCCGACGCCCAACAATGCGCGATCAATCGTGAGCGCGACGAACAGCCCACGGCTTTCGGCGTTGACGGGATCGCAATAGCACTTTCTTTCAGAACTTCTGCTTTGCCCTCTTCGGCATAAAGT
>NZ_JACHYW010000049.1:0-26040 GCF_014193145.1 Rhizobium sp. BK060
CGAAGTCTTCGTCCAGACCGCCGAACGAACCGCTCTCTCATACCTCCTCAAGCCATTCACCGACCAGATGATGAAGGCATTCAGGGAGGAGTAGCGTATCGAACAGTGCAGACCTCAGAGACCGGGGTGGTGCCGACGATCGGGCACCTAGAGCGCTACCGCTGTCACTGACTGTGGTTCGCAAGCGCGTGCGATGCGCATAATTTCAAATGGGAAGGAGTAGAATGGTGCCGCTTACGTGACTCGAACACGTGACCCCATCATTACGAATGATGTGCTCTACCGACTGAGCTAAAGCGGCAACTCTGTGGCCGAACGATGCGGCCCACGATTTGCATGGCGCTGATACAGGCATTGTTTGAAGATTTCAAGCGCCCTGTCATCTCTTCGGTAAAAAAGAAGGGCGCTGTGGAAATCTGCGGCCAGCCCCTAGAGCGACAGCCGCGTCCGGGCGGCTTTATACTCGGCCTCCAGCCGATCGACAAGCTTGCCGACGGGTTCGATCCCCTTGATGGCACCGATGCCTTGTCCGCTGCCCCAGATGTCCTTCCAGGCCTTGGCGCCGCCGACGGCCTGTTCGAAATCCATTTTCGAGGGATCCGCAACCGGCAGGTTGTCGGGGTCGAGGCCGACGGCCCTGACCGACGGCTTGAGATAATTGCCATGCACCCCGGTGAAGTAGTTAGAATAGACAATGTCGTTCGCCATGCCGTCGACAATCGCCTGCTTGTAGGCTTCCGAGGCGCGCGCCTCTTCGGTGGCGATGAAGGGAGTGCCTACATAGGCCATGTCGGCTCCCATCGCCTGCGCCGCGAGGATGGCGCCGCCATTGGCAATCGCGCCGGCAAGCAGCAGCGGCCCGTCGAACCATTCGCGGATTTCCTGGACAAGCGCAAAGGGCGAAAGCGTGCCGGCATGGCCGCCGGCACCGGCTGCGACGGCGATCAGCCCGTCAGCACCCTTGCGGATGGCCGAGTTCGCATGCCGGTTATTGATGACGTCGTGGAGCACGATCCCGCCGTAGGAATGCACGGCGGCGTTCACCTCCGGTACGGCGCCGAGCGACGAGATGACAACAGGCACCTTGTATTTGACGCAGAGCCTGAGATCGTGCTCCAGCCGTTTATTCGACATGTGGACGATCTGGTTGACAGCAAACGGGGCAGCCGGGCGTCCAGGGTTTGCGGTGTTGTGTGCGGCGAGGTCCTCGGTGATCATGGCAAGCCATTCGTCGAGCTGGCTCTCCGGCCGCGCATTCAATGCCGGAAAGGCGCCGACGATTCCGGCCTTGCATTGCGCCAGCGTCAGCGCCGGGTGCGAAATGATGAAGAGCGGCGAGGCGACGACCGGCAATCTGAGATCTTGGGTCAGGATCGGGGGTAGGGCCATGGGACACCATAAGAATTGACGTTTACGAAAACGTCAATGTGATAGCAGAGACTTTGTCGGAGGAAAAGCTCGCTCTATCGATTCCACAAATATCGGCTATTCTTTGCAAGGACATAAGATGGCGTACGGCAACCCTGCGTTTTCCCCCGCCGATGCGGATTGCAGGCAGGGCGGAGGCTTGCGATTTGCCGTGGCAGCGGTTACCGCATTTACGAAGTGTTAAGGACAGGGCCCAGTCTCAGAATAAAGGACCGGACGTGAGCGGATTAGAAACGGCTATCAGAACGGCGCTCAGCAATGCCGATCGCGACAATCCCGAAGTCCGTGCAAAGATTTACCAGTCCGCGCGTCAGGCTCTCGAAGCCGGTCTTCGCAAGCAGGACATCACCGACACGGAAGCGGTTGCCTATCACCGCCACCGGCTCGAAACGACGATTCACATGATCGAAGCGGAGGAGCGCGAGCGTCTTCATCCGCGCCAGGGACCGCCGGAGGTTCCTGTTCCACCCGTGGTGGAAATACACGAGCCCGTTGCCCATGTGGCAGCGGACGAGGCGACGAGCGTTTCGATCGGCGGAGAGACCCGCGAGCATTCGATCACGGACCCACGCTTCGACGACGAATCCAGCCTCGCTGGCGTCCATGCCGGCAGCGGTGATCATCTAGGCGTCGCGCCGGCTGCCGAGGCGCCTGTCGCGGAACGAAAGTCGGCCCAGATGGACTTCCGGCCGGAGCGCGCGGCCGTTCGCCGTAGACCTCGCAAGTTCTTCTCCCGGCTGCTGGTCGCCTGCGTGCTTCTCGCCTTCATCGGCATGGGGGCCTGGTGGGTGTACTCTTCGGGCTTGCTGAAGAGCGCCACAGAGCGAGATACAAGCGTCGCCAATCCGCCGGCGAGTACCCAGCCGGAAGATTTCGATGGTGCCGACGACGGCAACGGCAATGCTGCCGCAGGTGGCAATGCGGCACCAGTTGCGATCGATCCTCAAAATTCGTTTTCTGCCGACTGGATCGAGGTTTTCACGCCGTCCGACGTGGATGAGATCAAGGCCGGCCCACAATCTGAGATCCAGAAGGTCGCCGAAAACGATGGCCCGGCGGTGCGCCTGATCTCGCAGAGCAGCGGCGCCGACGGCAATGTCGCAATCAGCGTTCCGGCCGATGTGCTACAGCAACTGGCCGGCAAGTCCTCGACGATTGCCATCACGCTGCAATCCACCTCCGATGAGCCGACTCAGATTACGGTGGAATGCGATTTCCAGTCACTCGGCGACTGCTCCCGGCATCGCTTCTCCGTCACCCGGCAGAAGTCGGATGTGTTGCTTCAGGTCCGCTTCGATCGATCGCTGGCGCCGACCTCTGCCGGTAGTCTGATGATCAACAGCGACGTGGACGGCAAGGCGCGCGGCATCAACCTCTACGCCGTGCGGATCCTCCCGGGACAGTAGGCTATTTCAGGAAGCCGGGACCTGAACCGATGATCTTTTCGTCGAGCTTACCGACCGCATCTTTGTCCTTGCCGTCGTAGTCCATCGTTTTCAGCATGTGCCGAATGAGGTTCAGCCGGGCCCGGCGCTTGTCGTTGGCATGAATGACCGTCCATGGTGCGAATTCCGTATGGGTCTCCTTCAGCATCCGGTCGCGTTTCTCGCTATAGTCGCCCCATTTCGTCAGTGCCGCTATATCCATCGATGATAGTTTCCAGACTTTGAGCGGGTCGTGGCGTCGATCGTGGAAGCGCTTCAGCTGCATCTCGCGGCCGATATCGAGGTAGAACTTGAAGAAGAAGATACCCTCGTGGGCAATCACCTTCTCGAGCAGGGGCGCCTGGTTCAGGAAGTCTTCATACTGCTTGGGCGTGCAGAAGCCCATGACGGGCTCGACACCGGCGCGGTTGTACCAGGACCGGTCGAAGAGAACGAATTCTCCGGCTGTCGGGAACTGTGCGATGTAGCGCTGGAAATACCATTGCCCGGCTTCGCGCTCGGTAGGCTTGGTCAAGGCGACGACGCGGATAAGACGGGGATTCATGTGCGCTGACGAGGCGGAAATCGCACCGCCCTTGCCGGCTGCGTCTCGCCCCTCGAAAAGCGCCATGACGCGCTTGCCGGTGGCCTGCAGCCAGAACTGCACCTTCACTAGCTCGATCTGCAGCCTCTCCAGTTCCTCGAGGTATTCCTCTTCCTTGAGCTTTTTGTCGTAGGGATAGCCGCCGGATTGCAAAGCGGCCTCGTCAACCCAGTCCGGCAGCACGGGATCGTCGACATCGAAGACGCGCTTCTTTCCGCGGATGTCCAGTTCGACGGCTCTGCTCTCGACATCATCGGCCATGGCGTTCTCCCCGCTCTGAGTTTTGTTGAACACAGGCGACCATATTTCTCGTTAAAAATCAAATGTCTTGCAGTTTGCCGAAATTCCTGTGCGTTCCCATCATGGCTTTTGCGTCTGCTGGCTGCAGCCGAAAACTTCTGTCATGATTCACGGCTATCAGGCAGAGTTTGAAGATAGAAGTACGAGTCGAAATCGCGAGGGGCAGTTGCAAGACGAGACGCCATGGACACGAAGCCTGATTTTGCGCATTCGGCAGGAGCGCCCCGTCCTGCTCGTGGCGCTGCTGATCGCACTGATCGCGCTTGCCGCAGGCGCGAACAAGTGGGTCGTGCTCGGTCTTCTGTTGCTGATGATCGTTACCGCTTTGTGGCACTCGGTTCCGATCATCCGGGACGTCACGCCAGAACCTGTTCCAGAGACTATCGACCTCCCCGCCAGCCGCCTGGTCGAAGTTACCGCGACGCTAGCGGCGCTCGATATCCCGGTCATGGTGCTTTCCGATGATGCCTCGGTACTTTACCAGAACCATGCAGCCGAAAAGGCATTTGGCGAGGCCACGATTGGTGCCCATATTTCCGCGCGCCTGCGCTCGCCTGGCGTCCTCGACATCATCAGTGAAACGATCGCGACCAATGCACCGAACCAGATCGAGCACTCCGAACGCCTGCCATCCGAGCGTGTTTACATCGTCCGCAGCGCGCCTGTGGATCTTGACGGGCAGCAGCCTGCTGATGAGCGTTTCTTCGTGGTTTCTTTTCGGGATATTTCCGAAGTCCGCCGCATCGACCGCATGCGTTCCGACTTCGTCGCTAATGCCAGCCATGAGTTGCGCACGCCGCTTGCGTCCCTGCGCGGCTTTATCGAGACCATTCAGGGACCGGCAAAGAACGACGCGAAGGCGCAGGAGCGCTTTCTCGGCATCATGCTGGATCAGGCTACCCGCATGAGCCGCCTCGTGGACGACCTGCTGTCCCTTTCGAGGCTGGAACTGAAGTCTCATATCGCCCCGGACGAGAAAGTCGATCTGGTTCCTTTGCTCGGGCACGTCAGGGATTCGCTGGTGCCTCTTGCAAATGACGTCGGGGTCGAGATCGCTTTGCATCTTCCGCAGGGCAAAGCAGAGGTGCTTGGCGACCGTGATGAGCTGGTTCAGGTCTTTGAAAACCTCATAGAAAATGCCTGCAAATATGGGCAGGAGGGCAAGACCGTTGATGTCTTCCTTAAGAACGGTCAGGGCGAGCCGGTGGAAGTTACCGTGATCGACAAGGGACCGGGCATTCCAGCCGAGCACGTGCCGCGCCTGACGGAGCGATTCTACCGCGTGAGCATCGAGGATAGCCGCTCGAAGAAGGGCACGGGGTTGGGCCTTGCTATCGTCAAGCACATCCTGACGCGACACCGGGCGCGCCTCATCGTCAAGTCGGAAGTCGGGAAGGGGACGAGCTTCACCGTGCGGTTTTGACATAAAACTGTAAACGTTTGCTATTGCAATAGAATTTTTATCAATAAATTCAGATCTTTAACCTGTCACAAATGTTTCGTCAAAATGACATAAAAGCTCTAGCCATCAGAGGCTAAAGAGAGCGGGCCGCTGATAGACGGCACCGCCAAGGGCCGCTCAAGGCCGCACTCAGACCGCTATATGCCCGGGAGATTGTTATGAACGCTTTTAAACTCACGGTCGCAGCACTTGCCGCTTCCGCCGCTTTCGCTGGCGCGGCCGTTGCTCGCGACCAGGTTCAGGTTGCTGGCTCGTCCACCGTCCTGCCTTACGCCAAGATCGTTGCCGAAACCTTCGGCGAAACCTTCAAGGACTTCAAGACGCCGGTCGTTGAATCCGGCGGCACGGGCGCTGGCCTCAAGGAATTCTGCAAGGGCGTCGGCCCTGATAGCATCGACGTTGCCAACGCTTCGCGTCCGATCAACGCCAAGGAACTGGACGCCTGCAAGGCAGCCGGCGTAACCGACATCCAGGAAGTCAAGATCGGTTACGACGGTATCGTCTTCGCAACCGACTCGTCCAACCCGGACGTTGCCTACGTCCCGGCCGACATCTACAAGGCTTTGGCCGCTCAGGTTGTCGTTGACGGCAAGCTCGTCAACAACCCGTACAAGAAGTGGTCGGAAGTTAATCCGAAGCTCCCGGCTGTTGACATCGCTGCCTACATCCCGGGCGAAAAGCACGGCACGCGCGAAGTCTTCGAACAGAACGTTCTCGCAGCAGGCTGCAAGGCCTCCGGCGCTCTCGACGTGATCGCCAAGGAAATCACCGACAAGGCTGCTCAGACCAAGGCTTGCGTTGCAGTCCGTAAGGACGGCGCTGCTGTCGACATCGACGGCGACTATCCGGAAACGCTGGCGCGCATCGCTGCCAACAAGACCGGCGTTGGCGTCTTCGGCCTTTCCTTCTATGAAAACAATGCTGACAAGCTGAAGGTTGCGAGCGTCAACGGTATCGTTCCGTCGACCGAAACCATCGCGAACGGCACGTACCCGGTTTCCCGTCCGCTGTTCTTCTACGTCAAGAAGGCACACCTCGGCGTCATCCCGGGTCTCAAGGAATACGTCAGCTTCTTCGTTTCCGACCAGATGATCGGCCCCGACGGCCCGCTCGCTGAATACGGCCTCGTTGCTGCTCCGGACGCAGAGCGCGACGCGATCCGCAAGGGCGTTGAAGACGGCAAGACCATGTAATGACCTTTGCCGGCGCGATCACCAGATCGCGCCGGCATTGCCTTGTTCCGCCAGTTGGGGACGGGGTTTGAACTTCTCCAAGTTTGAGAGCCGGATCGGTCCGCCTGCCGTTTCCGCTTTTTGGGGTCAAAGGGCCTGGGGACCTTACGAATGAGCACATCCGTCATACTCCTGTGCCTCGCGGTGCTGGGCGCCGCTGGCTTTCTGGCAGCCCGCAGCCGCGCTACGGCACTTGTCGGAGGCAAGTCCTCTGCGTTGCATTCACGACCGGGTTACTATGGCGCCTATGCGGCGATCTGGACAATCCTGCCGGCACTGATCGTGCTGTGCGCCTGGTTGGCAATCAGCCCTTCGATCATTGAAGCCTCCGTCCGCGGATCGTTTCCGGACGACATCAAGGCGCAGCCCGCTGCGCAGCAGAATTTGAACTACGGCATGGTCAACGCCATTGCGCGCGGCTTGCCGCTGCTCGCTCCGGAGGAGATCAGCGGTGCTGCCAGCGATCCGGCTGGCCTCCAGGCAAAGCTTGCTGCGAAGGGTGTTCCGCTTGCCGGTCAGCCACAGCCCTACATGATCGATGCGGCGCAGATGCTTAACGCGGAATCCGGCTCCAGCCGCCTCGTCATGACGGCGCTGGTTCTCGTTCTTGCCGTTGCTGGCGCATTTTATGCGCTTCGCGAAGTCGCACCGCGGTTCCGTGCGCGAAACCGCGTCGAACGCGTCATGCTTTGGGGCCTGCTTCTGGCGTCGTCGATCGCCATTCTGACGACGATCGGTATCGTTCTGTCGATGCTGACGGAAGCCGCCCACTTCTTCGCGACAGTTCCTGCCGCAGACTTCTTCTTCGGAACGGTCTGGGATCCGCGCTTTGCCGGTGCCGGCAGCTCGTCCTTCGGGCAATTCGGCCTGATCCCGCTGTTGCTCGGCACGCTCTACATTGGCTTCGTGGCGATGCTCGTCGCGGTGCCGGTCGGCTTGTTCGCCGCGATCTACATGGCGGAGTATGCCGCTCCCAAGGTCCGCTCGATTGCAAAGCCGCTGCTCGAAGTTCTCGCCGGTATTCCGACGATCGTCTATGGCTTCTTCGCTCTTGTCACCGTCGGCCCCTTCCTCCGCGACCTTTCCTCGCAGGTCAACGGCCTCCTGACCGGCAACTATGCGAACTTCATTCAGGCGCAGAGCGTTCTGACCGCCGGTATCGTCATGGGCATCATGCTGATCCCGTATGTTTCGTCCCTGTCTGACGATATTATCACCGCAGTCCCGCGCGCCCTGCGGGATGGTTCGCTCGGTCTCGGCGCCACGCGCTCGGAAACGATCAAGAAGGTCGTGCTTCCCGCAGCGCTTCCCGGCATCGTCGGCGCGCTGCTGATGACCGCCTCGCGCGCCGTCGGTGAAACGATGATCGTCGTGCTTGCGGCAGGTGTTGCCGCCCGCATCCAGATCAACCCGTTCGAGCCGATGACGACGGTGACGGTCAAGATCGTCAACCAGCTGACGGGCGACCTCGAATTTACGTCGCCGCAGACGCTTGTTGCCTTTGCTTTGGGCATCACGCTGTTTTTCATCACGCTTTGCCTCAACATCTACGCGCTCTACATCGTGCGCAAATACCGGGAGCAGTACGAATGACGGATATTGTTTCTCCGGTTGAGGGTGTCGTTGTCTCCAAGGCACCCGAACGCCGCGATATCGGCCTCAAGCGCCGCTATGCCGCCGAACGCCGCTTCCGCGCCTATGGCGTCGCGGCAATCTCCTTCGGCCTGATCTTTCTGGCGATCCTGCTCACGAGCGTCATCAGCAAGGGCTACACCGCCTTCCAGCAGACGGTGATCACGCTGCCGATCGAGTTCAGCGAGAAGACGATCGACCCGAACAACAAGCGCGCCACCGATCCGTCGGTGCTGGTTGCCGCCAACTATCCCGTGCTCATCCGTGACGCGATGATCAAGGCGCTGAACCTCAATGCGTCGAGCCGTCCAGAGGTCCGTGACGCGACCGCGATGATTTCCAAGGGAGCGCCCATCCGGTTGCGCGACATGGTCATCGCTGATCCATCGCTGATCGGCAAGACGGTCAATGTGACGCTGCTTGCCGACGCCAACATCGACTCCGCCAACAAGGGTCAGATCGATCTGAAGGTGGACGAGAAGAACCGCAAGGTGAACGACAGGCAGGTTGGCTGGATGAACCAGCTGGCGGAAAGCGGGACGTTGCACAAGACGTTCAACACCGGGCTCTTCGTCAACGGCAACTCCAGCCGCCCCGAGGCCGCCGGTCTCGGCGTCGCCCTGATCGGCTCGCTTTACCTGATGTTGATCGTGCTCGTACTTTCGCTGCCGATCGGTGTTGCCGCTTCGATCTACCTCGAAGAATTTGCACCGAAGAACAAGCTGACGGACCTGATCGAGGTCAACATCAACAACCTCGCAGCCGTTCCCTCGATCGTCTATGGTCTGCTCGGCCTCGCCGTCTTCATCAACTTCGCCGGCCTGCCGCGTTCCGCATCGCTGGTCGGCGGTCTGGTGCTGACGCTGATGACCTTGCCGACGATTATCATCGCAACCCGCGCAGCGCTTCGCGCAGTGCCGCCGTCGATCCGGGCGGCTGCTCTCGGCCTCGGCGCTTCGAAGATGCAGATGGTGTTCCATCATGTGCTGCCGCTGGCCATGCCGGGTATTCTCACCGGCACGATCATCGGCCTGGCGCACGCGCTTGGCGAGACCGCACCGCTGCTCCTCATCGGCATGGTCGCCTTCGTGGCCAATGCACCGAGCACTCCGCTCGATCCGTCGACGGCTCTGCCGGTGCAGGTCTACATGTGGGCCAACGAAGCCGAGCGCGCCTTCGTCGAGCGTACCTCTGGCGCTATCATAGTCCTGCTCCTGTTCCTGATCGTCATGAACCTCGGAGCCATTCTCTTGCGTCGTCGCTTTGAGCGCCGCTGGTAAACGGAGTAGACATTATGAACATGTTGACGGAAGCAGCAGTTGAGAAGGCTCTGGATCAGAAGATGAATACCGTTCCCTATAAGATGATCGGCCAGGACGTCTCGGTTTACTACGGCGAGAAGCGCGCGCTCTTCGACGTGAAGCTGAACATTCGCGAAAACACGGTGACGGCGCTGATCGGCCCGTCAGGTTGCGGCAAGTCTACCTTCCTGCGCAGCCTGAATCGTATGAACGACACGATCGACGGTTGCCGCGTCACCGGCAAGATCACGCTCGATGGTGATGATATCTATGATCCTGACATCGACGTCGTGGAGCTCCGTGCCCGCGTCGGCATGGTGTTCCAGAAGCCGAACCCGTTCCCGAAGACGATCTACGAGAACGTCGCCTACGGCCCGCGCATCCACGGTCTCGCCAAGTCGAAGGCCGACATGGACCAGATCGTCGAACTCAGCCTGCAGCGCGCCGGCCTGTGGAACGAGGTGAAGGATCGCGTTCATGAAGCCGGCACTGGTCTTTCCGGAGGCCAGCAGCAGCGCCTTTGCATCGCCCGCGCTGTTGCGGTGAGCCCTGAAGTGATCCTGATGGACGAGCCATGCTCGGCACTCGATCCGATTGCGACGGCAAAGGTCGAGGAACTGATCCACGAGCTTCGCGAGAACTACACGATCGTCATCGTGACGCACTCGATGCAGCAGGCCGCCCGTGTTTCGCAGCGCACGGCCATGTTCCACCTCGGCAACCTCGTCGAAGAGAACGATACCGACAAGATGTTCACCAACCCGGACGATCCGCGCACCCAGGACTACATCATGGGTCGCTTCGGTTGATCGCCGGCGTCGGCAACCCTCACCATACTCAAGGATGAGCCCTATGGCATCGACACATATCTTTTCTGCCTACGACGACGATCTGAAATTCCTGTCCCGCCGTATTTCGGAAATGGGCGGCCTTGCCGAGCAGATGGTTTCGGATGCCGTTCGCGCTCTCGTCAACGGCGATACGGCCCTGGCCCAGAAGGTCATCTCCGACGACGTGATCCTTGACCACGCTGAACGCGAAATCGGGGACAAGGCGATCGTGACCATCGCCCGTCGCCAGCCGATGGCGGCCGACCTTCGCGAGATCATGGGTTCGATCCGCATTGCGGCCGATCTCGAGCGCGTCGGCGATCTCGGCAAGAATACCGCCAAGCGCGTCATCGCGGTCCAGAGCGCCGGCGTGCCGCGCAAGCTCGCCCGCGGCCTCGAGCACCTTTCCGAACTGGCGCTTGTCCAGCTCAAGGAAGTGCTCGACGTCTATACGAGCCGTGCTGCCGACAAGGCAAAGTCGATCCGTGAGCGCGACGAGGAAATCGACGCGATGTACACCTCGCTGTTCCGCGAGATGCTCACCTACATGATGGAAGATCCGCGCAACATCACCAGCTGCACGCATCTTCTGTTCTGCGCCAAGAACATCGAGCGTATCGGCGACCACGCCACCAACATTGCCGAAACCATCTATTACATGGCCACCGGCGCTCAGCCGGAAGGCGAACGTCCGAAGGACGATACCGCCAACACCGTCGGCGCCGTTACGGAATAATCGTTCCGCGACCGCGCCCCCAGGAGACCGAAACGAATGATACCAAAAGTAGCTGTCGTTGAAGATGAAGAAGCACTGAGCGTACTTCTTCGCTATAACCTTGAGGCTGAAGGCTTTGAGGTCGACACAATCCTGCGCGGCGACGAGGCCGAGATCCGGCTGCAGGAACGCACGCCGGACCTTCTGATCCTCGATTGGATGCTGCCGGGCGTATCAGGCATCGAGCTCTGCCGTCGCCTGCGCATGCGGCCGGAAACGGAGCGCCTGCCGATCATCATGCTGACAGCTCGCGGCGAGGAGAGTGAGCGTGTTCGCGGCCTCTCCACCGGCGCCGACGACTACGTCGTCAAGCCGTTCTCGACGCCGGAGCTCGTCGCCCGCGTCAAGGCGATGCTTCGTCGTGCCAAGCCGGAGGTGCTTTCCACGCTGCTGAAGTGCGGCGACATCGAGCTTGACCGCGAGACGCACCGCGTTCATCGCAAGAGCCGCGAAGTCCGTCTCGGTCCGACCGAATTCCGGCTTCTCGAGTTCCTGATGGCATCCCCTGGCCGTGTCTTCTCGCGCTCCCAGCTGCTCGACGGCGTCTGGGGTCATGACATCTATGTCGACGAGCGTACCGTCGACGTTCATGTCGGGCGTCTGCGCAAGGCGCTGAACTTCTCCAACATGCAGGATGTCATCCGCACCGTTCGCGGTGCCGGCTATTCCATGGAAGCCTAAAGCTCTCCTGAGAGGCATCCACACCGTCCAACGAAAAACGGGCCCGCGAGGCGGCCCGCGAGGGCCCGTTTTCTTTGTTCCTTATCCGGCTTCCGGGTCAGGCGACCCGGTTGGCGGCCTTGCGGCGCTCGTTGACCGGCTGATAGGCCATGCGCTGGTGATAGGTGCAGTAAGGGGAGGAGTCTGGGGATTCGCAGCCGCAGAAGTGGAAGTCGTCCTTCAGCGGATCGCCGACCGGCCACTTGCAGGTGCGCTCGGTCAGT
The DNA here is from genome assembly GCF_014193145.1 of Rhizobium sp. BK060. Taxonomy (NCBI): domain Bacteria; kingdom Pseudomonadati; phylum Pseudomonadota; class Alphaproteobacteria; order Hyphomicrobiales; family Rhizobiaceae; genus Rhizobium; species Rhizobium sp. BK060. Next base: position 11,933 of record NZ_JACHYW010000049.1, read on the forward strand.
TCCGTCAGGCCGAGGCGGCGAGAAATCGGAACGACGACGTTTGCGGCCGGACGGTAGCTGATTTCCGCGATGGCATCGATTTCGATCTCTTCCTTGAGCATCGTCGCACCCTGCTGGCGGGTGACGGTGCGCGTGGTGACGCGAGATGCATAGTTCGGAGCGCGCGGCGCGGATGTCGTGCGCTTGGGCGTTCTGACAGTGGTCGTCGAGCCTCCGGCCTTGGCGCGGCCGGGCAAACTCAAACGGTGGACTTTGCCAATGACGGCGTTACGGCTTACACCGCCAAGTTGCGCTGCGATCTGGCTGGCGCTCAGGCCCTCGGACCACAGCTTCTTCAGTTTTTCAACGCGCTCGTCTGTCCAGTTCATGCCCCTGTCTCCGCCTTATTAGCGTTGGTGCAGGCAGAATCCCTCACCATTGCCCCGGACGTATCCGAGGCAAGAAACGCTTGCTCGATTTTGGTGACTAGTTCCGCCGCATGCAGTCTAGTAATTGAGTTTTAACCTAGTGTGAGGCTGAGTCTGTGACAAGAGTCGGTTGAATCTCGGCGAATCGAATTTCAAGTTTTCCCCAACTTGCTGGGCGAGAGAGTCATTTCTGCAACATTAGTTGTTGATAGCTCCAGCGCCTCCGGATGGCGGCTTGACGCATGCAGGAAAACCTCAGTTTTGTTGACATTGCAGTGCGAAAAGTAAATAGTGCTGCTCGCCGCCGAAAGGCGGCATTTTTAATTTTCCGGACCCGCTTTCCTTAGCCGGAGTCCGGCCGCTTGTGGTCAATGACAGGAGATCGCGCCATGGCTGAAGCCGCGCTTTACGATACCTACTCTCGTGCCCCGCTGCGGTTCGAGCGAGGCGAGGGCGTATGGCTGATCACCGAAACGGGCGAGCGATATCTTGATTTCGGCGCAGGCGTTGCCGTCACCTCCGTCGGCCACGGCCATCCGCATGTGGTAGGCGCGCTGAAAGAGCAGGCCGACAAGGTCTGGCACCTGTCCAATATCTACGAAATCCCGGGTCAGGAAACGCTCGCGAAGCGGCTGACCGAGGCGACCTTCGCCGACAAGGTGTTCTTTACGAACTCCGGCGCAGAAGCCCTGGAATGCGCGATCAAGACCGCGCGCCGCTATCAGTTCTCAAAGGGCCATTGCGAGCGGTTTCATATCATCACCTTTGAAGGTGCCTTCCATGGTCGTACGCTGGCGACGATTGCTGCCGGTGGCCAAGAGAAGTACCTCGAAGGCTTCGGCCCGAAGGCGCCCGGCTTCGATCAGGTTCCGTTCGGCGATCTCGATGCCGTTCGCAGCGCCGTCACCAGCGAGACGGCCGGAATCCTCATCGAGCCTGTTCAGGGCGAGGGTGGCGTCCGTGCGGCGGCCAGCGAGTTCCTTAAGGCGCTTCGTGCGATCTGCGATGAGCACGGCTTGCTGCTGATCTTCGACGAAGTGCAGACCGGCATGGGTCGCACCGGCAGGCTCTTCGCACATGAATGGTCCGGCGCCACCCCCGACATCATGGCAGTCGCCAAGGGCATCGGCGGCGGCTTCCCGCTCGGCGCCTGCCTTGCCACGGCTGAGGCCGCTTCCGGTATGAAGGCTGGCACACATGGCTCCACCTATGGCGGCAATCCGCTTGCCATGGCTGTGGGCAGTGCCGTGCTCGACGTGATCCTCGCAGACGGCTTCCTGCAGCAAGTGCGCGACGTCTCGCTGGTTTTCCGTCAGGGCTTGGCCTCGCTCAAGGATCGCTATCCTGATATCATCGAGGACGTTCGCGGCGAGGGACTGCTGCTCGGCGTCAAGGCTGCCGTGCCGTCTTCCGAGCTGCTGCAGGCAATCCGTGACGCCCATCTGCTCGGTGTTCCCGCAGGCGACAACGTTATTCGTCTTCTGCCGCCTCTGGTCGTCACTGCTGACGAAGCCCGTGAGGGCCTTGCCCGCCTAGAACGCGCTGCCGAAAGCGTGCGCGCTTCGAAGGTCAAGAAGACGGCTTAATGGATAATGCCTGCCGGACGGCGGGCGTGATAGGTAAAGACAATGGCTTCCCCCAAACACTTCCTCGATCTCTCCGCCGTCGCGTCATCCGACCTGCGGCTCATCATGAATGACGCCATCTCCCGCAAGCAGGCCTTCAAGGCCGGGCAGGGTGACAAGCCGCTCGCCGGCAAAATGCTGGCGATGATCTTCGAGAAGCCCTCGACCCGTACCCGCGTGTCTTTCGATGTCGGCATGCGCCAGTTGGGCGGCGAGACGCTATTCCTGTCGGGCACCGAAATGCAGCTTGGCCGTGCCGAGACCATCGGCGACACGGCGAAGGTACTCTCACGCTACGTCGATGCGATCATGATCCGCACCACCGATCATGCCCGCATGCTGGAGCTGGCCGAGCATGCGACCGTTCCCGTCATCAACGCGCTGACCGACGACACGCACCCCTGCCAGATCATGGCTGACATCATGACCTTCGAGGAGCATCGCGGACCCATCAAAGGCAAGACGATTGCCTGGACCGGTGACGGCAACAACGTGCTGCATTCGCTGGTCGAAGGGGCTGCCCGTTTCGGCTATCGTATGAATATGGCGGTCCCCCTTGGTTCCGAGCCAAAGGATCACTATCTGAACTGGGCCCGCAATGAGGGCGCCGAAGTCATGCTCTGCCATGATGCCGACCGTGCGGTCGCTGGCGTCGATTGCGTGGTGACCGATACCTGGGTCTCCATGAATCAGGAACATCGGGCCCGGGGTCACAACGTCTTCCAGCCTTATCAGGTCAATTCGGCTTTGATGGCGCAGGCCGGCAAGGATGCATTGTTCATGCATTGCCTGCCTGCCCATCGAGGCGAGGAAGTCACGGACGAGGTGATCGACGGCCCGCAATCCGTGGTCTTCGATGAAGCGGAAAACCGTCTTCACGCGCAGAAGTCGATTCTTGCTTGGTGCCTGGGCGCGATCTGAACCATACTGGACGTCACGTTTGGCCGGAAGGCTCGTTGGCCGCGCGAGCGGATGGACACTCTCGTCTGCCGCTCTCAGACTAGGAGAAGACTATGGCAGACCCTGCAGCCGCCCTCGGCGAGTTCAATTTCGCCGGTGATGATCACGTCGTTCCGTTTCAGGTCGAAGGCCTGGATGTGCGTGGTCGCGCCGTCCAGCTCGGGCCGATGCTGGACGCGATCCTTGAGCGTCATCGTTATCCCGCGCCTGTCGCGAGGCTTCTTGCCGAAGTCGTCGTGCTGACGGTGCTGCTCGGCACGTCGCTGAAGTTTGACGGCAAGTTCACGGTGCAGACCAAAGGCGACGGCCCGGTGGACCTGCTCGTTTGCGATTTCTCGACGCCCGAGAACGTGCGTGCTTATGCACGCTTCGACCAGGGCCTCCTCGACAAGGCCATCGCCACCGGGCAGATCGAGCCTGAACAGCTGCTCGGCAAGGGCATGCTGGCGTTTACGATTGACCAGGGCAAATTCACCCAGCCCTATCAGGGCATCGTTGCGCTCGACGGGGCCACCCTCGAGGAGATTGCCGGCACTTATTTTCGCCAATCGGAGCAGATCCCGACGCGGGTGCGTCTTGCCGCTGCCGAGCTCTTCGACCGCGACGAAGCGGGCAAGCCGCGTCACCGCTGGCGGGCAGGGGGTCTCGTCGCCCAATTCCTGCCGGAAGCGCCGGAGCGCATGCGCCAGCCGGATCTTCACGGCGGCGACGGCGACACGGCCGGCGGTTCCCACAAGGAAGACGATGCCTGGATGGAAGCCCGCTCGCTCGTCGACACGATCGATGCCGACGAGTTGACGGATCCGCAGGTCGGCACCGAGAGGCTGCTCTACCGGCTGTTCCACGAGCGCGGCGTTCGCGTCTACGAACCGCGCGAGGTCTTCGATCGCTGCAGCTGTTCGCGCGAGAAGATCAAGGGCGTGCTGACGGGCTTCTCTGCCGAAGAAATCGATGCCAGCCAGGAAGACGGCGCGATTTCGGTCACCTGCGAGTTCTGCTCGACGACCTATCGCTTCGAAGTGGAAGAGGTGGCCCTGACTGCTGGGTGATCAGTTCAGGACTCTGAGCAGCCCTGGCGAATCCAGCGAGAAGGCGGGTATTGCGACATCGAAAAGCTCGCCTTCGTCGGTTTCCATCTGGTAGTGGCCGAACATCAGCCCTGATGGCGTATCCAGCGGGCAGCCCGAGGAATACTCATAGGTATCGCCCGGCGCAAGCCGCGGCTGTTCGCCGACCACGCCGGCGCCCGTCACCTCATCGACGATTCCGTTCTGGTCGGTGATGTTCCAGTAGCGGTTCACTAGCCGTACGGTCGTGTCGGAATTGTTGCTGATGACAATCTTGTAGCCCCAGACATAACGATCGTCCTCCGGATCGGATTGCTCCTCCAGATAAAAGGGTTCGACGACGACTTCAATGTCTCGTGTAAGGGCGCGGTACATGCCTACACCATAGTCAACATACGTTACCGGTATCTTATACGACGGCCGATCCGTCAATAAACCGATAGGCGATCACCTCCCTAATGCCTGCAATAGCAAGAGGTTTCGCGCGCTAAGCCCAATTTTAGCCCGTTTCGCGTGTGGCAGAAGCGCGTATGGTAGTCGGCCGGATCGGAGGGTGACCCGGCCGATATGGGCCGATCAGGCCTTCACTTTGGCGAGCGCCTGGGCGAAATCCTCGATCAGATCGTCCGTGTCCTCGATGCCGGCGGAGAGACGAACGGTGCCGCCGGAGATGCCGAGCTCAGCGCGTGCTTCGTCGGTCAGGTTCTTGTGCGTCGTCGTCGCCGGGTGCGTGATCAGGCTCTTGGCGTCGCCCAGATTGTTGGAGATCTTGACGATATCAAGCGCGTTCTGAAGCGCGAAGGCTGCTTCCTTGCCACCCTTCAGTTCGATGGCGACGAGCGTCGAGCCGCCCTTCATCTGCTTGGCGACTATGTCGGCCTGCGGATGGTCCTTACGGCCGGGATAGATGACCTTGGCGACCTTGGGCTGATTGGCCAGGAAGTCGGCGATCTTCGACGCATTTTCGGTCTGCTGCTTGACGCGTAGCGGCAAGGTCTCCAGCCCCTTCAGCAGCGTCCAGGCTGTGAACGGCGACATCGCCGGGCCGGTGTGACGGTAGTAGTCCTGTAGGTTCTCGTTGATCCATTCCCGGTCGGACAGGATCACGCCGCCGAGGCTGCGGCCTTGCCCGTCGATGTGCTTGGTGGCCGAATAGACGACGATATGGGCGCCGAGTTCAAGCGGCTTCTGGAAAATCGGGGTCGCAAAGACGTTGTCGACGACGACCTTGGCGCCGATCTGGTTGGCGAGCTTCGCGACGCCGGCGATATCGATCACCTCGAGCGTCGGGTTGGTCGGGCTCTCCAGGAAGAACACCTTGGTGTTCGGGCGGATCGCCTTTTCCCAGTTCTCCAGATAGCGGCCGTCGACCAGCGTACACTCGACACCGTATTTCGGCGCCAGCGTCTCGACGACCCAGCGGCACGAGCCGAAGAGCGCGCGGGCGGCAACGATGTGGTCGCCGGCCTTCACCTGGCAGAGGATTGCGGCGGTAACGGCTGCCATGCCGGATGCCGTAGCGCGGGCTTCTTCGGCGCCTTCGAGTGCGCACATGCGCTTTTCGAACATGTCGTTTGTCGGGCTGCCGTAACGGGCGTAGATATAGCCTTCTGTCTCGCCCTTGAAGCGTGCTTCTGCCGCTTCCGCGCTTTCATAGACGAAGCCCTGCGTGAGGTAGATTGCTTCGGAGGTCTCGCCATATTGCGAGCGCAGCGAACCGTCGTGGACGAGTTGGGTTGCCGGGCGCCAGGTCTTGCTCATGAATCACCACTTTCAAACAACAAAAAACCGGCCGCGAAAGCAGACCGGTTTTGCACCCGGTCCTTTTAGCCACTTGTTTAACGTGGCTGCAAGCCGACCGGCCAAATCACCACGGGATAAAGCTGCAATACTGCCGTTCTATGCTTGCGTCAATTCCTTGAGTTTGGTTTTGTTTGCGACAAATATGGATGGGGCATGATGGCTCGCGTAACAGGAATTTTGGCAGATCGTGCGATTGCCGCGCTTTTTGAGGCTGGGCGCCTCAGCTCCGAGCGTGATTTGGATCACGACCAGATCCAGCCGGCAAGCCTTGACCTCAGGCTCGGCGCCAAGGCTTTTCGCGTTCGCGCGAGCTTCATGCCAGGCCCATCCCATCTCGTGTCCGACAAGCTCGATCGTCTGAGCCTTCACGTCGTCGACCTCTCCGAAGGTGCCGTGCTGGAAACCGGCTGCGTCTATATCGTTCCCTTGATGGAGCGCCTCGACCTGCCGGCCGATATGTCGGCCTCGGCCAATCCGAAGAGCTCGACGGGACGACTGGATATCTTCACGCGCGTCATCACTGACTACGCCCAGGAGTTCGACAAGATCCCGACCGGCTATTCTGGACCCCTCTATCTCGAGATCAGCCCACGCACTTTCCCGATCGTCGTGCGTCGCGGCTCGCGCCTGTCGCAGATCCGATTCCGTGTCGGTCACTCCTTGCTTGGCGAGCCCGAATTGTTGGCGCTGCACGATGCTGAAACGCTGGTTGCCAGCAAGCAGCCGAATGTATCGGGTGGCGGGATTGCCTTGTCGATCGACCTTGCCGGCGACAAGGACGGCCTGATCGGCTACCGCGGCAAGCACCACACCGCCGTCGTCGATGTCGACAAGAAAGCACAACACGACATCTATGACTTCTGGGAGCCGCTCTATAGCCGTGGCCGCAACGAACTGATCCTGGATCCGGACGAGTTTTACATCCTGGTCTCCCGCGAAGCCATCCATGTGCCACCGCATTATGCGGCCGAGATGACTCCTTTCGATCCGCTGGTCGGCGAATTCCGCGTGCACTATGCGGGCTTCTTCGACCCCGGCTTCGGCCATGCACCTGCCGGCGGCCGCGGCAGCCGTGCCGTGCTCGAGGTCCGCAGCCACGAGGTCCCCTTCATCCTCGAGGACGGCCAGATCGTCGGCCGCCTGGTCTACGAACACATGCAGGAACACCCAGAAAGCCTCTACGGCTCCGGCCTCGGCTCCAATTATCAAGCCCAGGGCCTGAAGCTCTCGAAGCACTTCCGCATCTGAGCGTCCTGGCGTTCGCTATTATTCGGCCAGGGGTGGGGCAACGTTCCTGTTGCCGATTTGCAAGAGCGGTGTCCGACGTGTGATGAAGGGAGGCGGCCTGTAGGATCGTCTTGAGCCCTGCTGAGTTCGGGCCGTGACCGTGTGCTGTTCCAGATCGCCGACAAGGACCGATGGGCGCGCGAACATACGCTTCCAGAGTCCTCTTCCGGCCGCGAGCGGATACGCACGCCTTGGCATGACTTCCGGCATTTCACTGAAGATCCGCTGTACCATCTTCTGGCGAACCTCCTCCGGCGTTTTCTTGATTTCCCAGGCATCCCGCCGGTCCCTGATACCGACGATGGACACTGACACGCCTGATCGAGCCCTGTCCATCGCGGCCACCTGGCCGGCAACATCGAAGTCTGCGAACGGCGTAAAGATCAAAATATCGCCCAATCGCATTTCGGCGAAGGCGGCCTCATCCTGCATGGTTATCCTTGCCTTGTGGATCGATATTGTATCGAGGGTGCAAGCCGAGGATCTGCCGCGACTGGCAGCATGCCCTTGGCGATCCAGGGGAAACTGGATGTCGTCCAGCGCTTCTCTCGGAAGTTCGATGCAGACGAGCAGTGATACGAAAGCGTAAACCATCACGACCATGCCCCATGCCACGCTGAAGCCGTCGAGGTCATTATAGGTTCCAAGCAACGGTCCATTCAGCATCCCAACAAAGGTCAGGACGATGACGCAAAGGAATGTCCCGGCAATCGGGTAAATGATTTCGACGCGCCCGCGGTCCTCACCCTTGGCCGTCACTTTGAAGGGGCGACCGAATGGATGGAGAAGCGCATGGAAGAGGGCGATGGTGATCGGCACGGCTGACACCATTTGCGACACTTCGGTAAAGAGCGGCAGGCTGCGTCCGCCCGAGACCCATGCGTGGAATGCCCACATGCCGGCGACCATCGGCAGCGCGTAGAGGAAGAAGGCCTCGGGCTCCATGCGGATGGCCGGCAGGCCGAGGAAGTAGTAGAGCAGCGGTGCTGCCATCAGCAGCAGGATGAATGGGCGGCAGAACCAGAAAAGCAGACCGTGGAAGTAGTGCATCCTCTGAACGAAGGTGAAGCCCTTGCCGAGGAAGGGGCCATCGCGAAGAAGCGCTACCTGGATTGTGCCAAGGCACCAGCGGCAGCGCTGCGTAATGTAGCCGGAGAGGCTTTCCGCCGATAGGCCGACGCTCAGGCGCTCGTTCAGCCAGCGTGTCTTCAGTCCCTTCTGAAGCAGGCGATAGGTCAAGTGGATATCCTCGGTTACCGTCTCCTGTGGCATGCCACCGATCATCGCCAAGGCGTCCCGACGCACGACGCACGACGTCCCGACACAGAAAGCGGCCCCCCAGCCATCCTTTGACGGCTGCATGACATCGAAGAAGATACGTTGGTCATCGACCCAAGCTTTCGAGGCCAAAAGGTTATGCTGGACAGGGTCGGCGTTGTAATAAAACTGCGGTGTCTGAATAACGCCGATGTCCGTATTGATGAACTGGCCCACCGTACGGTTCAGAAGCGCACGCTGCGGCGCGAAATCCGCATCGAGAATCAGAATAAAGGGCGCGTTGGTCTCCTTCGCTGTTTGTCGTATGGCGTTGTTGATATTGCCGCCCTTGGCGCCGGCATTGTCCGCGCGCCTGAGATAGCGGACACCGACCTCTGCGCAGTAGTCCTCCAGCCAATCTCGCCGTCCGTCGTCCAGCACCCAGACCGTGAAATTGCTGTAGTCGATTGCCTTTGCCGCAAGAATTGTTCGCTCCAGAATCGATAGCTCTTCGTTGTAGGTGCAGATGAAAATGTCCACGGCAGGCTGTCGCGCAAGTCTTGCCAGCAGTGCCTCGCTGGCGTCGGCCGCGCCGTGATGGTCGGTTCGACGGAAAAAGAAGACGATCGACAAGACCGTGTAGAAGATGACGACGAGCTCGAAGGACAGATAAATCCTTGGCCAGATGGCATAGGCGCTCCATTCGAAGTCCGGCAAGGTTTTCGTGAGGCGAAAATATAGGTAGTTCGACAACATCACGATGAGGATCGAACCGAAGATAATCCGGTCGACACCGCGGCGACTGTCGAGAAGCCAGCTGCATCCCAGTATCAGCGCAATGGCCAACGCCGCGAACAGCATCGAATCTGACAGCGTGACTACTTCTGGGGACATGGGGACTCCTTGCCATTGGATGTCTGGCCCGCGCTGCCGACAAAGGGGTTGAGATCGAGCGCGGCAAGGATGGCCCAGCCCGTGGCGCCGATATGCGGCAAACGGTAATACTTGAAGTCGCCAGGCGCCGAGTTCGGCCCTACCTGAAGGCCGGTCGACAGCTGTTCGTTGACCGTCGCGTAGATCAGGTTGCCTGGCGTGAGCTGAGTTTCGATCGTCTTGAACAATGGCTCGGCCTTTGCCGGTTGGCCGGTAAGGCGAAGCACGAGTGCGGCCTGTGCCGTTCCTTCGAGCCAGATCCCGTCGCGGTCGCTATTGAAGTCGAAGCCGCCTTCTACGCCGTGGTGGACTTCTGTCCACTCGATCACACGGCCGGCCTTGGCCTTGAAATCGGGAACGGCAATCAGCGGCCAAAGCTCTGCGTCGAGCCCCGACATAGCGATATTCGGAGCGTTGCTGTCCGGTGCGCTGCCAATAAAGAAGCGCCCTTCGCCTTCATTCCACATGGCCTTCAGAAACTGCAGGGCGCTGTCGCCACGATGTTGCCAGTCACCACCACTGTCGAGGCTGGCAAGCCAACTGTCCGCTGCATAGACATCCAAGTTATGCTCGGTCGATTTCCACGTCATGCGCTCAGGCGCTGGCTCGTGACCGAAGTAGCCGCCGAAGTAGCCGACGTTGCGGGGATCTGCCGTGCTTCGATGAATCCAGTCCATGATCTTGCGGGCGGCGTCGAGATACGCCGGCTGGTCTGTTTCCTCAAAGGCCATCAGCAGCGCCAGCGCGCCCCAAGCGGTGCTGCCCGTCGCCGAGCCCACCTGGTAGCCGTCCTCGATCCAGGAGTTGCTGGTCGCATTCCAGTAACCTGGCAGCAACATCCCTTCCTTGCCCGGAATGACCGGTCCCGACCGATATGCGTTGCGAAGGCGTCCGTCGTGGTAGTAACGGTCGGTTTCCAGCGCGACCACAAGCGCGTCGGCAACCCGGCGCGCCTCCTTTTTTCGCTGGCAGCCGTAGAGGGCCATCAAGGCGACCGCATTGTCGTAGGTAAAGCCCGTATTTTCGAGAGCCGGGTGTAGGGCGGAGCCGCCGTTCGCGGGCTCGAAGCTACGAAAGATGAAAGGCTGTTCCGGGTCACCGCTCAATTGTGCGGCCAAGCCGTCACAAAGCGAGCAAGCCAACTGCCTGCGTTGTTCATTATCAGCCTCTGCGGAAGAGACGAAAAGCGCAATGCCAACAAGTGCGAACGCAAGCACCGGCAAGTTTGGTATTGACCACTTCGCACGCTTCATTCCTGCCTCGCAATACAACGGTTGAGATCGGCGTGGTGTTATGGGGCTGCGGTCTGGGCGCTCGCAGCGCGTGGACGGACGGTCTTGTCGAATAGCGTCGAGGCGGAGAGGATATTGCCGGGGGAAAAGATCGTATTGAGGGCTAACCTTGAATACCGGGCCACCCGCGAGACCATCGTCTCTCCGAGCGAAACGATCACGTCTTCGCCGACGTGGCATCCGAAGAATTTGTCATTGCTACGCTGCGCCGTCATCGCCTCGTCCGCCGCCGGCTCATCCATCTTGACCAGTACGTAGACTTCGTGGCCTTCGGCTTCCGGGAATTTTGCAAAATACCGATTCTCGGGACCCGAATTGAAGTATCGAACGATCTTGTAGATGTGGGCGCTTCGCTTGACCCCCAGGCTGCGGAAATTGACCATCGCCGGCATGCCGATCTCAAGCGAAGTTACGTCACGGCTCCGATAGACGGCGGCAGCAAAAGCGTCATCGCAATCGAGCGATTTGGCGACCGGCTGTCCCTGCATGACGAAATCACCGAAGGACGCGTCCACGCTGACGATTTGGCCGTGGCGCTCGGCCACGACGTCTGCGGCGCCGGTCTTGCCGAGGCGCCCCTCTTCGCGTCCAATGAGGTTTTCGACCTGCAGCTTGCGCTCTGCCATCTGATTGATTTCGATGGTGTCTTCGGCGATATCGCCGGAAAGCTTCGACCGCTGCATCTCAAGCGTCAGAAGGTTGGCGGCAACGGTGCCCCCGGTATAGATATCGCGGCTGACAAGCGATCGGACGATCTCGTTGCGGCGCAGTTCGCCTCTCGCTGCGTCGAGTTCATATTGGGCCGCATTCCGCTTCTGGCGCTGTGGCTCGATACTCGCTTCCGAGACGAGGCCCTTTTTCAGGAGCACCAGCTGCCGCTGCAGCAGCGCGTCCTGTTCGCTGAGGCGCGCCTCATAGGTCTGGACAGTGGATTTTGAATTGTCGGTCACCGCGGCTAGCTCACTGAGCACGCCGTCCTTCACGCTGGTGATCTGGGCTTTGACCTTCTCCAATTGCTCCTTGCGCTCGGCAACAACGCTCGTCGTATTGTTGAGCTTCTCCGCCAAGTCGAGCTTCTCGAGCCGAAGCCCCGTCAACGACGTTTGGTCCTGATTGGGATTGGAAACCGTTGCCATCACGTCGCCGAGATCGACGACTTGCCCGACTTGCAGCGAAATCTTGTCTACCCTGCCATAGATTGGCGAGGCAATCATTTGTACGGGAGCGTTGACGACTGCGCGGGTCGAAACGATGAAAAACTGATTAGGGATCATCGCCATCGCAATGATGAAAACCAGCATAAACGCGAACGAGTAGCCGAGGATTCGAGATACTAAAAGTATCCTGTGATCGCGTTGATCAATGCCTGCAGTTGCGTCCTTCATTTTCTTCAGTCCTGACATCGTCATGATTCAGATGAATTGAAGGGCGTTTCCAGAGTAACTTTTGTTTTTGTCTGTGTTGGCGCTTATAACATTCAGGTTATTTGCGGTAAACGGCATTTTATTATGAAAAAGAAGTATTGATCCGCAGTTGCAGATGCATTCCGCGAACCGCGCGGAGGCTGCAAATATCTGACATGCTTGTTGCTATCATTAGTGTTTGGCCGCTTGACAGCGGCGATCATCTGTAGAAAGTCTCGCTTTAATGCGGGTGTAGCTCAATGGTAGAGCAGCAGCTTCCCAAGCTGAATACGAGGGTTCGATTCCCTTCACCCGCTCCACCTGCCTTTCCAGCGATGTCCAGCGATGTTCATTAAGGCGATAAGAAAGCCTGAAAAATATGCGCTTTTTCTTCGCGCGCGCGTAACGACGTGCAACATGGTGCAGTGACAGCCAGCAATTTTCGCGGTAAAAATCACGGTACAAAGCGACCTTTCGGAAAGTCGATACCGTAATGCCATTGACTGATATTCAGATTCGTAACGCGAAAGCGGATGGCAAGCCGCGAAAGCTCACGGACGCGAGCGGCCTGTATCTGTATATTTCGGCTGCAGGTGGGAAGTCATGGCGGCTTGACTACAACTTCTTCGGTAAGCGTAAAACGCTGACGCTAGGCAGCTACCCTTCTGTGACCTTGGCGGAGGCAAGAAGCCAACGGGATGAAGCTAAACGCAAGCTTGCAGAAGGGCTCGATCCCTCGTTGGCGAAGAAGCGGCAGCAGCTAGAGGCGAAAGCGGCAGCCGGGAACACCTTCGGTCTGATGGCAGACGAGTTCATCGAAAAGCTGCGGCGGGACAAGCGGGCTGAGCCAACAATCACCAAAAACACCTGGATGCTGAAGGTACTTGCAGCCAAGCTTGACCCTTACCCTATAACGCAGATCACCGCCAAAGATGTGTTGGGAGTGCTAACAGCCATCGAAAAAAGCGGGCGGGTCGAAAGCGCTTTGGCTACGCGCTCCACAATCGGGCGGGTGTTCCGATATGCCATTGCTACGGCGAGAGCTGAAACGGACCCCACGTCCGCGTTGCGAGGTGCGCTCCAGCGTCACGTGCCGACGAGCCATCCTGCACTGACTACGCGCAGCGAACTCGGGGGCATAATGCGGGCGATCTACGGCTACGAAGGTTGGCCGTCGCTGGTGGCAGCGCTGAAGATCCAGGCATTGTGTTTCGCGCGTCCCGGCGAGACGCGGTCAATGGAATGGTCCGAACTTGATCTTCAAGCAGCAGTTTGGACGGTTCCCGCAGAGAAGGCCAAGATGCGTCGAGAGCATCACGTACCGTTGTCTCGTCAAGCGCTGGAAGTCATAAAGCAGATGAAGGAGTTGTTTGGCGACGGTCCTTACGCTTTTCCGTCAATGATGTCTGGCAAGAAGCTTCTCTCAGAAAACTCGATGAACTCGGCACTGCGGCGAATGGGTGTCGGTGAGGAGGAGCACACAGCACATGGCTTCCGATCCTCAGCCAGTAGCATCTTGAACGAGTCAGGCGAATTCAAACCCGATGCAATCGAAGCCCAGCTTGCCCATTTGGACGGCTCCAAGGTTCGAAGGGTTTATAACCGAGCGACCTATTGGGACGAGCGCGTGCGGATGATGCAATGGTGGGCTGACATGCTTGATGTGGAGCGAGGGAAGAACTCCGCTTAGAGTCAAAGGCTGGCTGCGCCTTGTGCAATTTATTAGTGTCTACTTATTACCATTCTTTAATTTCAGAAGATTCAGAAAGACTATCTGCGCTATAGCAACGACATAGCAACATGGCACCGCTAGTCCAGTAGTCGTGAGGCGCGCCCGCACCACCGCTCGAAGGCCGTAAAAACTGGGGCTTGGAACGAGTAGATAAAGACCCCAGTCGGAGCCTTGCCAAAATCGTCCCGCCTGTCTTTATTCTTGGCAACAACTCTCGCGGACGGTGACGCATGGACGTAAAATATCAGTGAGCGCGACGAACAGCCCACGGCTTTCGGCGTTGACGGGATCGCAATAGCACTTTCTTTCAGAACTTCTGCTTTGCCCTCTTCGGCATAAAGT
>NZ_JACHYW010000050.1:0-17140 GCF_014193145.1 Rhizobium sp. BK060
GGGCTGATCTCTCTCCAGCAGGAACTCAGACGTCTAAACAACGCTTCATGAACCGCCGTGTACGGAACCGTTCGCACACGGGTGTGGGAGGAGGGACGCCGCAAGGCTCCCTCCTACTCGATTGCGGGCACTGCCTTCGCCGTGGGGCCATGCGGGCATGACCGAAGCTCTAGGTCGTAAAGCGGGCGTCAACGACCGGGGTTGCGAGGCCGCAAAGGATCGTCGGATCGAGCTGCAGGCCGCAGGATTGTATCATGCGGCGCGAAACTGCATTGTCGGCGTGCACGAACTCAACCACTTCATCTGCGCCCAGCGTTTCGAATGCGGCCATGATCGCGAGAGCGTTGACAAGGCGGCCGAGCCCTTTTCCGCGCTGATCTGCCGTTACCGTTATCAAGCCGACCCAGGCCATGCCCCGATACCTGCTGTGGGTGTTGAAGGGCATATTCGCGTGAGCCGTGGCGACGATATTGCCATCTCCGTCTGCGAGGGCGACCGTCACAGCCGGCACGATCTTGCCAAGGAGCATGTAAGCGGAGAACGGCGCGATACCGTTGTCCGTCATGCAGATCTGTATACGCCGAATCGTCTCGTCCTCGTGACGATCCGAAAGCCCGAGGCACGTTAGCCCATTGGGTAGGTCGGCAGCCTGGATCGGGGTGCAAGCGGCGACTGCCATCGTGCGGTCCGCCCTACAGACGTTCCACACGTCAATACGGTAGGACGATCCGAGCTTCTGACGGATGTCTTCGATGTGCGTCGTCGGCATCATGCGAAAGCCAAAGACGCCGTCCTTCGCGAGGCGTTCATCGACAAAAGCCCAGTCAATGAGGTTGACATTGTCGACCGAGAAGAACCGACCTGCCTGCACGAGGCCAGGTGTGGCCGCAATCCTCGCCTGTGCCTCGTCGGACTGGCGCTGCAGTCGCTGTTGTTTTTCGGTGCCGTAGTAGTTCATTGCTCCCTCGCAACAGCTTTCCTACTTTGCAGGCAGTTCCACTATCCCCGAAATGAAGTCTGCGATCGCCTGTGTATCATCAAGATTGAATACCGGCAGAAAGCCTTCGGCAATCGGGTGATCGGCCGCGATGGCGGCGATGAAGGGATCCGTCGACGCAAGAGGCTCCCGGCTGGCTGCTTCCAGCCGCCGGGCTTCGATCTTCGGGATCGGCTCGCGCTTGTAGCCTTCGATCAGCACGAGGTCGCAGGGTGCAATCCGGCCAAGGATTTCTTCGAATGTCGGCTCGGGGGCGCCGCGCAATTCGTGCATGATGGCGTAGCGTGTACCTGAAACGATGGTGACTTCGTGTGCGCCGGCCTGTCGGTGGCGGTAGCTGTCGGCGCCGACCTTGTCGATATCGAAATCATGATGGGCGTGCTTGATCGTCGAAATGCTATAGCCGCGGCGGGTAAACTCCTCGACGAGGCGGACGGCCAGGCCGGTCTTGCCCGAGTTCTTCCAGCCTGCGATGCCAAAGACTTTCGGTTTTTCCATCAGACGAGCACCTTCAGCCAGCGTTCCGCCTCGGCGAGATCATCCGGCGTGTTGACATTGAAAAACGGATCGAGAAGGCTCGCCCGCGTCGGGCGCAGCGGAAAGGTAACTTCCGTAACGTCATGCCGTAAGAGGAAGTCTCGCACACGGCGTTTTTCGTCGGCAGCGATCCAGGCTTTCAGATCATCGGCAAGATCGATGGGCCACAAGCCGAACACCGGGTGGCTGCGGCCTTCCGAGGCGGCGATGGCAATCTTCTCGGGCGCATCGATAGCGGCGGCAAGCCAATCGACCAAGTCGCGGGGGAAGAATGGACTGTCGACCGATACCGTGACCACGTGCGTAACACCTCCGAGCGTCGCGCCATAGGCCATCGCGGCATGGATGCCAGCCATCGGTCCCGCTTTGCCGGGAACTATATCAGGAATGAACCGGTGGCGGCAATTTTCTGGCGTCGCGTCGGCGTTGACGGCAAGGGTACTCACCTGCGGCTCAAGTTGTTCGATGACGCGCTCTAGCAAGGTGCGGCCGCTGAGCCGCACGGAGGCTTTGTCGCGGCCCATCCGCGACGAGCGCCCCCCGGCCAGGACGACGCCTGGTATATTGGATCTATCCAGCGAAAAATCGTTCATGATTGCCTCAGACAGGTGTTCTCGGCTCGGACTCCTGGGCGACCGGCGGTACATGGCGTTTGGCCTCACGATAGAACGTATAGAGGCCGGAAGCGATGACGATGGCAGCGCCGGTGAGTGTCCAGAGATCGGGGAGTTCCGCAAAGAAGACGAAGCCCAGCAATGTCGAGAAGATCAGGCTTGTGTAGCGGAACGGCGCCACGAAGGAGATTTCGCCCGTTCGCATCGCCATGATGACGGACTGGTAGCCGATCAGGACGAGAATGGCGGCAAGCAGCAGATGCGAAAGTGAAGTCAGGCTGACTGGCTCCCATCCGCCAAGCAATGGCGTCAGCAACGCGCCGACGATCGTGACGGAGACGGCGGTGACCACGGTGATCATCAGCGAAGGGATCTCGGAGCCGATGCCGCGTGTGGCGAGGTCGCGGCCGGCCGTGGTGAGGACGCTGCCGACGCAGAGAAGTGCTGCCGCCGTAAAGCCGTCCGGTCCCGGTCGAATTATGATCAGCACGCCAAGCAGTCCCACAAGAATGGCCGACCAGCGACGCCAGCCGACCGGTTCCGAGAAAAACAGCGCCGCACCGAAGGTCACGACCAGCGGCAGCGATTGCAGGATGGCGGACGCGTTCGCGATCGGCATCATGCCAAGTGCCGTAATGTAAGTGACCGCTGCCAGTATCTCGCAAATGACGCGGACGATGACCATCGGCTTGAGCACAATGCGCCACGACCGCAATGCACCCATGTAGCGCGCGATGACATAGACAAAGATGCTGGTGAAGAGACCGCGCAGGCACATGATCTGGCCTGCATTCATGTAGGTAATGACTGACTTGGAAAGTGCGTCGCTGCAGGAAAATCCGGCCATGGCCGAACTCATGTAGATGGCGCCCTGGGTATTGCGGGACCGCGGCATGTCGATATTCCGATTCTCGTACACGTCCTTTTAGAGGGTGCCAGGCGGGATGGGAATCGAACGAAAGACACAGTCGAGATAATTCGATTGCGCAGTGCACAATAATGCAGGCCATGCGTGCGCCGGCGCGGCAGGAAACGGGTGGCTGCCAGGCCCGCTGTCTGAAATTTGGAATACCGCCAACAACAAGCGGAGGTTCCGACATGAGATATCTGAATGGCAAGGTTGCGATCATCACAGGCGCGAGCTCCGGCATCGGCCGGGCAGCGGCCAAGCTCTTCGCCGCGGAAGGCGCGCGGCTGGTCGTCGCGGCGCGGCGCGAGGCCAAACTCGGGATGCTGGTGGAAGAGATCGGGGATGCGGGCGGCGAGGCGGTTGCGGTCGCCGGCGACGTGCGCGAGGAGGCCTTGAACAGGCGGCTGGTCGAGGTGGCGGTGGAGCGCTTCGGCGGGCTTGATGTCGCCTTCAACAATGCCGGCAGCACCGGCCAATCCGCACCGGTGGCCGAGCTCTCGCTCGACGGCTGGAATGAGATGCTTGCGGTTAATCTGACCAGCGCCTTTCTGGCGGCGAGGTACCAGGTACCGGCGATGATCGCGCGCGGCGGCGGATCGATCGTCTTCACGTCGACGTTCGTTGGACATACGGCAGGGATGCCCGGCATGGGTGCTTATGCGGCCAGTAAGGCAGGACTGACCGGTCTTGTGCAGGTGCTTGCGGCGGAGCTCGGTCCGAAGAACATCCGTGTCAACGCGCTGTTGCCCGGCGGAACCGATACGGCGATGAATCCGGCCAATTTCGAGAATCCTGATAAGGAGCTCGTCGCCTTCATCCATGGGCTGCATGCGCTCAAGCGCCTGGCGCAGCCCGAGGAGATCGCCAAGGCAGCCCTTTTCCTGGGATCGGATCTGGCGAGCTTCGTAACAGGAACATCCATGCTGGCGGATGGCGGGGTGTCGATCAACCGGACGTAAGCTGCCCGAATCCGGTGAGCGTCACCCGCCGGTGACGCTCATATGGCGGGCAACGGCAGGGCGGTTATGGGTGCGGTCGATGATGAAGTCGTGGCCCTTCGGCTTGCGCGAGATCGCCTCGTCGATCGCGGCATAGAGCAGCCCGTTGTCGTCAGTGGCGCGGACGGCCGCGCGCAGGTCGGCGGCGTCGTTCTGGCCAAGGCACATGTAGAGTGTGCCGGTGCAGGTCAGCCGCACGCGGTTGCAGCTCTCGCAGAAATTATGCGTCATCGGCGTGATGAAGCCGAGCCGACCGCCGGTCTCCTTGACTTCGACATAGCGGGCCGGGCCGCCGGTGCGGTAGCCGATCTCCGAGAAGGTGAACTGCCGTTCGAGATCGGCGCGCAGCTTCGACAGCGGCAGGTAGCGGTCGGTGCGGTCTTCCTCGATCTCGCCCATCGGCATGGTTTCGATGACGGTCAGATCCATGCCGCGGCCATGCGCGAAGCGGATCATCTGGGGCATTTCGACGTCGTTAAAATCCTTCAGCGCCACTGCATTAAGCTTGACCTTGAGGCCGGCTTTCTGGGCCGCCTCGATGCCCTCCATCACCTTGCGGAAGTCGCCCCAGCGGGTGATCTGGCGGAACTTGTCCGGATCAAGCGTATCGAGCGAGACGTTGATTCGACGCACGCCGCAATCGTAGAGCTCGTCGGCAAAGCGGGAGAGCTGCGAGCCGTTGGTGGTCAGTGTCAGCTCGTCGAGGCCGGCGCCGATCTCTTTGCCGAGTTCGCGAACCAGATACATGATGTTCTTGCGCACCAGCGGTTCGCCGCCGGTGAGCCTCAGCTTGCGCACACCCTTGGCGATGAAGGCGGAACAGAGCCGGTGCAGTTCCTCGAGCGTCAAGAGTTCCTGCTTCGGCAGGAAAGTCATGTGCTCGGCCATGCAGTAGGTGCAGCGGAAGTCGCAGCGGTCGGTGACGGAGACGCGCAAATAGGTCACGGCCCGCTTGAACGGGTCGATCATCGGTTTTGCCTCTGCGACCAGTGGCGATGCGCTGCCTGTCGTTCCGACGTTGCTGTTCACGAATGCCTCCGCAATGCTACTAATGTGCGTATAGGTTATTGCCGCGTCAAGGGAAACGCTTCTTGGGCACGGCAAATTGAACTTGCCTCGCCACGCTGCATTGCCTACTCGTGATTTTGAAGGGGAATGGGATCATGAGCGATATTTGGCCGACTGAACTCAGAGTTTCGAAAGACCGGCAGCGCCTCGTTGTCACGTTCAACGACGGGCAGAGCTTCGATCTTTCCGCCGAGATGCTGCGTGTGCTTTCTCCATCCGCCGAGGTGCAGGGGCACGGGCCGGGACAGAGGGTGACGGTGCCTGGCAAGCGCAATGTCGCGATCATCTCTCTGACACCGACCGGCAACTATGCGGTGCGCATCGGTTTCGACGACATGCACGATACCGGCATCTTTACCTGGACCTATCTGCGCGAACTTGGCGAGCGTGGCCAAGAGCTGTTTGCTGCCTATGAAGAAGAACTGCGCGAGAAGGGCATGAACCGCGACATCTCAGAAAAACCACGCTGAACGACAACTGCCGCAGGGGGAATGCATGGCGGGAATGACCAAACGAAACTGGCTGCGCGCAAAGGGCAGTCCAGGCGGGAGCAGGGTCACCTTTCTTGAACTGTTTTTCGATCTCGTTTTCGTTTTCTCGATTTCGCAGCTCTCGCATGCGCTTGCGGCGCATTATACCCCACTCGGCGCTGTTGAGGCTGGCCTGATGACCTTTGCGGTCTGGTGGGTCTGGATCTTCACGGCCTGGGTGACGAACTGGCTCGATCCCGACAAGATGCCTGTTCGGGGCATGCTCGTCGTGCTGATGCTGCTCGGCCTCGTTCTATCTGCCTCCATTCCCGAGGCCTTCGGCGACAAGGGGCTGCTCTTTGCGGGCGCCTACGTGCTGATGCAGGTCGGTCGCTCGCTCTTCACCACCTATGCCGTCAAGGAGGCGAGCGCTTCCAACTACCGCAATTTTCTCCGCATCAGCACCTGGTTGATCGTTTCCGGCATATTCTGGATCGCCGGTGGCTTCCTGGAACATGAAGCGCGGCTGATTGCGTGGCTGGTCGCTCTTGCGATCGAGTATGCGGGGCCGGCGAGCGGCTTTGCCGTACCGGGGCTTGGCAAGTCCACTGCTTCCGACTGGGATGTATCCGGGGCACATATGGCCGAGCGTTGCGCACTCTTCGTCATCATCTGCCTTGGCGAAGCGGTGCTGGTTTCGGGCCGGACATTCTCGGAAATGCCGTTTTCGCCCTTGACCGCGGTCGTCTTCGGGACCGGATTTGTCGGAACGGTGGCGATGTGGTGGCTCTATTTCCGCTTCGGCCACGAGCGGGCGGCGCATCGGATCGAACACGACGAAACGCCGGGAAGCCTGGCGCGGCAGGCCTTTACCTATGCCCATATCCCGATCCTGGCAGGCATCATCGTTCACGCCGTCGCAGTCGAGTTCATGTTCTCGCATCCGCACGAGGCCGGCAATCTCGGCGTCATGGCCTCGGTGCTTGGTGGCTCCGGGCTATTTCTCGCCGGCAACCTCTGGTTCAAGGGGGCGACCAGCGGGCGCTTGCCGCTCTCGCATCTGGCCGGCCTCGTCCTCCTAATCCTGCTCGCCTTCATTGCGCCGTTCATCGAGGTCTACATCGCCGGCATGCTCGCGACGGCGGTACTGATCGTTGTGGCCGCCTGGGAGTACAAGTCCCTAGCGGGGCATTCGGTTGGCCATACCGTGCACTAGGAAGTGTGGACTCTTAGGATTCCCAAATCTGAGCAAATCAGATTCAGGACTGTCTTTTGGAGGCAGTCATGGGTGTTTTGGACCGTTTCGTACTTCGTGACGACCAGTGGGAGCGGATGGCTCCGCATATCATCGGTGATGATCGCACGCGCGGTTCTTCGGGTCGCGACAATCGCATGTTCGTGGAAGCGGTGTTGTGGATCGTGCGAACCGGCTCGCCCTGGCGCGATCTGCCTGACGTGTTCGGCGATTGGAACAGCGTCTTTCACCGCTTCAGCGGCTGGAGCCAAAAGGGCGTCTGGTGGCGGCTCTTCGACGCTATGTCAGACGATGGCGACTTTGAATATCTGATCGTCGATTCCACAATCATCCGGGCCCACCAACACGCCTCTGGCGCAAAAAAGGGGCTGAAGATCAGGCCCTTGGACGCTCGCGCGGCGGCCTGAGCACAAAAATCCATATTGCGGTGCGGGGCCTGGGATGCCTGGTGCGCTTTGTGCTCACTGCCGGCCAGAAGGGCGATGCGCCGCAAGCTGATGGCTCGATCGAAGACCTCCCTGCCAATGTC
Source organism: Rhizobium sp. BK060 (assembly GCF_014193145.1). Classification (NCBI taxonomy): domain Bacteria; kingdom Pseudomonadati; phylum Pseudomonadota; class Alphaproteobacteria; order Hyphomicrobiales; family Rhizobiaceae; genus Rhizobium; species Rhizobium sp. BK060. Next base: position 7,379 of record NZ_JACHYW010000050.1, read on the forward strand.
GTCATGGCCGATACCGCCTACGATAGTGATCGGCTACGCAAGGCTATCGCCGACAAAGGCGCACAAGCCGTCATCCCAAACAATCCTTCGCGTGCCCGGAAATATCCGCTCGACAAGCAACTCTATGCCCAGCGCCACCTGATCGAGTGCTGCTTTTCAAAACTCAAGCAATTCCGACGCATTGCCACCCGATACGAGAAAACTGCGCGAAACTCGATGATCGCTCTTGGCTAAGGTAACTGTCCACACTTCCTAGGGTCAGTCTTCGTCGATAAGGTCGTGCTGCAGCACGCGGATAATCCGCTCCATCGAATCGCCCATCGCCATGCATTGCTCGATCGGTTCGGGTGACAGCACGCGTTCGATGAGGTCGATCTGAATGACCATGGCTTTCTCCGTGACTTCGCGGCCTTCCTGAGTGAGGAAGAGCCGCAGCACGCGCTTGTCCTTCGTGTCGCCACGCCGCTCGATCAGGCCGCGCTTTTCCATCTGCGGCAGCAGCATGCTCATGTTCGAGCGGCCGACCAGCAGTTTGTGGGCTAATTCCTGCTGCGAGATGCCTTCGAAGCGGTAGAGGTTGATCAGAATGTCGAGATGCGGGGTCTTGATATCGAGTTCGGATAGCGAGCGACCGAGTGACTGCTGCATGAGCTGGCAGGCGCGGGCGACGGCGATCCAGCTACGAAAACGCGGATGATCCCAAGGTAGGGATTGATTTTTGTTCATCGTTGTACTTTATTGTTCAGTGTTGAACATTGTTGGATTCCCACTATGACAAACTTTACGCTGAAGGTCACCCGCCTCGGATTTTCCCTGCTGCAGTCGGTTTCGCCGCGCATGGCTGGAAAGGCGGCGTTTCGACTGTTCTGCCTGACGCCGTCGCGCAGACCCAAGGGCGAGAAGGCGAAGGCGGCGCATGCAGCCGGTGCGGCAAAGCTTGCCAGCGCAGAGCGATTCGTGCTTCCCCTTGCCGGCGGCGGCGGCCGGGCGCATGCGTATCGGCTGAATGGCGGTGCGCTGGGACGCCGGCCGCGTTACCTCGTGACGCACGGCTGGGGATCGAGCGGCGAATACATGGCCGATCTTGTCGAGGCGCTGGTGGCGACCGGCGCCGAGGTGATCGTCGTCGATTTTCCCGGACACGGACGCGCGCCAGGGCGGTCCCTCCATATGGGCATTGCGGTGAAGGCGATCGCTGCGGCTGAACGTCGGTTCGGTGCCTTCGACGCCACACTCGGCCATTCTTTCGGTGGCGCTGCGCTGATGGTGGCTGCGTCTGGCATGCTTCCCGGGACTGCCGCCGTGCTGCCGGAAAGGCTGGTGCTCATCGGCTCGCCGAGCGAGATGCACTGGCTCTTCAAGGATTTCGGTAAGATGATCGGGCTTGCGAAGCCCGCGCAGCAAGCGTTGGAGAACGAAGTGCGTTGTGTCGCCGGCCGGAGACTTGAGGAATTCGATGCGGGCAGGGCGGCCGGCGCGATCCGGCGTCCGGTGCTGGTCGTCCATGCGGAGGACGACAAGGAAGTGGGCGCCAACCATGCGCGCCGCTACGCGGCGGCGAGCAATGACGTCAGGCTCCACTGGGCGAATGGGTTCGGCCATCGCCGGATTGTCAGCGCGGCCCCCGTTCTGGAAGCGATCACAGATTTTCTTGCCAGCGCTATTTCCGGCAAAGATGCTGAGATCATTCCACTTTTCGACCTTTCCGCACGGCGCGCGTCATTGTAGCGTTACGTTGGGCAGCTAAAGGCTGCGACAACAACGCGGCAGGTCGATCATGAAAATCATCGAAACGGTGGAAGAACTCGCGGCCATCTATGCTGGCGGGCTGACGCAGGCGTCGGTGGCCAAGGTGACGGACTACCTGACGCCGCTATACCAAGAGATGATCGAGGCCTCGCCTTTTGTGGCGCTTGCGACGGTGGGACCCGAGGGGCTCGACTGTTCGCCGCGGGGCGATATCGGCGGCGTCGTGCGCATCATTGACGACAGAACGCTGCATCTGCCTGACTGGCGCGGCAACAACCGCGTCGATTCGCTCTCTAACATCGTACGCGACCCGCGCCTGGCGCTGATGTTTCTTATTCCCGGCTCGAATACCACGATGCGCGTCAACGGGCGCGGCGTTGTGACGAACGACGAAGCGGTCCTGTCCAGCTTTGTGATGGACGGCAAGTACCCGCGGACGGTGATCGTCATCACAATCGACGAGGTCTATTTCCAGTGTGCCCGCGCGCTGATCCGTTCCGAGCTTTGGAATCCCGAAACCTTCGTTGATCCAAAGAGCTTGCCGACGCCGGGGCTGATGCTGAAGGCGGCGACCGGGGATTTCGACTACGAGACCTATGATCGCGAATGGCCGGAGCGTGCGGCCAAGACGATGTGGTAACTTCAGTAGCTCTTCCAATGGGCTCGCATGCAGGCCATCGATAGCTGTGCTTGCGATAGCGAGGAGTGATCGCGACAAACGCAGATCATCGACTGTGACCGGGAAGGCCAGGGCAGTGTCGCCCAAGACCTATCCCTTGTAGATCAGCCAGCTCTTCGTGAAGTCTTTCTGCATACCGTCTTCAAAGAGGACGCTGCAGTTGCGGCCCGAATTCTTGGCGCCATAAAGCGCAACATCGGCCTTATGGTAAAGCTCACCGGCGTCCTCCGCGTAGGATGCCATACAGACGCCGACCGACACGGTAACAGGTCCGTAATTGATCCTCGTGCGCGAGTTCGTGAAGGGGGTCGTTTCCAGCGTACGGCGGATGCGCTCGGCCGTGCCCATCACTTCCTCGGCAGTATTGCCTTCGATGATCAGGGCGAATTCCTCGCCGCCGGTGCGGGCGACGAAAACGTCGCGGCGCACGTTGGCGCGGATGACCGAGGCAACGGTCGCAAGGATCTTGTCACCGACCGGATGACCATAGGTGTCGTTGATCTTCTTGAAGTTGTCGATGTCAGCGAGTACGAGCGCGGTGACTGGGCGCATGGTCGGATTGTTGAAGACGGCCGACAGGCGGTCGTCGAAGGCGCGACGGTTCGACAGGCGCGTCAACGAGTCGGTGTTGGCGATGCGCTTGTACTCGTCGAGTTCCTTGCGGACCTGATCCATTTCCTGTGAACGCTGGACGACGTTTTCGACCGTGCGTTCGCCGTGCGCCATTGTGTCGCCAGTTGCCTCGGTCAGCAGGGTGAGCGCGTTCTCGATAAGCTCTACGCTTGTGTGGTTCTTCGAACTGATCCGCTTGTAGGTTTCGCCAAGCAGCTTGTTGTAGCTTTCCAGCGATATCTGCTCCTGGCGCAGGACGCGCAGCAGCGTCTCGAGCTCGGCGGCGATGCGGCCATGGGCGTCATCAAACACGCGGGCGGGACTGTGCGCGAAATATTGCGCGCCGAGGGCGTCCAATTCCTCTTGCGTCGCCTGGCTGCCGAGGGCTGCCAGGTCCCGCGTCAGCGCCGGGTTGGAGCCGATGTAGGCTTCGTAGAAGAGCTCGTAGTTGCGCGGGATCGGCGCAACGCCCATGGAGCGCATGGCGAACGTGATCTGACCTGCCACGTCAGGAACCTGCGCCCTCGTTGGCGCTGCGGCCGTCGTCATGCGACTACTCCTCAATTGAATGTCAAATGCAGTGTTTAATTTGTTAGCTTACAAATATTGGGAAATGATTAAGGGGGGATATACCAATGATTACATGTGAGATTTGGCCGATCTTCTCCATATTTGCTTATCGCATTGATTTTATCTGAGAATTTTTGTCGATTTAACGATCGTTGCGTCTTATGCGCGAATAACGCGAAATAAAGAATCCCACAAGCCGTTTTGGTTGCTTTTGATCGTCTCCAAATTGTTGACAGTCGGTGTCGATTGGAAGCTCTGTTGTGCGTCGCTGAGAAGGCGCACGTTCCTTCCCAGCGAGCCGCGGGGCTCCACTGGAAGGCCAGAGAAGATGGAAACGTCTCGTCACACTTCACCCATCGTACTCGCCGCCGCCGTTATCGCCGGATCTGTCGCGCTGATCCAGCAGAACGGCTTCTTCGACGGGGTCTTCCGCAGCGACATCCTCGCTAGTGTGAAGGCAGAGGAGGTATTCAGCACTGCGGGCTCCAAGAGCCAAAGCGATAGCGCCGCGCTCGACCATGGGGCAACCGCGGCGATCCATTGAGGTCGGTCAGCCGAGGTTGAATTCCTGGAAGAAGTCATTGCCCTTATCATCGGTGACGATAAAAGCCGGGAAGTCTTCGACCTCGATCTTCCAGACGGCTTCCATCCCGAGTTCCGGATATTCCAACACCTCGACTTTCTTGATGCAATCCTGCGCCAGCCGCGCAGCCGGTCCGCCGATGGAGCCGAGGTAGAAGCCGCCGTGCTTCTTGCAGGCTTCGCGCACGGCGCGCGAGCGGTTGCCCTTGGCAAGCATCACCATCGATCCGCCGAAAGACTGGAATTGGTCGACATAGGAATCCATGCGGCCGGCTGTGGTCGGACCGAAGGAGCCGGAGGCATATCCTACCGGGGTCTTGGCCGGGCCGGCGTAATAGACCGGGTGGTTCTTCATGTAATCAGGCATGCCTTCGCCTTTTTCCAGCCGTTCGCGGATCCTGGCGTGGGCAAGGTCGCGCGCGACGATAATCGTTCCCGTCAGGGACAGCCGTGTCTTGACCGGGTGCTTCGTCAGTTCGGCAAGGATCGCGGTCATCGGCTGGTTGAGATCGATACGGACCATCGAGTCCGATAGCTTCGACTCGTCGATTTCAGGCATGTACTTCGACGGATCCGTCTCCAGTTGCTCGACGAAGATGCCGTCGCGGGTGATCTTGCCCTTCGCCTGACGGTCGGCGGAGCAGGAGACGCCGAGACCGATCGGCAGCGAAGCGCCGTGGCGGGGCAGGCGGACGACACGCACGTCATGACAGAAGTACTTGCCCCCGAACTGGGCGCCGACGCCCATCTGTTGCGTCAGCTTGTGGATTTCCCTCTCCATCTCGATATCGCGGAAGGCATGGCCGCTGTCGGAGCCTTCGGTCGGCAGATCGTCGAGATAGCGCGTCGAGGCGAGCTTGACGGTCTTCAGGTTCATTTCGGCCGACGTGCCGCCGATGACGATCGCCAGATGGTAAGGGGGGCAGGCTGCCGTACCTAAGGTGAGGATCTTCTCCTTGAGGAAGTCGATCATCCGGTCGTGCGTCAAGAGCGACGGGGTGCCCTGATAGAGGAAGGTCTTGTTGGCCGATCCGCCACCCTTGGCGACGAATAGAAAGTCGTAGGAATCCGTGCCTTCCTCATAGATGTCGATCTGCGCCGGGAGATTGTTCTTGGTGTTCCTTTCCTCGAACATCTTGATGGGCGCCAGCTGCGAATAGCGCAGGTTCTTCTTCTCGTAGGCGTCCATGACGCCCTTGGCGAGAGCCGAGTAATCCTCTCCTTCGGTCCACACCCTGCGGCCCTTCTTGGCCATGATGATCGCCGTGCCGGTATCCTGACACATCGGCAGGATGCCGCCTGCGGCGATGTTGGCGTTCTTCAAGAGATCGTAGGCAACGAAACGGTCGTTGTCGGTTGCTTCCGGGTCCTCAAGGATCGAGGCGAGCTGCTTCAGGTGGCCGGGCCGCAGCAGATGGTTGATGTCGGCGAAGGCCGTTTCGGCGAGCAGGCGAATGCCTTCCGGCTCGACGGTCAGGATATCCTGTCCCTTGAAGCTGTCGACGGAGACGTAGTCGCTGCTGATCTTGCGGTATTGGGTGGAGTCTTTGCTGAGGGGGAAAAGATCGTCAGCCATCGAAGGACCTTTCATGCGGACCGAAATCGCAGATGGTCTATTCGGGCGCCTTCGCAATTGCAATAATTCTAAAACTTGTCTGTTTTAGTCATGAAAATCCATGAAGACATCGCCGCGAGGGCGGCGCTGTCTGCTATTTTGATGGGGCTCGGCGGCGGATTTACTTCGGGCCGATCATCGTTTCGGGACGGACGATCGTGTCATATTCCTCGACAGTGACGAGGCCGCTCGCCAATGCTTCTTCCTTCAGTGTCGTGCCGTTCTTGTGTGCCGTCTTGGCGATCTTGGCGGCATTGTCATAGCCGATCTTCGGGGCGAGCGCCGTGACCAGCATCAGCGACCGCTCGAGCCCAGCCTTGATGTTGTCCTCACGTGCCTCGATGCCGACGACGCAATTGTCGGTGAAGGAGACGGCGGCGTCGCCGAGCAGCTGTACCGACTGGAGAAAATTGTAGGCCATCATCGGATTGTAGACGTTGAGTTCGAAGTGGCCCTGGCTGTCGGCAAAGGTCAGCGCCGCGTTGTTGCCGAAGATATGAATGCAGACCTGGGTCAACGCTTCGCACTGGGTCGGATTGACCTTGCCGGGCATGATGGAAGAGCCGGGCTCGTTTTCCGGAAGGGCCAACTCGCCGAGGCCGGCGCGCGGGCCAGAGCCTAACAAGCGGATGTCGTTGGCGATCTTGAAGAGCGCGGCGGCGGCGGCATTGATGGCGCCATGGCTGAACACCATGGAGTCATGAGCGGCGAGCGCCTCGAACTTGTTCGGGGCGGTGACGAAAGGCAGGCCGGTGATCTCGGCGATCTCGTCTGCGACCTTTTCGGCAAAACCGCTCGGCGCGTTGAGGCCAGTGCCGACCGCGGTGCCGCCCTGGGCCAGTTCACAAAGACCGGGGAGCGTCAATTCAATGCGCTTGATCGCGGAGCCGACCTGCGCCGCATAGCCGGAAAATTCCTGGCCAAGCGTCAATGGCGTTGCGTCCTGCGTATGCGTGCGGCCGATCTTGATGATGTGGCTGAACTCGGTGACCTTCATGTCGAGCGCGGCGTGCAGGTGCTTCAGGCTCGGAAGCAGGTGCCGCACGATCTGCTCTGCGCAGGCGATATGCATCGCCGTCGGATAAGTGTCGTTCGACGACTGGCTCATGTTGACGTGATCGTTCGGATGCACCGGCTTTTTGGAGCCCATAACGCCGCCCATCAACTCGATGGCGCGGTTGGAGATCACCTCGTTGGCGTTCATGTTCGACTGTGTGCCGGAGCCCGTCTGCCAGACGACCAGAGGGAAGTGGTTGTCGAGCTTACCCTCGATGACTTCCTGTGCGGCACCAACGATGGCGTTCCCGATCTCCGGATTGAGCTGGCCAAGCGCCATGTTCGCGCGGGCCGCTGCCTGCTTGACGATGCCGAGGGCGCGGACGATCGAAAGCGGCTGCTTTTCCCAGCCGATCTTGAAATTGCCGAGCGAGCGTTGCGCCTGTGCACCCCAATATCGGTCATTTTGCACTTCGATCGGGCCGAACGTATCTGTTTCGGTGCGGGTGGAAGTCATGGCCATGCCTTTCTGTCGCGGTGCCTCTCAAAGATGTGGTCTTATAGGTCCGAAACGGGCCGAAGAAAACCGTCCAGGAATGCAAATATGAGTAGAATATTCATGTTAGTTTCTGGGATCCGTGATCTTTTAGACACGGCTGAATTTTTATCTTTCAGCGGCTTTTTGGCCACTGTGTCTGAAGGCGAAAATAAAGTAAAAAATTAACCAATAATTTCATAATTTTGTGTGAACTGCGGATCAACGGAAGGGTTTGTCGCGTTACTGTAGGTTGAGTTGGCTGAGGCTGGCGGCGGCGCCTGCTTTCTGCCATGTGACGCTCGCGCCGGATGAAACGAGTTCTGAGGCGGGTCTCGCCCGCGATTTTAAGACAGCATGACACTGGGACTGGATAAAAGCATGACATTCCTTTTGAAAGGTGCGGCTTCCGCACTCGCGCTTTCCTGCGGTATGGCTGCGATGGGTGTCGCGCCCGCGCATGCCTACACGTTGATGGATATGATCCGCGGGGATCGCGCTCGGACCCAGAGCACGATTGTCAATCCGAGGCCGTCCATTCCTTCGTTCCTTCAGTCGGCGCCGGATGCACCTCTGCCGAAGGTATCGAGCCCGCGCTACTATACCTACCAGCCCGATGCGATGCGCCTCGTCGATACCGGCAAATTCACGGATCCTGTGGTCACCGGAGCAGTCGCCGACGCGTCGGCTGCGACCGAGACCATGCCATCGGTCCAACGCCGCTTCCTCATCGAGGCAAAGGTGCGCGCCCCTGTCGAAGTTGCCAAGGCCCTTGAGGTCTATTACGGCGACGTGAAGAACCCGCTGGTTTGGCTCACCGGAACAGATGTCAACAATCGCGCCAAGGCGGCGATGGCCGTATTGGCGGATGCGGCGTCGATTGGCCTTGACCCGGCTGACTATGCCGTGCAGGTGCCGACTGAGGATCCGGCCAATCCGGATCCAGCAATCCGCGACCGCGCCCTGACGCAGTTCGAGCTGGAGCTTTCTGCCAAGGTGCTCGCGTATGTGCAGGACACCATTCGCGGCCGCCTCGACCCGAACAAGCTGTCCGGCTATCATGATTTCAGGCGCAAGGATGTGAACCTTGCCCCCGTTCTCAAGCTCGCCCGAATGAGCCCGGATACCGCTGCTTATCTCAGAAGCCGCACGCCGGATGGTTCGCAGTTTGTTGCGCTCGAAAGTGAATTGACGAAGCTGAGGGCCGAAGGCGCAGGTGACGACCGCATCGATATCGCCCTGAATGGGTTGCTTCGTCCCGGCGACAACTCTTCCGAAATCCCGAACATCGTCAAGGCCATCGACAAGCACGGTTCGGCTGCGCTGAAGGCCGAGCATGCGGCAACGCTTGGCGCATATGCGGGTAGCACCGAGTATTCGCCGGAGATCGTTGCGCTCGTCGAAGGTTTCCAAAAGGAACATGGACTGAAGCCGGACGGCGTCGTCGGCCAAGCGACGGTTCGCATCATGATCGGCGGCGACAGCAATGCTTCGAAGGTTGAGAAGTTGATCGTCGCCATGGAGCAGGCGCGCTGGTTGCCAGCCGATCTCGGCTCGCGTTACGTCTTCATCAACCAGCCTGCCTATATGGTTTACTACCACAACGACAACAAGGAACAGTTGTCGATGCGTGTCGTCGTTGGTCAGCCGTCGCACCAGACCTTTTTCTTCCAGGATCAGATCGAGACAGTCGAGTTTAACCCGTTCTGGGGCGTGCCGCAGTCGATCATCATCAACGAGATGCTGCCGCGGCTGCGCTCCGATCCGAGTTATCTGGACCGGATGGGTTATGAAGTAACCGTTGGCGGTCGCGCCGTGGCGTCGTCCGGCGTCGACTGGTACGGGTCGACGACCAACGTCTCCGTACGCCAGCCGCCGAGCGACGACAATGCGCTTGGCGAACTCAAGATCCTGTTCCCGAACGCCCATGCCATCTACATGCATGACACGCCCTCGAAAAGCTTCTTCAAGCGCGACATGCGGGCGCTCAGCCACGGTTGCGTGCGCCTTGCGGAGCCGCGTGCAATGGCAGCGGCCGTGCTGAATACGTCGGTCGAACAGATCGGCAAGGAGATCGCGACGGGCAAGAACCACGCAATCCAAGTTCCGCAGAAGATACCGGTCTACGTGGCTTACTTCACGGCCTGGCCGAACAAGGATGGTGTCGTGCAATATTTCGACGACGTGTACGGCCGTGACGTCTATGTGCAGAAAGCATTCGATGCCACGACGAAGGCACGTGGCGCTCAGATCTGACCGCGCCGAGAGGGCGATATGAAAAAGGCGGCCGTTGAGCCGCCTTTTTTCGTTGTGCGCGAGGCATGGCGCGCACAAGGCGCCGCGTTTACGGATTGCGGCGTCGAGCGTGGCGAGGTTCAAGGGGAAGCTAAAGGCGGCCTTCCGGACGGGGCGCGGTCGCGCCCT
>NZ_JACHYW010000051.1:0-16603 GCF_014193145.1 Rhizobium sp. BK060
GATCTCCAACCATTCCGTTCCGCTCCTATCGATGAAGGAGCTTATCTCACGGCCCCCATCACAAAAGAAAAGGTGGGCTGTTCGTCGCGCTCACAAATATCAGGTGTTTGTAAGTTCCACCTTTGTTGACCTCCAAGAGGAGCGTCGGTCGGCCATCGAAGCCATTCTGAATCTCGGCCACATCCCTGTGGGAATGGAGGCCTTCCAGGCCAGCGACGACACGCAGTGGGATTACATAAAGCGGCGGATTGACGAGAGCGATTATTATATCGTCATCGTCGGCGAGCGCTACGGCTCCGAACAGGACGGCAAGAGCTACACTCAGATGGAATATGAGTATGCTGTCGCAAACGGTGTCCCAGTGGCTGCTTTTCTTTTGGACCCTAGTGCACGGAAATCGTGGCCATCGGATAAGGTTGAGTTTGAAAAGAGGGCCAAGGTCGAGAGCTTCCGCGAACTTTGCCAGCAAAAGCTCGTCAAATTCTGGAAGAACAGCGACGAACTAGGCGGACGGGTCGCTTTGGCTCTGAACGAACTGATGCGTCAAAAGCCGCGATCGGGATGGGTGCGCGCCGATACCTTGCCGAGCAAAAACGTGATGGATGAGTTAGCCAGCCTGTCCGAAGAAAGACGCAGGTTACAATCGGTTGTCGAGCAACTGACCGCAGAGAAGACATCTTCAGCGGTATCAGGTGAAACTCTACTCCGAATGGAAGAGTTGAACAGCATAGATCTCGCCGGCTTTTTTGGGTTCAGTTCGGAAAAAGAACTTCAATATAGCTTGCTCGACACCTTCATTGACCTGTCAGATGTTCTTTCTGGGCAAACAAATGCAGCCGATATTGAGCAGGAACTAAGTAAAAAGGTGAGCTTTGAGATGAATGCTGATGAAGTCGAGCTTCTGGCGTTCGAGTTTGTAAAACACGATCTTGTATCCGCTGCCGGCAGAAGGAATTCATCCTCTTATGTCGAATTCGAATTGACGAGTTACGGCAAGTCTTTCCTGCTGCATGCCAAGAGATGGCGCTCGCTTGCGAACTCAGCCACTGACTGACCACCACTCATCGTAAAGCTCCGTTAGATTGGACGAGATTTTGCAGCCCGCGCACAATGCGGACGTAAATCGAAAGGAGACATCATCCGAATTGACCGCGAAAGCGTTCGCCGAAACCTGGAGGGGCAGCTCGAGCGTCCTCACACCGATGACGGCAAAGCCGACCGCCGACTTTCTGGATGCCTTACCAGCAACACGTTTCGTAGGAGTGGTGCCGATTGGCTGGACAGCTTCGAAGAAAGGACCGTGGCCAGCATCTAGGCAGCCGGAAAGGTGCCTATACCTCCCAAGGGTCGGCCGATTGTAAAATCGTCAACCACGATGCTTCCGGCATTTTTTGATGAGGACTTACTCATCAAGATTCTAAATTACCTTTTCCAGCTTGGCTGCGAAAGATCATCATTCGAACGGCGGCGAAAGTCACACCTGCGCGCTGCGACGCATGATTAAGCAAATGCCGCTGCCATACCCCAGCTATGAATTGGCCATGAATCGTCGGATCCATCCTCCACGGTGAAGTGGAAGTCCTTCAAGTGACGTGCCTCCATCATTCTCAGCATGTCCGAAAACTGGTCGCGCGTGACTTCGAGAGACAGGCTAAGAGACGGTAGCTCGCGACTCTTGAAAAGTGAGCCCGCATCCGGAAATTCGGTCTTCATCGGTGTGGGTGTCATGATCATTATGATGCCGGGCCAAGTGAAGTGTGGCTCCGGCATCGTGAGTGCTGCCGGTACGATCATGTAGGTGAGCTCAACGGACTGCCGCGGCGGCCCATCCTGTACGATTTGTCCGAAGCTTACTGTACATCCCCCGACAATTTCCCCTCGCCAGTTACCGAGCCTGACCTCAGGCAGTTTAAATGATCGGCTCTTCTTTGCGCGCGGCATCCGATAATCCTCATGCTCCTAGCGTACCTACTTCGCCGATCATATCGGCAACTCATTTAGCATCGAAGCACAGAATGGTGATTGCGGGCATCAGCCGGCGAAGAGGAAACATTAGCGAAATATACTCTGGTAGAAACGCGCTGATTAGGCCCCATTCTCGATCAACGCGTGCAATCGCTCCACGAAGTAGGAATTCACCCGCTCGATAGCTCCCGTGACAGGAAAGTTGAAGTGCTCGTCAAGGTCCTTTCCAGAAATAGCCAACGGCGCCGGGATCGACAGGAGGCCATAGTAGAACAGGATATGAGCATGGCTATACACGGGACTCACGCCGCAGAACTTGCCATAACCAGACAGGAGCATGTGTGTTCTAACGAGATCTTCCTGTATCAGGCGGCGCTTTCCACCATCGTAGGAACCATTACCTCTTTTAACATTGTATGAGGTAAGGGAACCGCGTTTTTCGTCAAACACAACAATGTCGATACGGATGGATCTTTCCCGGTCTCCGTAAGGAAGGTCCGTTACAAGGAGAGGTTCGATGCGTTCGCTAACACGCACTCGGTGAAGCGATTCATGAGAAAGCTTAAAGTCGTCTTCCGTCCAGACGCGCAGGCGCGCGCAATCCTTAAGGCGTTCTAGAAGAGCCCTATCGAGGACCGCGCCATGCCGTTTATATGCCGAGCTGATGATCGAGGTCGCGCGTGAGTACTTGCGGCCAGCGATTGGGTCTTCCCGGAAACTTGCGCTTCCAAGCTTCTCGATCGTATCGTCGACGAAGGGACGAAGGCGATCGAGATAGTCGTCCAGTTCAGGTATGGCCTGAGCATAAGCTGTTTGAAACGCCATGGTTCTTCCTTTGAGGGCGCATATGTACTGGCATTTGGAAAGGTTTGTCACTATCTTTACGAGTAACACATTGATAAAAATTAGATAATCCAAACATAGCTGCCTGCGAGGAAGCGACTACATGACTGATGGTGAGTTCAATCTTGAACCAAGTCCCCGTGTCCTACCTATGTTGGGCGAAATCAATCTTGATCAGTGGCGCTGCATCGCCGAGCTAGTAGACAACTCCGTTGATGGCTTTCTCAAGCAAAGTCGTGAGGACACGCCAGTTCCGAATGCACGAGTAGACGTGATCTTGCCCACCGCCGACAAGGAAGGAGCCACGGTTCGCATTCAAGACAATGGTTCCGGAATGTCGGTTGATGTTTTGGAGCAGGCCGTACGCGCGGGCTGGTCTGGAAACAATCCGATCGACAGCCTTGGGTTGTTCGGCATGGGTTTTAATATAGCGACCGCTCGCCTTGGGTCAGTCACCGAGGTTTGGACAACCCGTAAGGGCGAGCTCGAATGGCACGGGCTTACGATCGATTTCGATGAATTGCGGCGTCAGCGTCATTTTCGCACGCCCAAGCTCACCCGGCCCAAGGCCGATCCAGAGCAACATGGCACTGAAGTGACCATCAAGAAGCTCAAGCCCGAGCAACGCAAATGGTTGTGGAAAACCGCAAACCAGACCGCGTTGAGAAAACGACTAGCGCAAGCCTATTCGGCGATGCTGCGACCGAATGGCGTCCCCATCAGCTTCGAGCTTTACATCAACAACAAGCGCCTCGAAGCGCGGCGTCATTGTGTTTGGAATGAGGATCGCGTGGTTCCTGGCGTTGGTGGTACCAGCACCAGCGCGGTGATCCCAATCAATCACGCGCTGCCAGGCCGATTTTACTGCACAAACTGCCTAACATGGGTACCCGAAGCTTCTGAATCCGAACCTTGCCCGCTATGCGCTACCCAGGGCTCGGTGGTGAAGCGCCAACGCCGCATAAAGGGATGGCTTGGTATTCAACGCTATCTCGATCAGTCGGACTACGGCATTGATTTTATTAGGAACGGTCGGAAGATCGAGATTTCCAACAAGGACCTCTTCTCATGGAATGATGGAGAAGAGAGCGAAGAGCGAGAATACCCGATCGACGATCCTCGAAATCGCGGACGTATCGTGGGCGAGATTCATATCGATCACTGCCGCGTCAGCTACGCTAAGGACCGTTTCGATCGCGCCGATCCCACATGGAACGAGATGGTGCAACTTCTTCGTGGTGAGGGTCCATTGCGCCCGGAGAAGGCCAAGGAGCTAAGCTTTTCGCCGAACGAGTCACCGTTGTTTGCGCTATTTAGGGCTTTCCGCCGTACAAGTCCTCATTCCAAGACAGCTGGCGCCTACGCGCGCATCCTCATAGTGAAGGACAATAACCTCGCCATGGAGATGGCGAGTTATTTTCATGACGGCCACCCAGAATACCAGGACGACACCAAGTGGTGGGAGCTGGTGGAGGCGGCGGATCGTGAGCTGCTATACGGTCAACCAGGCCAACCTGGTCAACCAGGTGGCCAGCCAACACCTCCAGCAGGCGGAGATGACGGACTGCCACCTGGCCTCGTTGACGACAATCCGTCGCCAGCTGGCCAACCTCCCGCGCCGACGCCTCCCGCCGCGCCCACTCCCGCGTTACCACAACGTCGGGACGCCCCCAACCTAACGCGCAAGTATCACCATCAGTCATCTGGATTGGTGTGGAATGTCATCGGGTTTGAAGTCGCGTCCAACGACCCAGAGCTACCGAGCGGCGTTCCATGGACGATCGTGCTGGGGGACATCCCTACCAAGACGTATCATTATCTGTACAATCCTCTACATCCGATTTTTCAATCGATCACGATGACGCCCCGTGATGGGATGCTCACGCATCTCGCCTATATGACGGCAGATCAAACTCGTAGTTCGAGACACACCCCGGACATCGCCCTGATACTTAGCGAATTCCGTTCGGCGTACGGCGAAGAAAATGCTCTCGACTTCAAGGCACTTCCCGCAGACGCGTCGGCGATCCTGGTGGATGTCGCGCGAGCGTTGGTGAACTCTTGTCCGCCAGAAGAACGCGCGTCACTCTTCAATGATTTGTCGGTGCAAGAGCAAACGACTGTGATGCGAGCGCTTGCCGGGAAAAAGATCAAGCCCGCGGAGGCAACAATTGACGGGAGCTTCCTGCAGTCCGCTCCCGCCGACATCATTAAAACGTTGGTCATCCGACGTCCCGAACTTTGCTTTGACGGGAAGATCTGGGACGAGCCTTACACCGACCTCGACTATGGCGACGCGGAGATCACGGAAGACGCGAGACGTAGCGTTCTATCTAAGTATGTAAGCCTGGTGAGCGACGCCATATGGCTTTCCAAGCAAGATTTGAGTGACTTGGGATCGGCTTCCAAGGATGAGATCATCCGCGCTGTTATGTCGTTGCAGCTACTTAGGCCCGATGTCGAGCCATTTCAATGATACCCTTTCTTGATGATCGACGCCTTCTTCGGGGGCCATGGCAGGCATTTGAACGAGATGTGGCGAGACTGCTTATCTATGCGGGCTTCGATGATGTGCGCGTGGTTGGTGGCACCGGAGACAAGGGCGCCGATATCGTCGGTGTCAAGAATGGTGAAATCTGGGTAGTTCAGTGCAAGCACACAACCACAGCGCCCGCCAACAAGTACGCCGTGCAGGAGGCTGTCGAGGCGAGTACCTTCTACGGCGCGGACCGAATGGTCGTGGCGACTTCGAGGGCAGTCGGTGGAGGATTACAGGCGGAGATTGATCGATATCGCCGTATCGGAATCAACGTGGAACTTCTAGACCCGGCGAAGCTTGCCGTCATGGCGGCGCGCGTGCCCGAATACGCGAGGTCGCGGCGGGACCTTCGAGAATACCAGCAAGACGCGGTCGCACGCTTCAGGGAAGGATTAACCGATACAGGGCGCGCGCAAATCGTCCTGGCGACTGGCATGGGCAAGACGGTGGTGATGGCCGAGGTCGTGAGCGACCTTTTCAGGGACGGGCTAATTCGTGACAATCGTGTCCTCGTCCTCGCGGACAAGCGTGAACTAGTCCGGCAACTCCAGTTTGGCTTTTGGTACCAGCTGCCAAAGTGGGTTCCAACCCACTTGCTTTCCGGAGACGAAACGCCCTCATTTTACGACGGTATCACCTTCGCGACGGTCCAAAGTGTCATCGGGCGGATCGATGACCTCCCCAGTTTTGGGCTGGTGTTGGTAGATGAGGCACATCACATAGGGTCCACGACATTCAGGCGAGCAATAGAAGGGCTGGGGCCGCCGATGGTGGGAGGAGTGACGGCCACGCCATGGCGCGGTGATGGGTTCGACATTGACGAGATCCTCGGCAAGCCCTTGGTCCGCCTTGGCATTTCCGATGGCCTCAAGAACAAATATCTTAGTGAGGTGGACTATCGTCTCTTGGCCGACAATATTGATTGGAAGTTCGTGCAAGATAGGTCGGTTCACAGCTATTCGCTGAATCAGTTGAATAAGAAGCTCATAATGCCGACGCGAGACGAGGAAGCCGCTCGGCAGATAGCGGAGGTTTTTAGAAGCGAGCAACGGCGGGGCGGAATCGTGTTCTCACCCACCGTCGATCACGCGGAGAGCTTCGCGGGCTCCCTGCGAGGCTTCAGTCTTCGAGCCGAAGCGATTTCTTCCAGGCAAGACGCGCGAGAACGTGACAAGCTCATGGCCATGTTTCGGCGCGGGGACATCGACCTGCTGACCAGCGTCGATCTCTTCAACGAAGGCGTGGACGTTCCTGACGTAGATTTGATCGTGTTCATGCGCGCGACGCACAGCCGACGAATATTCGTCCAGCAATTGGGGCGTGGCCTTCGTATGAGTCCCGGGAAGGACAAGGTCATCGTGTTGGACTTCGTGACGGACCTCCGCCGCGTAGCGGAGGTGGTCGAACTTGAGAAAGCCGCTTCTGGGCCGCTGGAACGATTGCCACTTGGCCACCACTTGATCAACTTCAGGGATGCCTCCGCTGGCAGCTTCATGTTCGAATGGCTTAAGGATCAGGCGGATTTAATGCTGCGCGAGGGAGACGCTCAGCTTGAATTGCCCAAGTTTGATTTCCCTAGCATGCCCCAACCCGGAGGTGTCGCATGAGTCTCCCAGATACGGTTAGGCGAGAGATCAAGGAGATGCTTTGGTCGGAGGCGGACCGGCTTAATTGGCCCTCGTTATCGGCCTTCGACAAGTCACGCTACTACGGTATTTGGACGGAGACCAAGGACGTCGGCGGTCGCCTTAGCCAATATATGGACCCTCGCCAGGTCCGCGTTTACATCAAGGACACTCTTCTAAAACCATATACGCGGGAAACGTCGGCCAACCACGACTTGGCCTTTCGCGTTTTGGGTATCGGGGCGGACACAAAGCCACTCTCTAGCTACATCAAGCCGCATGGACGGTTGCTCGATGACGACCGCCAGATCGCATGGAGCAAGGCAAGCGAATGGAAAGCGACACTAATGGCTCTTCACGAACGGGCCTTCGAGCGCGGTACCCCGTATGGGGCGGTCCTGACACACGCTGGCTCCAAATTCTCGATGGATGACGACCGTCGCGTCGTAGAAGCGGCGGCATCTAAACTAGGTATCGAGAGAATAGTTTGGCTTGGCTGACAGGAGATCAAATTTCGTCCGCGCCTTGCTGAGGCTCGGCCTCTTGCTCGGCCTGTCGCTCTTCAATTGCTTTGGGCAGTTTTTCCAGCAGCTTGCCTGCTAGATAGTCAGATACTCGTTGTATAGGACAGCGTCGTCAGGGATTTCCGCCAATTTCGTGCGAAGGCGCGACCAGGATGGCGAACGTCCCACGGCGAGCGATACTCGGTCGCGCGTCTCCTGCCGGGATTCCCTATTTCCCAACTTCCAAAGCCATCGATCGCTCGATTCGATAGGGGCTTGAATGTCACAATCCGTATGTTCTCGCCGAGCGGAATCCAAATGTCGTCAACGACCAGGAGCGGACAAGAAAATCCTTGCGTAGATTGTTTGCCTGCTCGATGGAGGCGGCGTGTTGAGCAAGCCGATCAGCTAGCGCTCGGCCGTTGCAAGCGTCCGCGCTCAGTCCACCGTTGCGTCCGCCCTTGGGTATGGTCGTCCCATATATATCGGCCGTGAGAATGCGCCGTTTTCCCCGCAGCGATCGCCGCATAGTTGGGGAAATTTCCCAAGTGGTAGATAACGTATATGCCAGCGTCCTTAATATTGCGTGCGGCAACATCGGGATCGGTGAGCAGTCCTAACAGCTCGAGCTCAATGTTCCTGGCTAGATGGCCTTATCATGTGGATTTTAGGGATGGTCGCTCACGCAGCTTTCCTAGGCAAATGACTGGCGACGCCCTCGCCAACGATGCGCGCTAGTTCAACGGGAACAGCGTTTCCAAGCTGCCGCATCGTTTCCGTCCATGATCCATGGAACAGGAAGTCTTCAGGGAAAGTTTGAAGACGCGCGCTTTCGCGAACGGTAAAGTAGCGAACTGATCTATCCGGGCGAACGAGCATGTTCTCGCCGCCGGGGACGCCATGAACTCCAGCCTTTAATGTTTTCGCCGGCTCATCGAGAGCACTGCCGGTATGGCCAGGGTATGAGCGCGCTCCGGGCTGAAAACGATGATTCAAAAGCTTTTCGCTGGCGATGATATCGAATTCTGGATCAGGTAGCCCAACGAGCGCGTCACGGGTGGTGTGCCAAGGCGCCAGGTTGGTGTACTTCTCCGATGGCACGGTTTGGCTAGGCACGGCCCTATCCTTCCGCGCGACCCGATGTCGATCCCAATAATCACCATGCGCTTGATCCCAAAGGAGCGCCTCGCGTGAATGAGTTTGAAGGGGAAAGTGCCAGCTCACGCCTAGGTCTTCTCGGAAACCCACGAAGAACACGCGCTCCCGCTTCTGCGGCACGCCATAATTTGCGGCGTTTAGAACCTGAGCGACCACTCGGTAATTCAACCCGCTCCTACTTCCACTCGTGTGATGTTGTTCCAGGCGCGCGAGGTGATCTCCCCACTCCTCGTCGCGGCGGAGCTTGATTTCGGGGTGTTCCAATTGGAGCTTTACATATTCGAAATAGTTACGAAAACTCGCCCGCGTCAGTCCTTTGACATTCTCGAAAATGAAGGCTTGCGGCTGGGTCTCTCGCACGGCGCGGATGGCTTGGGGAAACATGTCCCGCGCGTCATCATAGGCGCCATGTTTGCCGCCCATTGAAAATGGCTGGCACGGCGGACCACCCGATACGAGACGGATCATCCCCTCGTATGGCCTAAAATCAATCTTTCGGACATCATCTTGCGTGACCTTCCACTTATTGACTGCAGCGATCCCCCGCTTCTTGTTTTCGCGGATGGTATCACAGCAATAAGAATCCCACTCGATCACGTTCACTGGTCTAAAACCCGCGTCGTGTAGTCCGATTCCGAGCCCACCAGCGCCGGCGAAAAGTTCAATCGATTTCATCGTGAAAAAATGCCTGTATTTTTCTTTCGAGCAAAGCCTGATCTTTTGTCTCGCATTCCCATATTACTAAAACATCCCAGCCCTTGGCCTTGAGGGCCATCTCGTTTCTGCGATCCCGAGATGCGTTACTTTCCAATTTGGGCACCCAGAACTCCTCCCGGGACTTTGGTAGGCGAGCCAGCTTGCATGTCGAATCAGGATGGCGGTGCCAGAAGCAACCATGCACGAAAATGACCTTGCATCGTATGGAAAAAACAAGGTCGGGACAACCTGGAAGATCGCGACGATGTAGCCGGTAGCGATACCCTAGGGAATGAACCAAACGACGTACAGCCATTTCAGGCTTGGTGTCCTTCGCGCGGATGAGGGACATTCGCTTCGATCGGGCGGATGTGCTAAGGGTGTCAACCATTCGAGCCAATTTCAACCATTAGGGACGTGTCGATGGGTCCTTGGCCTGCGCGAAGGCTTCGCGGACACGTTCTTCCGGATGGGTCTCCAGTTCCGTGAAGACGGAATTAAGGGCTTCGGTTGCCTCCAACAAGGCCTTGCGTGGCGGAATTTCTATCCCATGCACGAGGTTGTTGCGCAAGCGGCGAACCCCCGCGATGGTGTCCAGCGCGCCCGGGGAAAGATCCAGGGATCGCGCGCCCGTTAAGGGATCAATATAGCCGCGCTTGGTCGGGGTAAGGTCCGCGCCCAGTATTCTAAACGCTCTTTCGAGTGTGATCCACGCCGAGAGGAACTCGCCAATTTTGTCGGCCCGAGAAGCGACTTGGGTCGATTGCTGCGGGTATATTTCCGGCGCCGTCAGATTGGACTGCAATGGTCCATAGTAGGAATACAGCTCGGGATTTTGCCCAAGAACCACGTCGGCGATCTGATCCGATAGCGGCGGACCGTTCGCGGCGGCGGCCGCGTTGGGAAGCAAGGGCCGCAATTTCTCGGAACTATTCAAATCCGCCTTTTTTAGAAGTTCCCAGAGAATATCGACACGGCCAACCGCAGGCTCGCTGCCATCCGGCACACTTCCCCGCATCCATTTGTGCAGGTAAGCGGCGAGCTCGTAGTGGTTGTCGAATTTCGCGTCGTGCGGGCTGCTCAACCGCCGCTCAACCGCCTTTTGAAGTCGCTCAAGAGCGATCTCCCCTGCGATGACCATGCCGTTCAATTCATCAAGGATAGCGTGCTCCTCCTCGGAAGGTATGCCACTTTCAGGTTTATAGACGAGATCGTGCTCCACCTCCGCCCAGGCATGCATGAGGACGGAGCCCACTTGGATTTCGATCGCCGCCGCAGCATATGACTTCTCGCCGTCCTCCAAGGCCGTTTCAGGCATTAGCACACGATAGTGGTCGGCGTGATATCCATCAAACCGCTTCGAGTCCTTGCGGGGTTTCATCTTCTCGGGGAAATTCTTGATCTTCAGGACTTCAAAGTGCTCGCCCAATATGGCATTCACCTTGTCTCGATCAGCAGGGAAATAAAGCGCGATACGAACACCGGCTAGGTCAGGAATGTCAGCCCGTATTTCATCATCATTCTTGTAGCTCTTATCCTTGTTTCGCTGCAGAAGCTTGGCTTGAAGTTTATTCGGCCGTTTTGCTCGATGACTAACGATGGCCCGTATGCCTTGGGTCGCCAGCAGTTGTTCACATCGACGACTGCAAATGGACGCAGCTGATTGATAATAGTCATGTTCGCGCGCGTAAGCGCCTATGAAATTTGAAACGACCTTTGACAATCAGATAGCTCCTCTCGAAGCAACTTTAACGTGCCATGACCAGTAAATTCAAGATAGATCAGTGGATTAGTTGAATTCATTTCTTGAACGGGCGCCGCCCATAGCCTCACAAGAAGCGGCGACAGCGCGACAGAGAACGGGCCAGTCTGCCTTGGTGGTGCATCCTGCAGCCGTTCTTACGGCCCTGAACGTTTCGCGGTGCGGAGTGCGATGCGAACTCGGACATGTTTTCGCAGCCGGAGTCCGCGACAAGCTGTTGCTAGCCTAGATCGGCGCGCCGTGCAGATAGGTGCGGCTCTCTTTATAGAGGATCACATGGCTAACGAAATAGGTTGCCTGCCACCCTTGAGGTAGGGCCGCCACAATCAGTTGCATGGTTTCCCTCACAGACATCGGACGAGCCGGGACCGTGAGCCGTGAAGTGACCATATCCGGGTGTGGGTTGACCCGATAGTCATGGCGACCGACTTTGTTGCGTCCGGCCGGCAGCTGGACTGCGTAGCGTAGAGTGTACGGCAGGACATCCTTAAGTGTGATCAGCGCATCGTGAACGCTTGTTGTTCCCGGGTTCAGTATCTCCAATGGGATGTCGATGTCTATCGGGAATTGAGCATCGAAGCCCTGTTCCGGCTTGTTTGTGGTCTCCCGCTCGCGCCCTGGATCATTAGAACCGAAGCCAGAGCCGTTCCATTCCGACCCGTAATGCGCGATTACTCTCGACTCGATATCCATGGCGGTGAGGACGAGGATCTGGGCGGCCTTGAAGCAGACGTCTTCCGGACGAACATTCAGGCGCTGCTCAAACTTCCGCGAATGTCGCGCCATTCGGGTTCGCAACCCAGCCTCCGCATCAGTCTTGCCGACGTACCTGATCTGGCCATTGTGCAGTAGCAAGTAGACGCCCTGAGCCTCCGGTAACTCAAGGGCATTCGTTAAGGTAAGTGGAGTGCTGCTCATGGCATCAACCGCAGGGATGATCTGGTTCATCACCGCACGCATCAAATCAAGCTCGAATGCTATAAACCCCACCGTCAACGGCTCCAGCTCCAACTCGTGCACTTTCGCGCTCTTAACATGCCTCGACAGTTGGCACAGCCCTCGTAGGATAAAATGTTCGGCGGCGTGGGGGCGGCATCAACATAGCAACGAGCAGGTATTGCCTGTTACATCGATCCGCACGCCACATCGACGTTGAGGTCGACCATTTGTTCAGGGTCAAAGCTCGAAGTGACGAACCGGCGATTATTGAGCTTGTGTTTCGATTGGCTGTTGGCTGATATTCCGGACTTATGCGATAAAGAATCACTTTACCGATGGGCAAAGCATGGAATTTGTTTCAAAGCTGATTGATAAAAAAATTATGGGCCTGAATATTGCGGCGGTGCTCACCATTGACGAGTATTTTGGCTTCGCACCTTTAATCCTGGATAAAAATGCATTCCAGCGCAAGAAGGTAAAAAGCGGCGGAAAGACCTACGACCTCCTGCGTGATGACTTGATACAAGGTTGCGTCATTCCCCCGATCATCCTCGCTGTGAGCAGCGCGTACGGAGGTGAGCTGGACGAGCTTGTTAAGCAGGCTATCGCGGACGGCGACGCATTCGGCGAGTGGGCGGCGATTTACGCCTACATTGTGCGCGCGGCGAAAGACGGTGAGCTTTTGATCCTTGACGGCCTTCAGCGTACTCTAACGATAAATGGTATTTTGAATCGGGGCGACGGGAGCTTTACGGCTGAACAAATCGCGTCATTACGCGCGAGCAAGATCCGGATAGAAGTGTATGTTGGCCTCTCCAAGCCAGGCATCCTTTATCGTATGCTGACGCTCAATACCGGGCAAACACCAATGTCGTTCCGACATCAGCTCGAGATATTGTACAACGATTACATTGATAACGCAGATCTGCCAAACGGGATCGAGGTCGTTCGCGAAGCTGACGAAGCCCGAGCCAGGGGTGTCACGAAGTATAAGTATGCAGACGTCATCGATATGTTTTATGCCTATTCGACCGGCTCGCCCATGCCTTACACGAAACAAGGACTGGTTGGGGAATTAAAGGAACTAAACTTCCTGGAGAAGTTCAAGTTCACCCCAGAAAATGATGACATGAAGCAGCTTCTCGTCGCCTTCAACGCGATATCCAAGGAAATCGAAGCTCTTGACAGTGACTGGTCTTATCAGGCTGCTGAAGATCAGGAAGATGCCGACAATGGTGTAGTCGAGCGTCCGTTCGCAACCAATACAACTTCCTTGTTTTCCAGAGCTCAGTTTATGACGGGCTTCGGCGCTGAATGCCAGAGGTTAATTGAGCAGAAGCAATATCCCAACATAACGACGATCGGCGAGTTGGCCAGCCAACTGAAGTTCTCGGGTGAGCCGCATATAGCGCTCGATCAACTGATAGAGATATTGGATCGTATTTCAAAGAAAGCGAAGAGAATCGGCGATGCCCAACGAGCTTACGCGCAGTTTGCGTTTCGCGCATTGCTCAATCCCAACAGCGACAGTTATTTGGACTTGTCTAAATCCTGGTTGGCAGCAGAAGAAACCTACCAGATGATGTTCTGAGGGCGGCGGCGGTGCAGTCGTTTCTTGAGCTAACAGCCGACCAGGCTCGGTCTTTTGAGCTGAATATCCAACATGAGCTCGGATGGTGCGTGATCAAATCCCGTCTGGGTGATTTGGCCACGATAAAGCACGGCATTGAGGTAGATAAGCCACAAAAAGTTGAAGATTTCTCCATTATGCTGTGCCACGTGGGGGATGTCGGGGAGGCAGACACAAGAAAGGTAGTTTCCACTCCGTCAGGAACACAATTGGGCTATGCCTTTCCACTGACCTCTCTTCGAGCCGGTACAGGTATAGCTGAAGGATGGGGTTCGAGATTTGCGGAGGTAGGCTTTCGAAAGCTTGTGTCGCTCGATAATATAGATCGGTATTCACTTGTTCGAGCGACTGCCGATCTAAGGAATGGAGAATTTTTTGTTGACGAGCTCTTCTCCGATGAGCACGTAATGTTCGTCTTCAGCGACGATGGCCTTCGTAAGGCCGGACTGACGCTCGAAAGCCTTCATCTTTCGTTACTGGAACAAAATATACACGAGGTAGAAAGGTTTGGCTTGGACTTTGTGAAGGGCGATGTCACGATCGAAGACCAACACATCAATCTTCGCGTCCCCGCAGCATTAGACATTCAAGACGTCGCGATATTTTGCAAGCTGATCCGCCAGGCCGATAATGAACAGAACAGTGTCGGAAGCTTCCTGATATACTACCAACTGATCGAGTACTGTATTGATAGGATTTTCCAAATTGAGATAAAAGAGCTTCCAAAGTTGGAAGTAGACACATGGACTCTGAAAGAGAGGTTGTCTGACATAACTAACGAGGTGGGGCGCATTGGGAAGCTCGATCAGCACTATCTGTCAAAAAACGTTCGCCGCAGCAAATTCACGGATTTGAAGCAGGAGTGTTTACAAATCTTGGCTAGCGCTGGAGACCCTCAAGAGGCTGACATAACTTGGTATAAAGCGCTCTATAAGGTGAGAAACATGGTCGTGCACAACCAGATGCGATTTCACCGTCACGCGGGTAAAGTGGAGCTGTCAGCGGCGAACAAAGCGTTACGCGCAGCCTGCACAGAGGCGCTATTCAGCTTCTCGCCTAAGAGTTCTTAGGGGGAAGCGCTCACGATAGTGTGGCCAACTGGAACTGCGCCTATGCGCCGCCCTTCATACTGTCCCACGTGAAAAAAATTTATGGCGACACTTGCAAAATACGGTAGACATGCATCCGCGAACAATGGGCAACTTTTGCGATCGCGGACGCACCTAATCCTTCGCTATGGAGCTGTCGGATCAGCGAGTGATCGAGGCGAGCCTTTCCTCCTTTGTACACCCCTTCGGCCTTCGCTCGCGAAATCCCTTCACGCTGGCGCTCTTTGATAAACCGACGTTCCATCTGAGCAACCATGCCCAACACAGTCAAGATGACTTGACCCATCTCACCTCGAGTGGAGACGTGAGGGTCTAGTATAGTGACAAAGGCTCCCCTTTGCTCGCAATCGTATACGATATTAAGCACATCACGCGTATCCCTGCCTAGGCGATCTAGGCGCGTTACAACCAACTCATCTCCGGCACGCAAGAATTCGATGGTGGTCGCCAATTCAGTTCGACCGTTCCGGCTAGCGCCTGAAATTTTCTCTGCGCGCACAATCACGCAGCCCTCAGCTCTTAAGCGCTGCAGCTGAATTTCAAGATCCTGGTCGACGGTACTGACCCGAGCGTATCCAATTTTCGTCATGTGTCACCTCAAGCTTTAGGCCTTAGGCTACCCTGTCACAAATGGTCGAGGTCAAGACCGATGTTACGTTGGAAGAAGTAACGTGCCGCCCTATGCAACAGGCTATACCCTGAGGTGACGGCATGGCACGACAAGCAACTATTCGGCACGTCACTATCTCACTAGAGCATTCCAAGCATCGTTGGAAATGATACCAATCGAAGTGATACTCACGCTGCCCTTGCTTCCAGGTCGCCCCACTAAACCATAACTGCCGTTTGAGAGTCTTCCGCCGGGTCCTGCAAATCCCCCCTCGTTGGACACAAATGGAGTTATCGCCGCAATCGTTGCGTCCCGGCAAATTATTTCTACGTTTCCCCCATCGCCGCCACCGCCACCGATAACGCTCTTGGCATCACTGCCGTCATAGCCACCACGACCTCCACTTCCACCCTGCGCTTTAATTTTGATACTTGAATTCAAGAGCGAACCAGTGACCAATCGGATAGAAGCTCCGGTTCCACCCTTACCACCCTCCTCATTGCGCCCGCCCGGCCAGCCATCAATGTCTGTAACGCTTTCAATATTTATCGGACCACTGGCGCTTCCAAACAATCGTATTTCGACATTTTTGTTAATTCGTAGCAAGCTACCGGGTTCAAATCGCATTTCTTGGCACTTAATGGAAATATATGGGGATAATTGGCTCAATTCGCCGTCGGCGGAGCCAGACATTTCAACTTGGCCACTAATAACGATTGCTTTGTAATCTGGGCCGCAATCAAAGTTCGACGCTTGAATTTCTCCGTTCCAAGTTAACTCCTGCGAGAAAGCAGGAAAGCCGAAAAGCGAGAGAGCCGCCGAAATAAATGAAACTACAATCGGTCTCATCTGATCCAACCCTTCCATAATATAGTTTCGTCGCCTATTTTCTGAATTGAATCGCGTGATTTTCTAGAAGGCTCGCTGCTTTGGCTTAAATCGCGCCTAAGAGTGATCTCTGGCTGGCGCCAGTGAACGTTACTGGTTTTCGAAAAGATACAAGGCTTCTTCAGACGCAGAAATCTGTCGGACGTTCTTCTTGCCCGACGAGCTCCCAAATCCCTTAAACTCGATACCAATCGCGGCAGTAGTTTCCACTCGCTTCCAAGGATTTGGAATATTGACGAATGTAACCGACCGATTGTTACCGCGGAGATTTCGCTTTGAAGCGGGCGACCAGCTCCTCGTCGTCGACAAAGCAGTCGAGGAAGTCGTTCCATTCGT
>NZ_JACHYW010000052.1:0-12054 GCF_014193145.1 Rhizobium sp. BK060
AGACTACTCCGGCCGGGTAGAGCGGGATCACGCTACCCCGCGTGGGCGTTCATCAGTCCCGCAGACGTCAATGCGCATCGAAAATCGCGCTTACGGTACTACAAGGCTCTCAGTCCACTTTTCAGCGAAAATGTGCCTGCCGTGGATATTCCGCGCCTCATTCGAGAGGCGGGTGGGATCGAAAAAATGAGGCAAGCGGCAGGTCGCTCTGTGGATGTCAGCGGCACGTCAGCGGCTATGCGAAAACTCTTCGAGATCAACGAGGCCACACATTTCAAGGCCTGGATTAAAGTCGAACCACTCCAGGATGGCGTCGCCAAAACCAGAATTATTAGCTTGAAGCCGCGAAGAAAGGCGTAGGCATTACTTGTAGTACAGTTTTTCGCCCACCGAACACCAACCACCCCTACTTCAACATTACCAGACCGACTGGCCTTGGCTTGCGCCTTGATGGCGGAGCCTTGCCTGTTGGCAGGAGCAATCAGTATGAGCACCCTGCAGTTATCGCAGGCCGATTTCGTCGCTAGACACAGCGAACTTAACAATCGTCTGCAAGCCTTCCTTCTCACCAAGCGAGGCAGACAAATTGCCACCAAGAAGCTGAAAAAGCGCCTGAGGATGTCATCAGCATCGTCGCTTAAAGCGATAAACTTTGTAGCCCGGATGCAGTTCACGGAGGTATTCAGTGCCAAACTTGAGACCTTGCTTAACCGTCGGAAAGTCAAAACAGCTTTCTTTGTCACCCTCAGCTTGAAGGAACACACCTGTCCGTTGCCTCAAGCGGCGCGGTTCGACGTCACCGCTTGCAAAGCTGCAATGCGGGATTTTCTGGCAGACTTTAGTTTCGTCGGATTGGTGGAAGCCGCCTACTACTATCACGCCCCCTTTGTTCCTGGGCCGCGTCGAGCATTTGTTTCGTGGCACTCTCACGCCATCGTATGGAACGCGGAGCAGCGGGAACTTGCTTATAGGCGAAAGCGCCTCAACCGGGCACACAGTGCTTTCGTGCCGGGATGGGACGCAGCGCACTATCGGCGGGTTACTCCGGGCGCCGCCCTGTCCTACGCTCGTTACGTTTCGAAGAGTCAAGTCAATGAATACACAGCTTATCCGAGGAAACGCGAGATTTTTGATGCCAAGACAGGAGAGTCGACAAAGCAGCCTACGGGCAAGTGGCGGAACCGAAAAAGGCCGATCCGACCAAGCAACCTCATTCGAGCTCTTAACGTATTCAAGGAGCGGAGCTTGAAGCATCTAACGTTTGCGGGCGGAGATGGCAAAGCTCTAAGGCGAGACATCCTTAAAGCGACCCGTGCGGCCTTGCACAAGGACGCAGCTCGCCAAACCAGCAGACGAACGCGGCTCTTGTACGGAACATGATCCTCCCCGTCGCCCAACCTCCTAGTTATCACCAGACATGGGTTATAGCGCGGCGATCAGGATGAGACGCGCATTGCCTCGCCTGAACTGCTCCCTGAGAATGGGCTATTGCCTCATCTAAATTGCTCCCGACGAATCAACCTCGGGAGCTGTGATGAGGAAGGTAAGCATGGCGACACGTGCGGAATTGGTGGCGGCGATCAGTTGTCGCTATGTGTTAGGCGGGCGGGCCGAGAAGGCGAGGATGTTAGACGAGTTCGTGGCCCTCACGGGCTTTCATCGCAAGCATGCGATGCGACTGCTGCGAGGAGAACGCGAACCGGCGAAGGGTGGTCCTCGGCCAGGGCGCCGGGTTTACGGCGATGACGTGCGGGCAGCGCTCGTCGTTGTTTGGGAGGCGTCGGATCGAATTTGCGGCAAGCGACTACACCCCCTGTTGCCAACACTGATCGAAGCGATGGAACGTCATGGACACGGCGATATGAATAGCGAGACGCGCCGGCAACTTCTGACGATGAGCCCGGCGACGATTGATCGGATCCTCAAGGAGATCAAAGCGAGCGCCACGGGTCCGCGGCGCCGGAAAGGATCAACAGCGATTCGGCGTAGCGTTCCCGTTCGAACCTTCTCGGATTGGGATGACCCCGCACCCGGCTTTGTCGAGGCTGATCTCGTTTCTCATTCCGGCCCCTACGCGAGGGGTGCCTTCTCGCAAACGCTGGTGTTGACCGATATAGCCACGGGCTGGACGGAATGCGCGCCGCTGCTGGTTCGCGAGCAAACGGTACTGATCACTGCGTTGGCCGAACTGCGCAAATTGCTGCCGTTCCCGCTGCTGGGCTTCGACACCGACAACGACAGTGTGTTCATGAACGAGAGTGTTCATGAGTATTGCTTGCGCGATAATATCGAACTTACCCGTTGCCGCCCTTACCGAAAGAATGATCAGGCATTTGTCGAGCAGAAGAATGGCGCGATCGTGCGCAAGATCGTTGGATACCGACGCTTCGAGGGGCTGCGAGCCACTCGGGAGCTGGCCAAGCTTTATTCGTCAATGCGGTTGTTCGTGAATTTCTTTCAGCCATCATTCAAGCTGAAAGAAAAGCACCGCGACGGAGCCAAGGTGATCAAGCGCTATCATCGTCCCGCCACACCCTTTCAGCGGCTGCTTGACGACCCACGCACGCCGGAGGATACACGCCTTTGGCTCAAGGCGATGTACCTGACGCTCGATCCGGTCCGACTGCTCCGCGACATACGCCTGGCACAAGAGAGATTGGTCGAAATTGCTGACAAGCCTGATGGTTCGCCTGCCACCGACGGCGAGGCATTACCGCTCGAAGACTTTCTGTCTGGCTTACGGATTGCTTGGCGTGGTGGTGAAGTGAAACCGACTGCCCGCTCCAAGCCAGCGGCCAAGCGAGAGCGGCGGAGGCCCGATCCTCTACTCGCCGTCACTGCTGAACTCGAGGAATGGTTCGAGGCGGAGCCTTGGCGAACTTCGCGAGAGTTGCTTGAACGCTTACAGGTCAAATACCCCGGCGTGTATCCCGACGGCCTCATTCGGACCGTGCAGCGCCGAATGAAGATCTGGCGCAGTACACAGGCCAATGCGCTGGTGTTCGGGCCATTCGCCGATGCCGCGCGGCAGACGGAAATCGTAGAGGTCGTGCAGTGAGATCATTACCGAACAATACAGGATCGGCATCCGCTCTTACCGCCAGGTTGGCCTTCGACAACCCGACCCCACCGGAAAACATGATGACCGCCCGCGAAGCCGCCCGTTCGCTACAGCGCAATTGAGGGCGCGCTCGCGAGCGGCTTCGCTACCTCCGTCACCTGCACCAGGTGCGGGGATACGATCGGAACAACCCGTGAGGCATTCGAGAACATCCGAGTGAGGCAACGGCATTATTCTCTGGGAACACTCTTGGGTGAGGCAATACGAATCTCACCTTGTTTGCCGCTACGCACATGGGTCTTCCCCCAAGGCAGACTCAACTTCCCCTATAAAACCTCAAAGGCATTGATCATGATGAATTCCTATGCAGCGGCAGGCGTACGTGACGCTATCGCAGAAGGTACGGCTAAGCTTGGGCTACCGCTCTCTCCCGGCATGCTGTCGATGATAAGATGTGAAAATGGACGGCGATGTGGCAGAGACCGTTGTCCGATCTGTGCGTCGAGACTAACTGAACGGTTCCTTGCGCTCGACAATTCGACAGCTGCTTTCGAAGGTCGCTGGCGCCGTAGCGCCTTCGCAATCCGGTCACACACCGTGCCCGCCAAAGACACGCGACCGATACCGATCCCAAAAATTCGCGAAGCAGTTAAGGCGTCTTTGGACTGCTGGGTACGAGCATCCAGGTGTCCCGCGGATACCACAGATACAAACAACTTCGGCTGCATCGCAACCTTCGGTTTGGTCGAAGATGTGAGCTCTCCGAGCAGTCGAGACAAGGTACTTGTGGTGGAGTATTCAGTTACGGGGGTGGATCGAGACGCCGATTATGACGTGTTTGAGAGCCTGCAATACAGTTTTGGCGACAACGTAGAAGATGTTCCTCTTTTCGATGACGTTTATCGCGCCGTTCCAGATCAAGGGTTGTTGTTCGGATACACAAAGCGCCGACTTAACCGTCTAGACCGGCCTAAGCCTATATCGAGTGCAACGCGACTCGCTAGGCTGGCTTCGAACTACGGGGATCATCCCAAAGAAAGCCGTCTTCTTTCGCGTGGCCTAGAGAATCAGGGCGAGGATATGGTTTTCGAGAAGACCGAGCTGTTTGGTTTAAGTTGGTGGTATCTTTCGTAGACGGACGCCCTCGGTCACCAACACGCTATCAAAGCGATAGATCTCATCGTGGTCTTTACGGTGCGATGAAGGAAACTGGCGCCGCTTAAACAACCTCTGATTGACATTTCTTAGGTGTTCTGATATAACATCACAATCGAAGCGTGCGACCCTGCGTTTCGACCTGTCGGGGCCTTCGGGCCCCTCTTTTATTTGGAGAGCTGAATGACCATGACTTCTGCCGCAGCCCTGAATGTGTCGTTACCCCACCCTGTCATCGTCCTTGGCCGTGACGACAATGGTAAGGCGCATGCTTCGTACTTCCCCGCCGTCGATGCCCACCTTGCCTCGAAGGCAGCCAACCTGATGGGCATGCTGTCGCTCCGTGCGGACAGCGATCAGGTCCGCGCTTACTTGCCGAAGCTTCCTAAGGGCAAGCTGTTCGACAGTGGCAAGGCGTTCGTGCCGTTCGTGAAGCAGGACCTCTACCGGGAGATTGCCGCACACCTGCCAGCCGAAGAACGCGAGCAGGCCGAACGCGTACGCGTTGCCCCCGTGCCTGATCCTGCCGAAGCGGAGGCCGCGGCCAAGCCTACAAACATACCCGAGGATTGGGACAAGCTCACCGTGGGTAGTCTGGTGCTCGCGACCGAGGGGCCGCTTGAAGGTTGGTTCGAAGCGACCGTCCTAGGCATGGGCGAGGACAACAGCGTTCGGCTGAAGTGGCGCGACTACCTGGACATGCCAGCCTTCGACCGCCGCATCGATCAGGTTGCGCTCATCCACCCGGCCTACGTCGAGAAGTGAGCACGATGATGCAGGTTTGCGCACAGACACCCATCGCAACCGGAGCGGCCGACAAGGCCGCTACTATCCGCCAACTCAACGACCAGTTCCGACGCCGCTTCATCGGCGGCAAGGTCATGCTGACGGCCGGAGTTAACAGCCTCCCAGTAGACAAGATGCTGGCGCTGACAATCGCCGTGAAGCAGTTCGACGCCTTCAATTCTGACAACGACCCGTATGAAGAACACGACTTCGGTGCGGTCGAGGTGGGAGGTGCCTGCTTCTTCTGGAAGATCGATCATTACGACGTCGATCTACAGTTCGGTTCGCCTGATCCCAACGACGAATCCGTCACATGCCGGGTGCTGACCATAATGCGGGCGGACGAATACTGATGGTGCGGGTTCGCTTCAATCTCGCGGAGATCAAGCTGGCTTCGGTTTTCTACCAGACCGAAGGGGCTCGGGTTTACTGGCCTTTGGGTCCACTTCGTCAAACAGCGCGGAAACGTGGACGCCCATTGCGTTCGCCAATGCTTCCAGCGTCGAAACGGTTACGTTTTCCAGGCCCCGCTCCACGCGACCAACATATGAGCGGTCGAGGCTGGCCTCTAGCGCCAAACGCTCCTGCGAGAGGCCCTTTGCCACACGCAATCGCCTCACATTCCAGCCAATGGTTTGCCGCACATCCATGCGAGCAAGCAAAGACATATTCGTCGCTTGACAATCGACGGACTGTCAGTCCCATATTACGCATTGAGCGTGCTACTGATTTGGTGAGAGCTATCGTAAGTTGTTCAAAGGCGCCCGTTGGGCGCCTTTCTTGTCATTGGGGAGACAAATGAAAATCGCAATCGGAATTATCGGCATCTTCTTAGGTATGTTGGTGCTGTTCCAATCGTGTGCCGTCACGGCGGGCAGTGGCCTCCTGAATGATCAAGCCACCGGCGGAGCGGCTGCCATCGGCATGTTTGTCGGCATCCTGTTTTTCTTCGCTGGAGCGTTCGCCTTCGGCCTGCCGTTGGTTGCCGCTATCATCTTCGCCATTGCCAGCCTGCTCGGCTTCCTCGCATCGGCGCAGGGCAGCTTCGGTGACATCGCCATCTGGGCGTTCATCGCGCTGGGCTTGGCCGTGATGGCCTTCTTCACGTGGCGGTCGGGCAAGAGGAAGCAGGTCGCATGAGGATCGCAAACCGAACAGCCTTGCTGCTGCTGACCGGTCTAAGCCTATGTACGGCGACCGCTGTAACGGCGGGCCAACAGGAAAGGAACTACTTTCACTCAGGTGAGTGGGAAGTCGTCATGACGACGCCTGACGAGACTGCTTCCGCGAGGCCATACTGCGAGACGCGGTCCACCGCTTGGGCAGCACGGCGCATTGCTTTCCGCACGTCGCTTGAGGGCGTCGATGAACTAAGGTTGAGCGTGCACATCTATAAGGCTGGCTGGAACCTACCGGCAAATCAGGCCACGACGGTGTCACTTGGCCGAGCGATGTTCCCATTCCAGGCGCAGGTGCCGATGACAGTGACCACCCCGGAAACGTTGTCGGGGGACTCGTGGGACAAGGCAGCTGGTCTGTTGCTGGCCCTGATAATTCCCGGGATCACAAATGCCGAACAACCGCTGTCGCTTCAGGTTACCTTTGAAGGCAACGAAGAGCCGTGGATCGTCCCGGCCATGACCCAATACGACGCGTACATGGCGGGGCAGGCTTCCAAGGAATGCAGTGACGCGCTGGTCGCGATGGCTCCGACGATCTTCGGCTTGCCGAGCGACGATCAAGCGTCGGCAACGTCGCCTTTCGCCAAGGGATCAGGTACGTCATCGTCTCAACCTGTCGCCCCCGGCATCGGCTTCAATGCAGGGGTCGGAACTGCGGCTCCTCCGACGGCTGTCCCCGGCCAAGGTCAAGCCGCTTCGACCGCCTCTCAACCTGTGACCGGATGGCGCTTCAGCACAGCCGAGGAGGATTGGGGCAAGACCTGCTACGCCGAAACGCAGTCCGGCAATGTCAAGGTTGGCTTCATGGCGTCGCCCGGGAAAGACTTGGTCGGTTTTGTCGAGGGGGTGTTCGAGGGAGAAACAAGGGCGACTTGGCGGGTGGACGACGGAGCACCTCACGTTTCCGATGGCAATCAGGAAGACTATTTCGGCTGGCACGGATTCTATCAGCTTCCAGAACAGCTGTTGACCGAGGTTGCAGGGGGCAAGCAGCTGGCAATCACCGACCTGACCGGCAAACGCACTGTTGTTGACCTACAGGGGGCCAAGCAGGCGACTTCCTCGTTCAACCAATGCAGAGCCTCGTAGACGCTCAAATCTGACACACCAACCCCGCAATAAGTCCACGTGTGAGCAGGCCCGATCAGGGTTGGCAGGCTAGCGTTGGGCCATAGACAACGGGCTCTGTTTGGTCCTAGCCAATCATCAGATAACTGCCATCGGCTACTTCGCTTGGTTCAAGCGGAGACCGCCGGATGGACATGCATGTCACAATAGACGCCCACTGGCGGAATTGGTTCGCTCGAAGCCGATTTTCGCGCGAGCAGTTCGCGCCGCCGGTGAGCGAACGACGTAACAGTGGGTTCAGCTAT
Organism: Rhizobium sp. BK060; assembly: GCF_014193145.1. Classification (NCBI taxonomy): domain Bacteria; kingdom Pseudomonadati; phylum Pseudomonadota; class Alphaproteobacteria; order Hyphomicrobiales; family Rhizobiaceae; genus Rhizobium; species Rhizobium sp. BK060. The sequence goes on from NZ_JACHYW010000052.1 coordinate 7,557, forward strand.
TGTCTAGCCAACGTTACCTTTCGATCGTGCCTCAACACTCTAAAGTACGAATGTCACTAAAGGGACAGCCCTCCCCTGAAGTCGAACAAAATTTCGTAACATTCATCTAGGACGCGACACTAAATTACTCTACCTTGAGATGTTGGTTGCATATTTTACAATAACAGTTAATATTGTTTCATTCTGATAAACATGCTTGTTCTTTTTTAGTCTGTGTCATTTCGGCGGAGGGGCGTTTTGACATCTTTTTCTCGCAAGACTATCGGCATAGCCATGTCGATCATCGCCGCGGTGGCGCTGCAGAGCTGCAATACATCCTTCGGCTCTACTGCGCAGCGCCATTCATATAACGCGATGGCTTCAGATCTGAAGCGACTCCAGCGAGGGAAACAAATCAAAAACAGCAACTCTGGAGTTCTCGTCATATTCGACAATAACGGCGCTTCGCCGATCGCCAAACAAACAGTAAGAGGCCAAACTAAGGAAGCGGCCATGTTTGCACTCGTACGCGGTGGTTCACCAAATCCGTGCCGATCCCGCGGGCCCAAAGCAACTATCGCGGCATTCGCGCCCCCACCAACTGTCGATCTTCCGATGGACTTCGTCCAGTGCTCGACATTGCGCGATCAGGCAAAATTGATCCAAACGCAAAAGCGTACTCTGGAAAAGCTCGTAGGGGCCACCGCCAGCAATCGTGCATCGCTCGATCGCATAGCAAAAGATCTCGCAGCTATTGCGAACGCTCAGGATATGTCGTGGGCGCAAGTTATTGCTCTGTTGGAACAGATGAGCGGGGCCCGAGTGGGCGCGGGCAAATAAAATGTCGCAAACGTCTTTAGATTTCACACGTATAGGAATGTTGTCGTCGCTAGGAGGAAGAGCGCTAGTGGGGCCAGCCCTTGCCATCTTGTTTTGTTGTTCCCCGGCAGGAAGTGCAGGCACCACAGAGCCTCGCGCTATTGATGAGGAGAGGGAAAATTCTCCCGCCTACGTCGCTGACTTGGTGCGAGTTGAGAGCCAGCTTCCCAGTCTTCGGGAAATAAAGGGTACGGACTTTGTGCGCCTCAATCACCTGCGTGTGGATGCGTTGCGACTAAAAAACAGCATTATTCAAATGCGGAAAGGGGTGGGACGTTACGCACAATTCTTCCTACATCGCCCAGAGTCAGCAAGCACAACAGAGTGACGGGAAGTCGTTGGATTATAGAGGGAGGGATACCATGTCGGCATTGAAGACCTTTAGTTGCGTAGCCATCAGCGCATTGAGTTTCGCCGAGGTTCGAAATGTCCAAGCAGCTCCGGCATGGACGCCCGATAAGGCCGCGCTTATCTGGCAGGCCGGTGCGACGGTTACGCTGGATATTTTCGACTGCAAATCAAAAGGTTATTCCGGCCTAGTGATTGAGGGAAAGGTGACGCTAGCGCACCCAACCGCAAGTGACGCATCTCCTCAGTCAATAAAGATCACCTGCCCCTTTGTTCTATTTCGAGACGGCGCGGAGCTAGGTTCCAAGGAGATGGTGTATCTTAAAGTTACAAGCCAAATCGCGGGTCCAGTTCGAATTGTCAGCACTCGAGGGGAACGGGGTCGCGACGCGGCCGTCGCCCCGGAGATATGGGCGTTCTCCAAGCAACCTAAACGACCAAAGGCTGCGACCGGCGACAACGGTGATAATGCTAGAACAGACCTCAAGGGCGACTGGTCGGCGGACCGTGGTCAACCAGGTCACAATGGCGAGGTCGGCCTCACGGGTCAGACAGGCCGAGATGGCAATCCTGGTGGAGCTGGTCAAAACGCCTCGTCGTTACAGCTTAGAGCGGCAGATTTTGCAGATGGGTCAACCGTCACAATGTACGCTGTCGGCGGTGACGGCGCACCGGGTGGCAAAGGCGGGCGCGGACAGGACGGTGGGGACGGCGGGGACGGAGGGACAGGCGGCAAAGGCGGGGACGGAAATGGCTTTCACGATGGGGCGTCCGGTGGCAATGGCGGCAATGGCGGAGATGGCGGAGATGGAGGCGACGGTGGCCGCGGCGGCAAGGGCGGACCCGGAGGCAACGGAGCGGATGTATTTCTAGTCATGCAGGAAGGAGCCCAGGCGCCTGAAGACTTTGATTTATCTGCATTGGGTGGACGTGGAGGCCAAGGTGGCGAAGGCGGAGACTTTGGACTAGGAGGAATTGGTGGCCTAAAGGGCGAAGCGGGCTGCGGAGGAAGCGGAGGGCAATTCATCTGGAAAACTGGTGGGGGGTCATGCGCAACGGATGGGGTCGAGGGCCAGCCTGGCCGGCCAGGTCGCAAAGGACCTCCGGGTGCCTTTGGAGACGACGGTAGCGCAGGCAACATTATGCGTCTCGAAGTGAAGTACGTTTCGAAACCCGCGTTTTGACCCTAGGATTTCAAGCAATGGGAACCGAATTTTTCTCAGAATACGCTAAGACACTTTCTCAGCGACGGAGCTTAGTTATGGTCCTGGCTCCTTTCGCCTGGGCCACGTTGTGCTCGTGCAGTGCAGCCGCGGCTGACATTGATCCAACGACGATAACCGTCCCATACAGCTCGGCCTCAAATCGTACACTTGGGGACGCGGTTAGTATCGCATTTCCCTACAATCCATTGGGCCGGTGCGTGATATACGAAAATGACGGTGTGAAGTGGGACACCGGCGGCGCCATTTCCAGCGAGGGAAAAATTGCGATTGCTTCAAAATCCGACGAGGAGAAAAGAACCACCGATGTGGCTCTTGGGTTTCAAACAACAGGTAAGATCGACGCCGGAATTTTCAATGCGAACAGCAAGTACGACACAGACATAACCGTTGATTCGTTTAAACAAAACGCTTCGAATACCGTAACTCTTGAGTTCTCTGCGAACGCCGACTACGGGCGACTAATGATACAGGAGTACAAAAAGAACGCAGACGCTCCTGTTCCGGCCACCGATTTAGATACCTTCAGAAAAAGATGCGGCACACATTTCATTCGAGGCGAGCGCCGTGGGTCGGAGCTAACTATTCTTATTAGGATAGGGACGTCTTCTGTGCAGGGGAAAGATGCGCTTACCGCACGACTTAGCCAAACACTCGGCGGCGGCGTGTCTCTCAAGGCCATCACCGGGGAAGCGGGGTCAACTTTCACGGCATCGTATAAGTCCATCATCGAGTATGCGAAGAAGGCGGGCAACGTTTCAATAGAGTATCATGCTCGCGGCGGGCCGGGTATAGCCGCCGCGGGCGCGTCTGCAAAACTCATTGATCCTGCCGACTTTAGCAAACTTAGCGAAATAACAGCAAATGTATCGGCGCTTTTCACGCAGGAAAACTCCGCTATTACGAGCTACTTGCTGCAGGCAAACACAGCGTTAGGTGCGCCCGATGTCATGTTCGACGTAGCTCGCGTCGAACAAATAGGAACCCTCACCCGGAAGCTGATGATGTTGTCGGAAGCGGCCGACCGATACAGCGAATTGAATGGGAAGTACCCAGATGCATACGCAAAATACTTCCACGCCTATGGCGATAAGGTGAACATCGCCCGATCTCAGTTGGTTCAGTTGATCAACACCTGTGCCGCAGGCGGTAGCTGCGCGCCTCCGGCAAACGACATTCTCGCCACACTAAAGTTCTTGGAAGACCTGTTCGTTACAGCCGATGTCTCCTTATCTTGTCAATATCAGCCGGCCACGAGCGTACTTCCTGTGTTGAACACGCCGACAACCGACCCCTTGATACTGGAATCTGTCTCTATAAACCTTCTCGGAACGTCGCAAAATCCAGATCTTATAGACTTCTCGTCGACACACGTTGTTAGGTTGACCCCGGACAACGAAATCGTCGATGAGACACCCCGGTTTTCTGGCTTTTCTCTTTCTCAGCCAGATGCAAATAACCGGCGGAGGGCATTTGGGACGGTATACTCCGAAAATATTCAGCCGAGAGCAGCGCTGAGATACGATGCAGCCGCAAGGAAATACATCGTAGATCAATCCGAGCTTCAGAAGAGGCGTGATGATATCCTCGGCTCGGCGTTCTCAGTTTACGCGCCAGGTCCTAATGGAATCAAAGCTTCGTTTGATGCGGGATTCCCTCCGCGACAAGGTTGTCCGGTGATGAAAGCGGAGTGAACCCGAAACCTCTCGCGATCTCTACGGAAAGAGTTCTGCATGAGGCAACCAAAACCGGAATCACAAGAGGGAGCGAAAATGCGTGTTGTTGTATTGGGATTGACGTTCCTACTTTTGCCACTTGTGGCTTCCGGAGAGGAGACTGTAGTTGAAAGTGTCAATCTTCCCGGGGCATCCCTTAGCCAAGAAGTGACGTATTCTACGACGCGGGGAGATTATAATGACGTGAGGGATAGTGTGCTTGACCGTATGAAAAAGGGTGACAAGAGCGCATTCGTCAGTAAGCACCCGATTGGCACCGCCTGCCGAATAGCGCCTTGATGGCCTAAGACACGTCCTTAACGACGTCGTTAGCGACGTATCTTAGGCGAGGTA
>NZ_JACHYW010000053.1:0-11069 GCF_014193145.1 Rhizobium sp. BK060
CCCCTTTTCTAAGTCAACACCACCCAACAAAGTTTTTTGACATTTTTGTAACAGATTGATTCGATTGACGGATTTTCTGAAAGAGTGTTTTTGGTGCCGAACGGCGCTCCAGCCGACTTCGAAATTCCTTTATCAAATGGTCAAAAATCGTGGCTTCAGCCGTTTTCTGTCCTATCCGAACAGCGCAAAAGCGGCGTTTGAGGGTTGAAAGTCAGCGGATGAGGATCATTTGCCCCTTACACGGATCAAATCGCGCAGAACCTAAAGCAGCTCGTTCGTGTTCTCGTTCGTGCAGAGGAAAGGAGAAAGACATGGCTGCCACCACCGACGACATCAGAGCGTCCGTCAGCAAGGATATCGCCGCGCTCCAGCAGGAAGTATCCCGCCTGCAGAAAATGATCTCGGCGCAGGGTGCCGAAGCCTACTACGAAGTGCGCGACCGTGCCGGCAAGGTTTATGAAGATGCCCTCCCCCGCGCAAAGGGCGCCGTTGCCCAGATTCGGGCCGAAGGTGTGGCTGCCGCAGGCGCTGCCCGCGAGCATGCAGCGGCGACGACGACCGCGCTGGCACTTGCCGGCGCGATCGGTTTTCTAGCTGGCTATCTCTTGAGCGGCAGCCAACAGCCGCCACACCATTGGTGGCGCTGATATAGCGCCAGCGGAAACGCTCCGCTTTTATCGCGAGCCGCATGATCTGGAGGTCAATGCGGCTCGTAATACTTTGGTCTTAGAAAAACCAAGTTTAGTCGTTATTGCTGCGGCTAAAATGGGCGGGAGGATTACTCATGGAGAACCAGAAAGCGCACTTTATAGTCGAAGTCAGTGTTGACGGTGTCAACGGCCGCAAGGCGGTCGGCATCATGAACATGCGCCAAGCCCTTGAATTACCTGAATTGCCTTGCCTAGCCTATACTCATCCGGACCCCGCCAAAGCGGCCGCGGGTGTCGTTATCAGCCGCCAGGAACTCGCCGGTTTCATGGCTTGCCACTAAGGCTTGCCGATCTCTCCCCCGAAGACGAATTGGATGGCGCGTAAAGCGCCGTCCGGCTTTTTGACCTTCCCCACCCACCAACCCTTGAGCGTCTAATTTTTCCCCGCGTTTTGTCGGCGTCTTGCTGGCATCATGAAAGTGTTCGTGTCAGAACCTGATCAACGGAATTGACAGGATGGTACAGAGTGAGGCAACGGCGCTCACCTCAGAAATCGCGCGAGCGCGCAAGACCGAACGGCGAAGCGCCCGGCAAGCGGGTAACCCTGCCGCGTGCGCTTTCAAAGCTCGGCCATTGCTCGCGGACACAAGCTGAACGGCTGATCCTAGAGGGGCGCGTCTCAGTCGATGGTCGCAAAATCACCGACATCTCCGCCTGGGTGGACCTGGCATCGGCCAAGATCCGCGTCGATGGCACCGAGGTGGCCGCCGAGGCGAAGATCTATCTGATGCTGAACAAGCCACGCGGGCTGGTAACGACGCGCGATGATCCCGAAGGCCGGCCCACCGTTTACGACTGTCTCAGGGACTTCGAAGCGCCGCACCTTTCGCCGGTCGGCCGATTGGACAAGGCAAGCGAAGGTTTGCTGCTCTTTACCAACGATACCGTCTTCGCCCAGGCGCTGCTCGACCCCTTCACCCATGTCACGAAGACCTACCATGTCCAGGTCAACCGGATCATGGATGCCCAGATGCTGGCTGCGATGACCTCTGGCGTCCACCACGACGGCGAAGTTCTGAGGGCAACGTCCGCGGCGCTATTGAGGAGCGGCGACAAGAACGCCTGGATCGAGGTCGAACTCGATGAAGGCCGCAACCGCCAGATCCGTCGCATGCTGGAAGCCCTGGATATCGAATGCCTCCGCCTCGTGCGGGTTGCGATCGGGGGCTTGGCGCTCGGCGAATTGCCGAAGGGAGCAGTGCGCGCCTTGACGGATGCAGAATTGAAGGAACTGCGCCGGAGCGCAGGCATGGAACCGGCAAGACGGAATTGAGTGCATGACGGAATTGGCGGCGCACGAGTTTTGGCAGGAAGTTCACAACCCGGGCACTTTCAGGAGCGACGGAGACTTCTCATCTTCCTATGTCGCCGAGTTGGACGATGGGCGCCAGCTTCGCCTGCCGGTACGCGTGCTGGCAGACGGGCAGCATGCATTGGCCTCGCTGATCATCAATCAGGCGAGTTTCGAGGTTCTCGATTTGCTGGCTCAGTCGCTTGCCGAGAAGCTGAAGTCTTTCGAGGTCGAGGTCGTTGCGGGCCTGCCGACACTTGGGCTGACGCTCGCAGCTGCCGTGGCGCAAAAGCTGGGGCACTCGCGATATGTGCCGCTCGGAACGTCCCGAAAATTCTGGTACCGCGACGACCTGTCCGTGGCGCTCTCGTCGATTACCACCCCAAGTCAACAGAAACGTCTCTATATAGATCCCCGCATGCTGCCGTTGCTGGAGGGCCACCGCGTGGCGCTGATCGACGACGTCATTTCCAGCGGCACCTCGATCATTTCCGGGCTGCAGCTTTTCGCCGGTTGCGGCATCGAGCCTGTTGCGATCGGTGCTGCGATGCTGCAGTCGCGCCGTTGGTGCGGAGCGCTCGATGCAGCCGGATCACAATGGCGGGAAAGAATAGTGGGCGTGTTTTCCACCCCGATGCTGGAGATGACCGAGACCGGCACCTGGCGCCGGCCCGCTGACTGAGCGCATTGTCGGTGTGGAGCATGGAATGGGAGATTTCGCTCTATACAGCGCGGCCCGAACCGCTACATTCTCCCGGTGGACTGAGGTTCGGGACAAGCCATGACGTTCGAGCAAGCATCCTTGCTGATCCTCCTGCTCGCGATGCTCGTCCTGTTTTCACTGGAACGCTTCCGCATCGAGGTGATCGCGATTACCGGACTGCTCGCCGGTTATGCCCTCCACCTTTATTCCGCCGAGCAGGTCTTCTCCGGCTTCGCGAGCCCCGTGGTCGTGACGGTCGTGGAGATCCTGCTCGTCGTGCAGGTGCTGGCACGGGCGCAATTGTTCGATCGGCTCGCGGATTTTTTCGTGCACGCTAGATTTTCCAACGCTGCGGTCATCGCCACTTTGTCCGGAGCGACCGGCTTCATCTCCATCTTCATGAATAACATCGGCGCCTTTTCGATCGCCCTGCCGGCAACGCTGCGCGTCAGTGCTGCGCTCGAGATACCCAAACGGCAGTTGATCATGCCTATCTCTTTCGCGGCGCTCCTGGGCGGCATCGTATCGCTAATCGGTACGCCCGCGAACATGCTCGTCAGCAATGCTTGGGCGGAGACGAGCGGCACCGGCTTCCGACTCTTCGATTTTGCCTATGTCGGTCTGCCTGTCGCTGTAGTTGGTATCGTGCTGACCGCATGGCTCGCACCGCGGCTATTTCCGCAGGAAATCGACGGGACGGCTTCGGCAGAAACTGCCTCGCCAGCAAGACGCAGGATCACCGAACGACGTATTCCTGCGGGTTCATCGCTGATCGGCGCGCCCCTGTCGGATCTCCCCGATCGATTCTCGCTGCAGCCCCATACCCTCGTTCGCAATGACAAGTTCGTGTTCGGGACGCCCGATAAACTGGTCGTCGAGGCGGGCGACCTGCTGTTGGCCGAAGCGGACGATACGGTTTTTGATGGGCTTCAAACGTCCGGAACGCTGCTTCCGCAGCGACATCGGAGCGCAGCCGTTGCCGATCTCGACTATGTCGAGGCGGTCGTGATGCCGGAGAGCACTCTGGTCGGCTCGCGACTGCATTCTCTGGAGGTGTTCAGCAGTCGCGACGTCACGGTTTCCGCCCTCTCGATGCGCTCACCTCGGATCGAGGGGCGCTTTGCCGATCTGCAGCTGTCGATTGGCGACATTCTGGTGCTGGAGGGCGAGCAAAAGGCGATCGCCGAAGCGCTCGAGGAGTGCGAGTGTCTTCCGCTGGCGTCGCAGCCGCCGTTCCGAATGTCGGCATCGTCCTGGCAGCCCTTTGCCATCTTTGCCGCAGGCGTCGCGGCAACGGCCTTTGAACTCGTCACACCTGATATTGCGTTTGCGGGCGTCGTGCTTGTCCTGGCGCTTCTCAACTACCTGAACATTCGCCAGGCAATGGCGGACCTCAACTGGCCGATCATTATCATGCTCGGTGCGATGATCCCGATAGGTTCCGCCGTCGCTACAACGGGCACCGCCCAAGTCATCGCGGCGGCGCTCGGTTCCATGGTGTCGCTGGCCGAACCGACCACGGGGGTGGCGCTCGTTCTCTTTCTGTCAATGCTCCTGACGCCCTTTGTCAACAACGCGACCGTCGCGATCGTCATGAGCCCCATCGCCGTCGCCTTCGCAGCAACCGGGCATCAGTCTCCATCCGCCTATCTGATTGCCGTCGCCGCAGGCGCCTCGCTGGATTTTCTGACGCCGTTCGGCCACCATAACAATACGCTGGCCATGGGGATCGGGAGCTACCGCTTCAGCGACTTCCTGAAGGCCGGGGCACTGCTGACGGTGGTGAGCTATGGTCTTACGCTACTTCTCATCTATCTCTTCTGGCTTTAGGAGCGGGTTTGCTTGACATCCCCGGCGATGGAACTAGAGCAGGGGAAAGTTCACGATCAACGCAGAAGGATGGTCGAGCCCGTGCGAATCCTCTCCGAAGCCCATTTCCCAGAGCTCCCCAATTACTATCGCGGCAAGGTTCGCGAGAACTATGACCTGCCGGATGGGCAGCGCATCATCATCAGCACCGACAGACTGAGCGCCTTCGACCGCATTCTTACCTGCATTCCCTACAAGGGTCAGGTGCTGACGCAGACGGCTCGCTACTGGTTCGAGGCGACGAAGGACATCTGCCCCAATCACGTTCTCGACTATCCCGATCCGAACGTCGTCATCGGCAAGCGTCTCGATATCCTGCCGGTCGAAGTCGTCGTTCGCGGCTATCTCGCCGGCACAACGGGCACGTCGATCCTCACGCTCTATAAGAAAGGCGAGCGCGAGATGTACGGCATGCGACTGCCGGACGGCATGCGCGACAACCAGAAGCTTGCGACGCCGGTCATCACGCCGACCAGCAAGGAATTCGATGGCGGCCACGACGAGCCGCTGACGCCGGCAGAGATCGTCGAGCGCGGTCTCTTGACCAAGGAGCAGTGGGAGACATTATCGCGTTACGCACTGGCTCTCTTCGCGCGCGGCCAGGACCTTGCGGCCAAGCGGGGCCTTATCCTCGTCGACACCAAATACGAATTCGGCACCGACGAGAATGGCAACATCATTCTCGCGGATGAAATTCATACACCGGACAGCAGCCGCTACTGGCTGGCCGACAGCTATCAGGCAAGCTTCGAGGCCGGAACACGTCCGACAAGCTTCGACAAGGACTTTGTGCGCGCCTGGGTCGCGGAGCGCTGCGACCCTTATAAGGATGAGATCCCGGAAATCCCCGTCGAACTGATCCAGCAGACCTCCGAAGTCTACATCAAGGCCTACGAAAGCATCACGGCGCAACACTTTGTTCCCGACGACAGCGGAGCAACCCCGGTCGAGCGCATCCGCAAAAATCTGTCGGCCTACTTCTCGTAAGGCCGCCGCGCAGGAAGCCTGCAACATTGGCTTGCAGGCTTTCCGTCGTTGGCGCTAGCATCTGTAAAACTGGGGTGCCGGCCTCAAGCCGGCGGGGGAATGGATGGCACGCAGGCCAAGACGCAAGGCCGAAGAGACCCGCGAAGACATTCTCTCCATGGCAGAATTGCTGTTCCGCCAACGTGGTTTCGTCGCCGTTTCCATCGCCGACATTGCCGCCTCGCTCGGTATGTCGCCGGCCAATGTTTTCAAGCATTTCCGTTCGAAAAGCGCGCTTGTCGACGCCATTGCGGAACGCCACCTCGGCGAGGTCGCAGATCGCTTTGCCGCCTTCGACGATGAACTGCCGCCCAACGAGCAGCTGCTGCGTTTTGTATTGCGCCTGCTCGACAGCCATCTGCAGGACATTCAGCAGAACCCTTATATCTTCGAAATGGTCCTGATGACGGTGCAAGCCAAGCTCGAGGCCGGCAATCGATACAAAGAGCGCATCGTTCAAAAGCTGGACGATATCATACGGGTAGGTATCGCCGCGGGACGCTACCATTGCAGCAACCCGCAAGATGCCGCCAGCACAGTTGCCGATGTCCTGGCAAGCGTCCTGCACCCAGTTCTGATCGCCCGTGATGATAAGGACACACTTGTCCACCGCGCAAAGCAGATCGTCATTTTCGTCGATGCCGCACTGCAAAATAGCGCTTGCTAAGTGACGATTCATAACTTACGTCACTTCGTAAAGTCTTTCTTAAATTCGGATCAGTGGCATTCGATTCTGGATCGATGATCGGCCCTCATTGTTGATGAAGGCCATTGGTTCGGACGCCACCGCACAAGGAATTCATTATGATACGGCGCATTTTCCTCGTTTCCTCCGCCCTTGCTCTCGGCGGGGTACTCGCCGCATGCAGCGATAGCGGTAACAAGCAGGGCGCAGCCGGCGCCGCGGGTGCCGCTGCTCAGCAGGCCGCCCCGGTTGGTGTCATATCCCTGACGAAGGGCAGCTTCCCTGTCACCACGATCTTGCCAGGCCGCGCCGAAGCTTCGCAGATTGCCGACATTCGCCCACAAGTTAGCGGCATCATCGAGAAGATCCCCTTCAAGGAAGGTGGCGAAGTCAAGAAGGGTGACGTTCTCTACCAGATCGAAGACGCGCCCTATCTGGCAACCGCTGCACAGGCACGCGCCGCCATTGCCAAGGCAGAAGCAAGCGTTCCAAGCGCGCAAAGCAATTTCGATCGCTATCAGCGCCTTGTGGGTTCGGGCGCGACGCAAATCGAACTTGAGACGGCGCGCACCAACCTTCTGCAGGCGCAAGCCGAGGTCGAATCCGCAAAGGCAGCCCTAACCGCCGCCGAAATCGATGTCGACCACACGAAGATCATTGCGCCATTCGATGGCGTGATCGACCAGACGGCATACAACGTCGGCAACGTCGTCGCCGCCAACCAGACGACGGCGCTCACAACCGTACGCCAGCTGGATCCCGTCTATATCCTCCTGACGGAATCGAGCACGAACCTGCTGCGGCTTCGCGACGCGATCAGAAGCGGAGAAGTCAAGGGCAATGCCGGCAACGCCGCCTTCCGCCTCATCTTGGAAAACGGCAAGGAGTATGACCAGAAGGGCACGCTTGACATGTCGAAGTCCGTCGTCAGCGAGACGACCGGCACGTTCATCATCCGCGTCCGCTTTCCAAATCCCGATCATATCATCCTGCCCGGCATGTATGTCCGCGCCACGCTGGAACTCGGCGCAGAGCAAGGCTATGCGCTGCCGCAGCTTGCAACCAGCCGAAATGCGAATGGTGAGCTGACCGCGCAGTTCGTCTCAGCCGACGGCAAGGTCGAAACCCGTATCTTCGAAAACGCATCGCCGTCCAACAACGCCTGGCTCGTTACCGAGGGCATCAACGACGGCGATCAGTTGATCATCAGCGGCCTGCAGTCGATTTCCGCAGGCATGCCCGTCAAGCCAATGCCGATGAAAATCAATGACAAGGGGATCGTTGTGCCCGCTGATCAGGCCGCATCCGGTGAAGCGCAGAAGCCCGCCGCGAAGTAATCGCGACGAACCGTGATCAAAGCCGTACAGGAACAGTAAGCCAATGGCCAAGTTTTTCATCCGACGCCCGATCTTTGCTTGGGTCATCGCGATCACGATCATGCTCGCGGGCCTGCTCGCAATCTTCACGCTATCGATTTCGCAATATCCTGATATCGCGCCAACCACGGTACGCATCAATGCGACCTATCGCGGCGCGAGCGCCGAAACCGTCGAGAAATCGGTGACGACGATCATCGAAGACGGCATGACCGGCCTCGACGACCTGACCTATATGACGTCGACCTCGTCGACCGGGTCTGCCAGCATCTCGCTGACATTTGGCACCAGCGCCGACCCCGACATCGCGCAGGTCCAAGTCCAAAACAAGCTCCAGCTGGTCCAGTCCCAGCTGCCGAGCGACGTCATTGACGCCGGCATCAGCGTCACCCGCTCGACCTCGAGCATTCTGCTCGTCGGCTCGTTGGTTTCGACGGACGGCAAGCGCAACTCGGTTGACCTCGGCAACATCATGTCGACGTCCATCGAAGATCAGATCCAGCGTATCGAGGGCGTCGGCAGCATCAACATCTTTGGTTCGGGTTATGCCATGCGCGTATGGCTCGATCCGTACAAGCTATTGAAATATCAGTTAACGACCGGCGACGTTACCTCCGCGATCGAAGCGCAGAACACCCAGGTTTCGGTCGGATCGCTGGGCGCCCAGCCGTCGGTCGACGGCCAGCAGCTCAACGTGACCATCACGGCGCAAAGCCAGCTCACCACCGTTTCCGACTTCGAGCACATCATCTTGAAGGTTGAAAAGGACGGTTCCACCGTCCGCCTCAGCGATGTAGCACGCATCGAGATCGGCCAGGAAAGCTACGGCGGCTCCTCCCGCTACAACGGCCAGCCGTCGAGCGGCTTTGCCGTCAACCTTGCCATCGGCGCCAACGCCATCGATACCGCCGACCGCGTTCGCTCTGCCCTCGACACCATCAGCCACGGCCTGCCGGAAGGCGTGGAAATCACCTATCCGTACGACACGACCCCCTTCGTCGAACTGTCGATCGAAAAGGTGGTTCACACGCTGATCGAAGCCATCGTTCTCGTCTTCATCGTCCTTTTGGTCTTCCTGCAGAACCTCCGGGCGACACTCATTCCGACGATCGCCGTGCCAGTGGTTTTGCTTGGGACCTTCGGCATCCTCGCCATGGCGGGATATTCGATCAACACGCTGACGATGTTTGCCATGGTCTTGGCGATCGGCCTTCTCGTCGACGACGCCATCGTGGTCGTCGAAAACGTCGAGCGCATCATGACGGAAGAGAAGCTGTCGCCGCTCGAAGCCACAGAGAAGTCGATGGGCGAAATCACCGGCGCCATCGTTGGTATCGCGCTCGTCCTGACAGCCGTCTTTATCCCGATGGCTTTCTTCGGCGGCTCGACCGGCATCATCTACCGCCAGTTCTCCGTGACGATCGTCTCTGCGATGCTGCTTTCGGCACTCGTCGCGATCGTCCTGACGCCGGCGCTTTGCGCGACCATGCTAAAGCCGGTGACCGAACACAAGAAGCACCGGATCGGTGACTGGTTCAACCGCAACTTCACGCGTTCTACCAACGGCTATGTCCGGAGCATCGGCTACCTGCTGAAACGGCCGATCCGCGTCATGCTGGTCTTCCTCCTCATTGGTCTTGGCTGCGCCTACTTGTTCAATCGTCTGCCAAGCTCCTTCCTTCCACAGGAAGACCAGGGTGTCCTGCTGACGATCGTCACGACGCCTCCCGGCTCGACGACGCAGCAGACCCAGGCCGTCGTCGAAAAGGTCGAGAAATACTACCGCGAGAACGAGAAAGACGCCGTGCAGTCCGTCTTTGGCGCCCTTGGCTTTGGTTTCAATGGTTCCGGCCAGAACAGCGCCATCGTTTTCACTAAGCTCAAGGATTTCTCCGAGCGCACGGATCCGAACCTGCATGCGCAGGCTGTCGTGACGCGGGCGCTGAAGACCTTCTTCACCTTCCGCGAAGCGCAGGTCTTCGCGCTGCTGCCGCCGGCCATCCAGGGTCTCGGCGTCTCAAGCGGCTTCTCCATGTATCTCGTCGATACCGGCGGTCACGGCACCGACGCTCTGGACGCTGCCTCGAAGCGCTTGATCCAGGCCGCAAACTCCAGCGGCAAGGTCGTCGCGCTGCGCAGTAACAACAAGGAGGTCGAGCCGCAGATGAAGATCGTCATCGACCAGGAAAAGATCGGCGCGATGGGTGTCGATATCACCGCGGTCAACTCGATGCTCTCGGTCATCTTTACCGGTCGCGACGTGAACGACTTCACCTTGAATGGCGAGATCAAGCCGGTCTACGTGCAGGGTGACGCGCCGTTCCGCATGCAGCCTGACGATCTCGATCACTGGTATGCCCGCAACTCAAGTGGTGAAATGGTGCCCTTCTCTGCCTTCACCCGCACCGAATGGGTCAAGGGCGCCCCGACACTCGCACGCTTCAATGCAGTGAGCGCAATCCCGCTCGAGGGCGCGTCGGCACCGGGCGTGAGCTCGGGCGACGCCATGAACGAAATGGAAGCGCTGACTGAACAATTGGGCGGCGGCTACACCGTGGCCTGGCAGGGCATTTCCTATCAGGAGCGCCTGTCCGGTTCGCAGGCACCGATGCTCTATGCGATTTCCGTTCTCGTCGTCTTCCTCTGCCTGGCAGCGCTTTACGAAAGTTGGTCGATCCCGTTCTCGGTCATCATGGCCGTGCCGGTCGGCGTGCTCGGCGCCCTCGCCGCTGCAACTCTCTTCGGTCAGGCGAACGACGTCTACTTCAAGGTCGGCCTGCTGACGACCATAGGTCTGGCGGCGAAAAACGCGATCCTGATCGTGGAGTTCGCGAAGGACCGAATGGAAACAGGAATGGGACTGCTCGAGGCGACTCTTGAGGCGGCGCGCTTGCGCCTGCGCCCCATTATCATGACATCCCTTGCCTTCATTCTAGGTGTCGTGCCGCTGGCAGTCGCAACCGGAGCAGGCTCTGCGGCGCAGAACGCAATCGGTATTGGCGTGCTCGGCGGTATGCTTGCCGCGACCGCTCTCGGCATCTTCTTCGTGCCCTCGTTCTTCGTTGTTATCCGCCGGATCTTCTCGCGGACGAGCAAAAATGAAGCGTGAGTGTGATATAAATGCACTGTGAGAAGGTGAGACTCGTTGATACATTGCCGCCAACTGCTTCGGGATGGTGTTTCTCGTACGAGCGAAGCGCGGCCGATAGCGAAGCATGAAGGCTTCTGACAAGAATAGATTTGGTCGAGTTACAGGAAGATTTTTAATGGCATCTTTTCGCTTTGCCTCTCCGGCGCTTCTGCTTCTACTCGCGGGCTGTGTGAGTGGCCCGGACCATGTACCCCCGGAGATGCCGCTTCCGGCGAAGTTCAGCGAGGGTGGCGCCAAGGACATCGGCGACGTGTCGAC
>NZ_JACHYW010000054.1:0-2500 GCF_014193145.1 Rhizobium sp. BK060
GCGCTTGCCTTGAGATGAGCATTGATCAATGAGAACGATCAAGCCAATCGAGCTATTAGTACCGGTAAGCTTCACACATTGCTGCGCTTCCACACCCGGCCTATCAACGTGGTCGTCTTCCACGGCTCTGATAGGGAATACTCGTTTTCAGGTGGGTTTCCCGCTTAGATGCCTTCAGCGGTTATCCCTTCCATATGTAGCTACCCTGCTATGCCCTTGGCAGGACAACAGGTCCACCAGAGATATGTCCATCCCGGTCCTCTCGTACTAGGGACAGATCCTGTCAATATTCCTACACCCACGGCAGATAGGGACCGAACTGTCTCACGACGTTCTGAACCCAGCTCACGTACCGCTTTAATTGGCGAACAGCCAAACCCTTGGGACCTGCTCCAGCCCCAGGATGCGATGAGCCGACATCGAGGTGCCAAACAACCCCGTCGATATGGACTCTTGGGGGTCATCAGCCTGTTATCCCCGGCGTACCTTTTATCCGTTGAGCGATGGCCCTTCCACGCGGGACCACCGGATCACTATGACCGACTTTCGTCTCTGCTCGACTTGTCAGTCTCGCAGTCAGGCGGGCTTATGCCATTGCACTCGACGACCGATTTCCGACCGGTCTGAGCCCACCATCGCGCGCCTCCGTTACTCTTTCGGAGGCGACCGCCCCAGTCAAACTACCCACCATACACTGTCCCGGATCCGGATAACGGACCGCGGTTAGACATCCATGACGATAAGGGTGGTATTTCAAGGATGGCTCCACGGAAACTGGCGTCCCCGCTTCAAAGCCTACCACCTATCCTACACATGCCGACACGAATGCCAGTGTAAAGCTATAGTAAAGGTGCACGGGGTCTTTCCGTCTGACCGCAGGAACCCCGCATCTTCACGGGGAATTCAATTTCACTGAGTCTATGTTGGAGACAGCGGGGAAGTCGTTACGCCATTCGTGCAGGTCGGAACTTACCCGACAAGGAATTTCGCTACCTTAGGACCGTTATAGTTACGGCCGCCGTTTACTGGGGCTTCGATTCAAAGCTTGCACCTCTCCTCTTAACCTTCCAGCACCGGGCAGGCGTCAGACCCTATACGTCGTCTTGCGACTTCGCAGAGCCCTGTGTTTTTGATAAACAGTCGCTACCCCCTGGTCTGTGCCACCCCACCATACTTGCGTATCATGGGGTCACGCTTCTTCCGAAGTTACGCGTGCAATTTGCCGAGTTCCTTCAACATAGTTCTCTCAAGCGCCTTGGTATACTCTACCTGACCACCTGTGTCGGTTTCGGGTACGGTCTATACGGTGGAGCTATTTCCTGGAACCGCGTCCCTGCAAGATCAATCCAATAAGACCTCACAAGTTGAGCAATCCGTCACTACCACCAGGCCCACGAATATTAACGTGGTTCCCATCGACTACGCGTGTCCGCCTCGTCTTAGGGGCCGGCTAACCCTGCTCAGATTAACTTTAAGCAGGAACCCTTGGTCTTTCGGCGAGAGGGTCTCTCACCCTCTTTATCGTTACTCATGTCAACATTCGCACTTCCGATACCTCCAGGAGCCCTCACGGGTCTCCCTTCATCAGCTTACGGAACGCTCCGCTACCACGTGTATTGCTACACATCCTCAGCTTCGGTGCATGGCTTCAGCCCCGTTACATTTTCGGCGCAAAGACCCTTATTTAGACCAGTGAGCTGTTACGCTTTCTTTAAATGATGGCTGCTTCTAAGCCAACATCCTGGTTGTTTTGGGATCCTCACATCCTTTCCCACTTAGCCATGACTTGGGGACCTTAGCTGGAGGTTAGGGTTGTTGCCCTTTTCACGACGGACGTTAGCACCCGCCGTGTGTCTGCCGACTAGTACTCCCCGGTATTCGGAGTTTGGTTAGGATCAGTAAGACGGTGAGTCCCCATAGCCCATCCAGTGCTCTACCCCCGGGGGTATTCGGTCGACGCTCTACCTAAATAGATTTCGCGGAGAACCAGCTATTTCCGAGTTTGATTGGCCTTTCACCCCTAGCCACAAGTCATCCCAATCTATTGCAACAGATGCGGGTTCGGTCCTCCAGTTGGTGTTACCCAACCTTCAACCTGCTCATGGCTAGATCACTCGGTTTCGGGTCTAATGCAACAAACTAAATCGCCCTATTCAGACTCGCTTTCGCTTCGCCTACACCTACCGGCTTAAGCTTGCTTGTTACACTAAGTCGTTGACCCATTATACAAAAGGTACGCCGTCACCCTTGCGGGCTCCGACTGTTTGTAGGCATCCGGTTTCAGGTTCTATTTCACTCCCCTTGTCGGGGTGCTTTTCACCTTTCCCTCACGGTACTTGTTCGCTATCGGTCATGCACGAGTACTTAGGCTTGGAGAGTGGTCTCCCCATGTTCAGACAGGATTTCTCGTGTCCCGCCCTACTCTAGGACAATCATGGTATCTACGCGTACGGGGCTGTCACCCACTACGGCCAAGCTTTCCAGCCTGTTCCACTTTAAC
>NZ_JACHYW010000055.1:0-5589 GCF_014193145.1 Rhizobium sp. BK060
GGAAGGCGACAACAGCCTCGTCCGCCAGAGCGCTACAAGCGGTCATCGTTCACAATGTTGTTGTTACGGTGCCTGACCAAAGAGGAAGTAGGTCCGGTCGTCGAACGTTATCTTGATGATGGTAGCGGAAGGCCCACTAGCACAGTCTTCTTGGGAAAAATTGTGAGGCACGGCATCGGAAATTGCCGCCGGCAGCTTTCGATTGCCAAAGAAATCCAGTTTTTGTGATCGCTTGATCCGTTCTATTTCGATGCCTTGCTTTCTGACGAAAACAAAGGCGAAGTGTCCCTCATCGGAGGAATACTCGATCTTCGCGAGATGAACATTTACCCTTGCGGCGAGGTCGCCGCTTATGTCCAGTCGATCCTGATATGGGCGGAGAATACATACCGCCTCGAAATCTGGTGCCGTCAAAGTGCCCATTTTTCGAATGCTGCCCATGGGAGTACCTAGCAGCGACTCATGTAAAGAGGTCATGTACAACGGACTTGCTAGGCACACGGGCGGTGCCGCGAAGAGGGCTGCTAAAAGAAGAATACGTCTGAACAAGATCACATGCAGCATCCCTGGCAAAGTCCTTCTTTCCCTACTGAAGCGCGGTCAAGGATACTCGCGCTTGCACATCGCTACTAACGAAGGCACCGCCTCGGGCTTTGAAATGGCCATTTCCTCAATGATATCGGCAAAGTTTTGGGTGGCCTTGTGGGCTTGCTCCCTTGTGCCGCCTACTGCCAGAACATTTGCAACGCCCTGTTCATATAAGACCTTGAACTTGGCCATGTATCGATCGGAATTTGCTTCGTCCCCAGTGTCCTTACTAGCGCTTGCCAAGGCTCTGTAAAGCACTGCGCATGTCATCGGCCTATCATCATAGGCCGATTGCCGCTTCGGCTCCGCCATAGCGGAAAGCGAAATCAAGTAAATTCCCACCGTTGATACCAGAAGTGTAATCGCCCTCAAGACCGTTCCCTTTGGCTAGCAGTCCTGTTTATGATCTCTCTTTGGTTGCAATTCCTATCACGGCGCAATTTCCAAACGGTAAGGCAAATCACTACAAATTTCGATGTCTGCAAAGGGCCGATACTGTTGAAAAACTCGCCATTGCCGAGGCTTGGGACGCGTGATTCACTCCTCTGAGTGATTTGTGGGATCAGGCGAATGATGGGATGTCAGACAGTTCCGGCGCAACTCTTTTACGACTTCTGCCTCGATGATCACGTGCCTATAGACCATCTGCTGCGCGGGATTGACCGCCATCTCGACCTGGATAGCGTTCGAGCGCAGTTGAAGCAGTTCTACAGCTACCGGCCGTCCCTCAATTGATCCCGAGCTGATGATACGGATGCTGATCATCGGGTAGAGGTCCATCTCAATCTCGCCTATCGCTGGTTCTGCCGCCTTGGTCTGGACGGCAAGGTGCCGGACCATTCCAGCTTCTCGAAGAACCGTCATGGCCGGTTCCGGCAAAGCGACATCCTGCGGCATATCTTCGAGACGGTGGTGGAGCGCTGTCTGGCGCAGGGACTGGTCGGCGCGGAAGGCTTTGCCATCGATGCCAGCTTGATCGCGGCGGACGCCAACAAGCAGCGCTCGGTGCCTGGCGCGGAATGGGAATCCAACGAGGATGCCGGTCGATCGGTGCAGGAATATCTGGCGGTTCTCGATGACGCGGCTTTTGGTGCTCCCTCTGCCGTAACGCCGAAGTTCATCTCCCCATCCGATCCGGCAGCTCAATGGACCGGTGCTCACAAAGGCCATGCCTTCTTCGCCTCCGCCACCAACTATCTGATCGATACCGATCACGGCGTCATCCTCGATGTGGAGGCGACATGCGCCATCCGCCAGGCGGAGGTGGGAGCATCCCGCACGATGATCGATAGGACAGAGAACCGCTTCGGCTTGAAGCCGGACTATCTCGCTGCTGACAGCGCCTATGGTTCTGCCGACAATCTGGCTTGGCTGGTCAAGGAAAAGAAGATCGCGCCCCACATTCCTGTCTTCGACAAATCGAACCGGACCGACGGGACCTTCTCGCGCTCGGACTTCACCTGGGACAGTGAGAGTGATCGCTACATCTGCCCGGCGGCCAAGGAGCTGAAGCAGTTCCACCGAACCTATGCAACGCCCAGATCGGGGATCACGAGCGAAGGGACACGGCTCTATCGCGCCAGCAAGAAGGACTGCGACGCCTGTGAACTCAAACAGCGCTGCTGTCCGAATGCGGTTGCACGCAAGGTACCGCGTGATCTCAACGAAGATGCCCGCGATGTCGCCCGAGCGATTGCTGCCACGCCAGAATATGAGCAGTCCCGGCATCGTCGCAAGAAGGTCGAGATGCTCTTCGCACACTTGAAGCGCATTCTTCGGATGGCCCGCTTGAGGCTGCGAGGTCCGTGCGGGGCGCGAGACGAATTCCTGCTTGCAGCAACCGCCCAAAACCTCAGGAGACTGGCCAAACTCAGACCACAAAGGTCGCCGCACGGCGTCTTCGCCGTATAAGAGCGGCATAACTCGATACCTTGCGCACAGGCGCAGGGCAGATAACCGATAACTCCCTGCCCAAAACCCCTAAACGGCGGGCTAAGCGGCCAATCCATCGAGTTTTTCAACGATATCCGCCGAAGGCAGACGATCCGCCTCGGCGGCAAGAGACGTTCAGATACTGGACAATGCACCCTCCTAAGGAGACTATCCTCGATAGTCTTTGCGTCATAGGATCGTCACCCGCACGGGGTGAAACCGCTTGCGGTTTGGTGGCTTGCCATAGAGGGTGGTCGGGATTTCTCCCGAGACGCCCTGAACGATTTAAGAAATTCCGTTTTTGCAGCGATCGCCGCATTTCCGAAAAATTCTAAACGGCCTGCCGCGAATGAATTTATTACACTAGATTCGAGCCATAGTTTCACAGGCGAGCTGTGACTGGCACAGATCGGACCGATATAAAGCTAAAGATTGCTTTTCTCGCGCGAAATGCATGCAATCGCGTTATAACTTGACTTTCTCGCAAATCATACACCACAATTGACATATGGCTTCGTTAACGCCCCCATAGGGCGCTCATGAGGTAGAGAGAGAAGGCATAACTTAATGGCACTGAGAAGCGCAGACATTTTGTTCAAGGATGAATCCGCCGGCACGTTGGTCGAAACGGCCAACGGCGGAACCCGCTTCGCCTATCGTTCAGACTGGAATAAAGGCAATATCGCCTGCTGCTTCCCCTCCACGCAACGCGAACATGAATGGAAGGTCGGCCTGCATCCGTTCTTCCAGCACCTCGGCCCGGAAGGATGGCTACGCGAACAACAGGCACGTTCGGCACATGTCGTTGAAGAAGACGACCTTGGGCTGCTCCTTCGTTACGGCGCAGACTGTATCGGGGCCGTCAGCATCCGGCCGCCGGTCGATGCCGCACAGCTCCCGGAAATCACCGAAGCCACGGCCAGCCCCGGACGCACGGTTTCAGGTGTGCAGAAGAAACTGCTTGTCACCAAGGACGATGAAAACAGGTTTGTTCCCGCGAGTGCGACGGGATCAGCGCCCTATATCGCTAAATTCAATTCCGACCGGATAGACAACCTCGTTCGGAATGAACTCCTGAGCCTGCGATGGACCGCCGCCGTCCTTGGCGAAAGGGAAGTGACCGCGTTCACGACCTCGCTCATCGCGGCTGTTGACGAAACGGCG
The DNA here is from genome assembly GCF_014193145.1 of Rhizobium sp. BK060. Taxonomy (NCBI): domain Bacteria; kingdom Pseudomonadati; phylum Pseudomonadota; class Alphaproteobacteria; order Hyphomicrobiales; family Rhizobiaceae; genus Rhizobium; species Rhizobium sp. BK060. Next base: position 3,685 of record NZ_JACHYW010000055.1, read on the forward strand.
CTCATTGTTACCCGCTTCGACCGGAAACCGAACGGCGAGAAACTGCGCCTCGAAGACTGTGCGCAGATACTCCGCAAGCCCAAGGGACAGGACTACGCAGGCAAGTATGATGCGACCTACGAGGATATTGCCGCGATCATTCGTCGGCACTCATCGCGCGCCCCAATCGACCTCTTGCGGTTTTTCAATCGCGTGATCGTCTTCACCCTGATCGGGAATTGCGATGCCCACCTGAAAAACTTCTCCCTTCTGGAAACGCCAACGGGCTTACGGCTATCCCCCGCCTATGATGTGGTCAACACCGCATTTTATGACGGGTTCGACCAGACATTGGCGCTGTCAATCGGCGGTGAGAAAATCCATCTGGAAGCGGCCAACCAGGCGATTTTCCGTGCCTTCGGCAAGGAAATCGGCCTGCCGGACAGGGCCATCGACCAGACATTCAGACAGCTAAAGCGGCAGGTGGAGAAGGCTGCATCCATTATCCGTCCGCCCGACGCGGAGCCGCCGGACGGCTTCGTGCATAGATTCAAACAGATCGTGGACAATTCATGCCTGAGAATACTGGAAACATAGCCTCGCTCGCGTGGCAACGGTACGTGGAAGAAACCTTGCGCCGTCGCAAGGCGGAAGGTCTTACACAAAAAGATCATTCGGCTTTGGCGGGTGTCAGCCATCCGACAATGGCTGCGTTTGAGCGTGGTGAAACGACCCTGACACTGGCGAAAGCGCTCGATATCCTGCGCGTCGTGGGTTTGGTGGATGAGCCTACCGAGGGGGACACGCAAGCCCGGTTCGTGCGCGATGCATTTGAGCGTTGGCGTAATCTGGTTGCTCCGCTCCCCCAGGATTCGCCTGCGCGGTTTCCAAATGGCTGGTATCGGTTCGACTACTGGCTTGAGGGCGATCTCAAGATGCCGGAGCTGATCGCCTTTGAACGCATTCTTGAAAAGGCCGTAGTTCGCAAAACGGGCTGGCCGCCGTTCTGGCTTCCGACACGCGAGGCTATTCAGCCGCGTGAAGTTGATGGACTGATTGAATGTTGGCTTGCACCGCAAGGCGAGGAAGTCGAGCGCGGGTTTAATGATCCTGCGCATTGCGATTTCTGGCGTGCGGCACCTTCGGGGCGCATGTTCCTGATCCGCGGTTATCAGGAAGACGGTGCAGAGACATTCCCCGCCGGAACGATTCTCGACACGACGCTTCCCCTATGGCGGATGGGTGAGGTTCTGTTGCACGCGGAAAAGCTTGCATCGCTCCTTCGCAAAGATGCCGATACAGCCGTGACGGTTTATTTCCGCGCCATGTTCACGGGCCTGCGCGGTCGCGTGTTGCGCTCCTGGGCTAACCCGCTGAGTGATCTGCTTGTCGAAGGTCATGCGGCGCGAAGCGATGAAGCCGTGCTGGAGGCAAAGTTTTCTGCCAACGACATCGAGAGCCGATTGGCCGAATGCATGCTCCCGTTGTTGACGTCGCTCTATGAGAGGTTTGGCGTGGCAGGGCTTTCGCTCAATCGCGTCGAGGCGGAAGTGCAACGCTTGTTGAATAGCCCCATCAGCAAAGCACGTCATCCGCGCCGCTAGCGGTGACCGCAAACCGCCTGGGATGGCGCAAAGACCGCAGTCCACGGACTCGGCCACGTCAGCATGAAGGGCACCCATCAAGCGGAGAGGTACTTAATCTGGTACGCAAGGCGGCGTTTCACAAACGCCGGCTTTGAACCCTCAAGAATCTTCACGAAAGCGTCATTACGCGGATTTTCGATAGACCCGGATTCATAAGTAAACTTGTAGCCAGCCGCTTTGTCCAAAGTCACGTAAAGTACCTGCTCGGCATCTGCACCAACGGCCAGACTTGCGGGCGCGAAGCCGTCTCTCAGTAATCGTACCTTCTATGTACGGAATG
>NZ_JACHYW010000056.1:0-4646 GCF_014193145.1 Rhizobium sp. BK060
TCTTCTTCTTGGTCATCGCACGTCCCCACATCGGCGCATCGAACCCAGGACATCACCCGTCGCCTGGACCCGGCGCATTGAACAGATAAGTCCCCACCCGGGATCACCCGGTCGGGGCGGCGGCCCGCGCGGCAACTGATCGCCATCTTGATCATTCCGGAAGTTCGGATCCAGCAGACGCGGCAGAATCTGATCGGCAGCACCAACGAATTGCCCGCCCGGCAAGAGGTTGTTGTTGCTGCCATCAACATGGCGCAGACCCCACGGAAGGATCGCCGCATTCAGTCCGATGATCGATTGCAGGCTTTCACCGGCAACTTCGCGTTCGGCGACGACGATCTGCTTCAGAATATACGCAAGGTCGTCCTGATTGGCGGTGAAATTCGGATTCTGCGTAACCATGTCGGTCCTCGAAGCAAACGCCGCCCCTCGGAAAGAACGCTCATTCTTTCCGTTGCGATCGGCTGGCAATTGTTGACCGTCTGAAGTTGTACAGGTCCCGAGGTGCAGTGATCTACAGAACAAGGTCCAAGGAATGTCGCGACCAAGAGGCCAGTTCATTCCTGCCACCAAAGTCGCACAATGCTTGGACCGAGGTCCCGGTATTATCAGACCAAAGTCCGAGAGGGGCGTTGGCTATTCGCCGTCGCGCGCGGCATCCGTCGTCTTCTGCGCGATCAGCGCCAACTCGATGCGATTTTTCGCATTGACCTTACGGAGCAGCCGCGAGACGTGAAATTTGACGGTACGCAACGTCGTACCGGTCGCTTCGGCAATTGCCTGATTGCCCATGCCACGCCCCACGCATTCCAACACGTGGCGCTCCTTCGCCGACAACTCCGTTAGCAAATTGCCTTTCGTTCTCGGCTGCGTCTGCCCTCTCATTGTAGCAACCAGCTTGGAGCCGAGCGTCGGCGCGAGATAGGTGCTACCCCGCTGGACGGTCATCAACGCATCCAAAAGCTCGGTCGCGGCAATACCCTTGAGAATATAGCCGGAAGCGCCCGCTTCCAGTGCTTCGAGGGCATCTTGGTCATCCTCCGAAACGGTCAGCATCACAACCTTCACATCAGGCCATCGTTCATGGATTTCGCGGGCCGCTGCCACGCCACCACCCGGCATGGAAATATCCAGAAGCACGATCGTCGGCTGATGCAGCGCGATGAGGTCAAGCGCATCCTGCTTCGACGCGCCTTCGGCGACAACCTGCAAGTTCTCGCTGAGCGCAATCGTCTGCAGCACCCCCATGCGAAAGAGCGCGTGATCATCGACAACAATGACAGAGGCCGGCACCACCATTCAGATTGTCTCCCGAAGCTCGAAGAGCATTGTCAGCTTTGTTCCCGTGCCGGCGATGACGATCTGCAGGCTGCCGCCCAGGCTCTCGATACGCTGCCGCAGGCCCTGGAGGCCCATTCCGCCACCCGTTCGAGTAGCCGGCTTGACGAAGCCCTGCGGCGCCCCCCTGTCGGAGACGACCACTTTCATGTGTGCACGGCTCATCTCGCACCAAACTTCCTGGCCGTTGCCGCCAGCGTGCCTATAGGCGTTATTTAGCCCCTCCTGCACGAAACGGAAAAGGCAGATCTTCAATGCCGCCGGAATGTCGATATCCTCCGACACGACCGTCGAAGCGACCTTCGTTTCCGACCGGCTCTCGTGCATCTTGATCGCGCGTTCGATGATGCGACTGGGTGAAAGGTGCTCGATCTCCGGCAGGATCAACGATCGGGCGATCGCCCGGATCTCGGCCAGGGCAGTATCAAGCGACTCCTCGAGTGTCGCGAGCGGCACCTTGCGCGCAGGATCGGTCTTGGCCTGTCGGACCTGCTCGACCTGCAGGCGTGCGAAGCTGAGAAGCTGGGCCGGGCCATCATGAAGATCCGCGCCAACCCCACGCATAAGTTTTTCATTGCGTTCGGCAAGCTGCATCGACGCCTGACGGGCGATGCCCTGCAATTCTGCGAGCTTGCGCGACGCGGCCTCCGCATCTTCCGCGCGTTGGTTCAAGGCTCGCCGCTGTTCCTCAATGGTGTTGCTGCCCCGGCGAACGATCATGAAGAGACAAAGCAGGATCGCGCAGGAGGCAAGAGCCACCGCGACCCAACTTGCCAGTCGCACATATCCTACATCGTAATCGAAGGTTGCGGGATCCTCCTGTATCTCCGCGACAGCGATGATCGTGCCGGAGGAGCTGTCACGCAGTGGGCTATAGATCTCCAGATAATTTGTCTGGAAATTGCGGACGACGTGTTCGCCTGCATCGAGGTCGGCAAAGGAAAGCGCAACCTCGCCTGCCAGCGCACTCCTGGCACCAGAAGGCAGAGGGAACTTTCGACCGATTAGGTCCGGCGCGATCGAATAGGCAACCGTCCCATCCGGCTTCCATATCTCGACATGCGGGAAACGTCCCCGCAACATGGGATCGGTGAAAAGATTGTGGAGCCTGGCGAGATCCTCCGGCGGCACGGCATCCGCCGAAGCCAGCTTCTGCACTAACGGCTCGGTCATACTCTGAACGAATATCGCGGCGGCTCCGGCTTTGCTGCGGATGGCGTTTTGCTCAACGATTCCGGAGATGACGTAGCCCGAGATCAGTGTCGCGAAGAAGATCAGGATGCCACTGGCAAACAGGAACTGAATCGACAATGGCCGACTCCTCACCCAACTCAGCAATCCTTTGGACCGCAATCCTTGTCCTCCGATCGAAGAAAGCAGCTCTTGCCAGTATAAGCCCAGCAGAATGATCGCAGTGTTCGCGAAAAATTGAAAGACTGGCCTGGAAGGCATCGCAACGGCTAGTCGACGCGTCATTTTTCAAGGAGCCAGTTCTTCCGTGAGTGAAGGAGAATTGAGATGCGAAAGATCCTTGTGAACTGCACTGTCGCGGCGATGGCGCTCTGTTCGCTCGTCCTCCCCTCCATGGCCGACAGCGTGACCGTGACGCGCCAACGGAGCTTCGCCAACGACTATGATCAGGCGCGTCCCGCAATACCATCAACGATCACGGCATCAGAGTTGGCGCCGTTCGCGAGCGTGACCGCCACTATCGCGATCGCTGCTACACCAAGACGGTCAGAACGATGACCGACGATGGCGATGAGATCACCAAGACGGTACGCCGTTGCAGATAGCCACAAACGTGGCCGACCTCTTGCGACAATTCGAAATCCGAAGCAACAAACGCCTCGACCGAGGCGAGCGCAAGAGTGTCGACCATAAAGCGATAAGCCAAAGGAGGTGACATGAAAGAGGTCGCAGCCGCTGAGAGAACGGATCACTGAGATGCAGGTGATGATCGAGGGACAGTCACGCTTCCAGCCTTTCGGCTTATCCTGTTGGGGTTTTCGAGATCTCAACAAGGGAGTTGGAAGCATGACTGCCTCTTATGATTACCATATCGGGGTCGACTACCACAAATCCTATAGCCACCTGGTGGTTCAGGACAGCAGCGGCAAGACGCTGAGATCTGGCCGGGTTAAGAACGACCGGCAGTCGCTGGGTGGGTTTCTCGAGCGCTACCGGGAGAATAGCCACGCGGTTGTCGAGGCGACCCGCAACTGGATGGTGATATACGACTGGCTCGACGACATTTGTGATGATGTCGTTCTCGCTCATCCCTTGAAGGTCAAGGCGATCGCTGACGCCAAGATCAAGACCGACAAGATCGATGCGACGGTGTTGGCGCATCTGCTGCGCGCCGACCTGGTGCCAGAAGCCTGGGCACCGAGCGACAAGGCCCGCGAGCTGCGTGTCGCGTTGCGTGAGCGGATGTTTTACGTGCGGCTGCGGACGATGACCAAGAACCGGATCGTGACGGTGTTTGATCGTTATCCGGAGCAGACGGCGCAGTTGAAGAAGCTCGGTGATCTGTTTGGCAAGGCGGGCCGTGTTCAGCTAGCGCAGGTCAACGTTTCGGAGATCGACCGCATCCAGATCGACCGGGGTCTCGATTTCATCGGCGACATCGATGGGCGGATCAAACAGTCGGAAACGACGATCCGGGCGATGACCAAGGCCAATGGCAATGTGAAGCTGTTGAAGACGATCCCTGGCATTGGCGAGTTCTTTGCAAGGCTGATCGATGCGGAGATCGACGATGTCAGCCGCTTCCGCAATGCCAAAAAGCTTGCCGCCTATGCCGGACTGGTGCCGTCGACCTATTCCTCCGGCGGCAAGACCTTCCACGGCAAGATCATCAAGCAGGGCAATAAGTGGCTGCGCTGGGCTTTTGTTGAAGCCGTCACCCCTGCGATCGCCAGCGACGCGCAGCTTCGAGCCCAATATGAACATCTGAAGTTCAGAGGAGTGAACAAGGCGCGGGTTGCCATCGCGCGCAAGCTTTTGACGATCGCCTTCCAGATCCTGCGGGACCAGCGCGCTTATGAGCCGTGCCGCGAAAGCAACATGGAGAGCACGTCGACGATATCCCGGTTGTCCTGATTGGTTTCTAGCGATCCCGGCAGGTCCGGGCTGCGCTCTTCAAGGAGAATGGGAAACCGGGAGCCGAACGTCACTCTGTGACCGAAGCCGAGGCATCGGGTCACGGATTGATGGGGTGGACGCCCCTCGACGGCATCGAATGTGCCAGCATGGTGGATGTTAACCGCCACAACAGAGGAGACGTCCGAAATGAACGTTAGCAT
>NZ_JACHYW010000057.1:0-2985 GCF_014193145.1 Rhizobium sp. BK060
AGCGACTGGAAGACGAAGATGTCGGAGCCTTCGCCACCGACGAGCACGTTGATCCTGGCCGAGGCGACGAGGAGGTCGTCGCCGGAGCCGCCGCAGGCATCCTCGACATCGACAAGCTCGTCGTCGCCGATCTCCGCACCGGAGGCCTCGCCGCGCTCGATATCGATGACGACGCCGAGCACGGTGGCCGAGGCGTCGTAGCAGTCGCTGCCGCTGCCGCCCTCCATCCGGTCGTTGCCGTCGTCGCCGCTGTTGGGGCTGCCGTTGCCGTCGCTGCGGGCCAGCACGATGAAGACGTCGTCGCCGCTGCCACCGTCGAGGTAGTCGTCGCCGTCGCCGCCGACCAGGTGGTCGTCGCCGCTGCGTCCGGCCACCTGATCGTCGCCACCCCCGCCATACAGGATGTCGGTGCCGCTGCCACCGGAGAAGCGGTCGTCGCCGGCGCCGCCATGGATGGTCTCGAAGCCGCGGATCGTGTCGCGGCCGATCTCCTCGCCCTCGGCATAGCCGGCCTCGATGTCGGCGATCACCACCTTGATCAGCGCCGACAGGTCGAGCGTGTCGCAGCCGGCGCCGCCGTCATAGACGTCGTTGCCGTCATTGCCGCTGCCGCTACCGCTGCTGTCGTCGCCGCTGCTGCTGTCGGCGCCGCTGCCGCCGCTGCTGCTGCCGTCGTTATTGCTGTCGGCGGCAGGGGCGGCCAGCACGATGACGACATCGTCGCCGGCCCCGCCCAAGACCATATCGTCGCCCGCGCCACCGGTCAGCTGGTCGTCGCCGTCGCCACCCTGCAGATGGTTGTCGTTGCCGTCGCCGCAGATCGTGTCGTCATCGGCGCTGCCGATGACGTTCTCGATCTCGGACAGGCTGTCAGTGCCGATGTCGGTGCCGGTGGCGGTGCCGGCCAAAAGATCGACGCTGACGGCAGCCGTCGCGCCGCCGGCGTCATAGGTGTCGCTGCCCTCGCCGCCGACATAGGTGTCGTTGCCGTCGGAGGTGGGGGCCGCGGTAGCCGCCGGCGTGCCGGCCGCCGGCTCCTGGCGCAGGTCCTCGCTGATGAGCCCGACCCGGAAGCTGTCGTTACCGGCCCCGCCGAGCGCCACGTCCTTGCCGAGGCCGCCGGTCAGCACGTCATGGCCGTCGCCGCCTTCCAGCAGGTCGTCGCCCGCCTCGCCGGCAAGCTCATCGTCGCCGTCATCCCCCATCAGGTGATCGTTGCCGGCACCGCCGAACAGACGGTCGTTGCCGGCCTCGCCGATCAGGCTGTCATTGCCCTCCTCGCCGAAGAGATCGTCATTGCCCTCGCCGCCGAACAGCACGTCGTTGCCGGTGCCGCCGAACAGCCGGTCGTCGCCCGCCTCGCCGTGGATCAGGTCGTTGCCGGCACCGCCGAAGACGGTGTCGTTGCCGGCGCCGGCAAACACCACGTCGCGGCCCTCGCGGGCATAGACGAAGTCGTCGCCGGCCTGGCCCGAGACGATGTCGTCGTCGGGCGTGCCGAGCATCCGGTCGTCGCCGTCCGTACCGGCAATCTCGTGCGGCGGCGCCTTCAGGAGCGACAGGCTCGACTGCGTGACGATGCTGCCCTTGCCGTCGCTCACCTGGTAGCTGAAGGTCACCGGGCCGCTGACGCCGCGGGTCGGCGTATAGAGCCAGACGCCGTCGCCATAGGCGGTGATCGCCCCGCTCGAGGCCGTCAGGTTGCGCACGCTGAGCGGATCGCCGTCCGGATCGTAGGTCTTGGCCAGCAGATCGTCGAGGAAGATCAGCATCGACAGGTTGACCATGCCGTTGGCCAGCACGTTGCGGCCGAGCGACACCGGCAGCCGGTTGGCGCGCGTCTCGTCATCGTCGTCGTCACCGCCACCATGACCGCCCGGCGTCCCATCATGACCACCACCGCGACCGTCAAAGCGGCCGCCGCCGCCGCCACCACGATCATGCCCGCGGCCACCGCCGCCGCCATCGCGCGCCCGGCCCGTCTCGGGAAAGTGGAAGCTCTCGCCATCGATGCCGATGCGGCCTTCATTGTCGTTGGCGTTGAAGGCCCGCATCACCGTGTCGGCAAGGTTGGGATTGCGCGGCAGCGGCAGGTCCTCGAAGCTCAGCCGCACCGAGGCGACATGGCGCTTGCGCACCACGCCGGAGGTGCTGGCCATCAGCTCGTCGGTCATGTCGCGCAGGAAGGCGGCGACATCATCGATCGCCGCCAGATTGGTGGCGACGGGACCGGGCGCCGGCTCGGACGGCTCCGGGCCGGCAGCCTTCTGGTCGTGCGGCGGCTCGGGCTTGTCCTTGCCGCTGCCGAGCACGGCGCCGAGCACCCCGAACAGCAAAGGCAGCGAGTAGAGCCGACGGTCGACGCCCTGGTCGGCGGCAAGCCGGAACCGGTTGGCCGGCGCAACGGCCGCCTGGCCGTCGTCCGGCAGTCCGAGGATCAGTCTTTCCTCCATGACGCTCTCCTATCCTTGCTCTTGTCCCTTGCCGGGCCGCTATTCGGCGGCGTTCGCAATCCGGTCGCGACCGGCAGCCGGCGGCGTCTTGCCGACGACCAGCGGGCGCACCTTGGTGGTGGGCTGGATGATCTCGTCCTTCGGCCCGAAGGCGGAAAGCCGGCCGTTCTGCACCAGCCCGACCATGTCGACGGCCGAGAGCGCGCTCGGGCGATGGGCGACGATGACGACGATGCCGCCGCGCTCGCGCACCTTGGCGATCGCCTTGGTCAGCGCCTCCTCGCCTTCGGCGTCGAGGTTGGAGTTCGGCTCGTCGAGCACCACCAGGAAGGGATCGCCATAAAGCGCCCGCGCCAGCCCGATGCGCTGGCGCTGGCCGGCCGACAGCGCCGTGCCATGCGGCCCGAGCTCGGTCTGGTAGCCGTCGCGCAGGTGCACGATCAGCTCGTGGATGTCGGCGGCCTTGGCCGCACGGATGATCTTGCGCGCATCCGGCACCTCGGCAAAGCGCGAGATGTTCTCGGCGATCGTT
>NZ_JACHYW010000057.1:3083-4305 GCF_014193145.1 Rhizobium sp. BK060
CGGCCAGATGCCGAGGATCGAGCGCGCCAGCGTCGTCTTGCCACCCCCCGACGGGCCGATCAGCCCGAGCGCCTGGCCGGCCTTCAGCGTGAAGCTCACTTCGCTCAACAGCACCGCCCCGGTCGTCGGCGCCACCGTCGTGATGGTGTCGACCGTCAGGCTCTCATGCGGCGCCGGCAGCTCGACATAGTCGCTCTTGTCGTTCAGCACCGCCAGCGTCTCGTTCAGCCGCTGATGGCTGCGCCTGGCGCCGACCACGCCCTTCCACTGGGCGATCGCCAGATCGACCGGCGCCAGCGCGCGCGCCGTGACGATCGACGAGGCGATGATCGAGCCCGACGACAGCTCGCCGCGGATCGCCAGATACGCCCCCAGCCCGAGGATCGCCGACTGCAGCATCATGCGCAGCACCTTCGACAGGCCCGACAGCGTGCCGCCGACATCGGACGTCTTCGTCTGACAGTCGAGGTGGCGACGGTTGGCCTTCTCGAAGCGATCGACGGCCCGCCCGGTGATCCCCATCGCATGCATGATGTCGCTGTTGCGGGCATTCGAATCGGCCACCGAATTGCGTGCCACCGAGGCCTTGATCATCGACTGCGAATGCCGCCTGGTCAGCACCTCGGCGATAACAGTCAGCAGCGTCAGCACCACCGCGCCCCCGACCGTCAAAAGCCCCAGCATCGGATGCAGCAGCCAGACGAACACCAGGTAGATCGGCATCCATGGCAGGTCGAACAGCGCCACCGGACCCTGGCTCGACAGGAAGCCGCGCAGCGTGTCGACGTCGCGGCCGCGCTCCATCGCCTCCGAGGTCGAGTAGCCGTAGCGCGGCATCTCGATCACCACCTTGTGGGCGATCGGCGCCAACTCCGCATCCAGCCGCGCGCCGAGCCGGATCAGGATCTGCGAGCGGATGATGTCGAACATCCCCTGGAACAAATAGAGGCTGATCGCCAGGATCGACAGCGCCACCAGCGTCGAGATCGAGCCGCTGGTCAGCGCCCGGTCGTAGATCTGCAGCATGTAGAAGGCGCCCGTCAGCGCCAGGATGTTGATGATCCCCGACAGCCCGAACAGATAGACAAGGATGCCGCGCAATCCCGTGATCTTGTACTGCGGCTCGCTCTTCTTCTTGGTCATCGCACGTCCCCACATCGGCGCATCGAACCCAGGACATCACCCGTCGCCTGGACCCGGCGCATTGAACAGATAAGTCCCC
>NZ_JACHYW010000058.1:0-3148 GCF_014193145.1 Rhizobium sp. BK060
GTGAGCGCGACGAACAGCCCACGGCTTTCGGCGTTGACGGGATCGCAATAGCACTTTCTTTCAGAACTTCTGCTTTGCCCTCTTCGGCATAAAGTAGGTTCGGATATTGACGAGCGCTTCGGCGACGGCAGCAGCATCCTGGCGGGTCGCTTTCCGTTTCACCTCGCCGAGCTTGCGGATGGGCGCGATGATATCGCCCGTGACGGCATGACCTCGAAGGACCGGCTGCCAAAGCCTCGGCGCGTATCCTGTTCCCAGCAAAAAGCAGATGTCCCAATCGAATGGATCAGAGGTCTGATCATCGATCCTGGTGAACCTGGGCCGGTGGTCTTTTGGTGTTTCGGAGAGGCTTGCCGAGATACGGTTGTACTCTGCAACGATCGTTTGCACGGCCCGATGTTCGGTTGTTTCCATCGGCAGGTTTAGGGCATCCGGACCGGTCAATTCCGGGATCCATTTTCGTGGGTCGATGAACTTCGGGCCGATGATGAGAGCCGTAAGATAGCCATCGAGACCGCTCATGGACCAGATTGGCGATGCCGGACGACGTCCCCTAATAAAGGCTTCGAACGCCTCGTCATCGAGCTTCGGTCGTGCCGTCGTCCCCTGGATGTTCGGTGTCATGCCGCCCGTCGCTCCTGCTCTGTCATCATCTCGCGCTCAGCTTTCCAGTTCCACGGCAAGAGACTTTCCAGATCGTTGGCTTTCACTTTGCCCGCGATGATGCGTTCCAGCACATCGGCAAGCCAGACCTCGGGGTCCACACCATTCAGTTTGCAGGTGTTGACGAGCGATGCGAGGACCGCGAAAGTCTTGCCACCGCCGGCACTGCCCACGAACAACGAATTCTTTCTCGTCAGAGCCACCGATTTCATCGACCGCTCGACCACATTGGAGTCCACTTCGATCCGGCCATCCTCCAGGAAGGCTGCCAGTCCGCTCCAGTGGTTGAGCGTGTAGGTGACGGCCTTGCCAAGCGCCGACTTTGACGACACCTCTTCGCGCAGTTCGGTGATCTGGGCCTTCAGTTCTCTCATGATGGGCGCTGCCTCGCGGCGCCGCACCCTCAGCCGGGTATCGTCATTCTCGCCGCGCAGTTTCGCCTCGATGCGATAGATCTCGGCAATCCTGGCCAGGATCGACAGCGCCTCCGAAGAGCCGGTCAGCTTGACGACATCGACGAACTTGCGCCGCGCATGGGCAAGGCAGAACGCCAGCCGCATGGGCGCGACATTGCTCTTCCCCCGGCGCTTGGCCAACGTTTTATAGGCTTGATACCCATCCACTTGAAGCACGCCGCCAAAGGACGACAACTGCCCCTCGACCTCGCGAGCGCTGCGGCTTTCCGCAAAAGTATAGGCCACCGCTGGCGGCGCCGGACCATTCCATGGCCGGTCGTCGACGGCTTGCGCCCAGAGTTGGCAGACCTTGGTTCGCTTACGTCCCGGATCGAGCCGCGGAAGCGGCGTCTCGTCACAGAACACCCTTGGCTGGGAGCGGATGAAGGCGGTTAGAGCATCGTAGAGGAGCTCAAGCCACCAGGCGATCCGCGTCACCCAGGCCCCGAGCGTGCCGCGATCGATGATCACGCCGCAGGAGGCCAGCATCTGCGCCTGACGATGCAGCGGCAAATGCCAGGCGAACTTCGAAACGGCAACATGGGCTGCAAACGCCGTGGTCACCATGCCGCCGTCCATCACGCGTGCCGGCGCGGGCGCTTGCACAACAACGCTTTCGCAGGCCCGGCATGCATAGCGCGGCCGGACCGTCCGCTTCACCCGGACGACCGCCGGCACGATGTCGAGCGCTTCACTGACATCATTGCCAATGCAATGAAGCTCGAACGAGCAGCACGGGCAAGTCTTGCTCTCCGGCTCGATAACCTCTTCATACCGAGGAAGGTGCTTGGGCAAACGGCCGATATTGCGCGATGGCGCAGGTCGAACCTGCGGTGTCCCCTCGGTGACGGGCGCAACATCGTCATTGGCAGCAACGGGAATGTCGCTGAGATCACCAAGGTCGAGCGTCGCCTGCGTCGGGTCGATCGTCGTCATTTTCTCCGACTTCGCCCCAAAGAGCTGCTGCTCCAGGAAGGCAACGCGCGCTTTGAGATCGGCATTCTCCTCGTCAAGCGAGAGAATGATCCGGGTCAATTGCGCAGCATCCTGGGGCAAGGGATCGGGTCGAAGCGGCATGACTGACCCTATCATATGAGTCTGAATCTTCAAGCAAAACCAATATGATCAGCCTGCTTTTGAGGGCCTCCTCACCGCGTTTCGTTTGACGCGCGTCCAGTCAATACCATCAAGCAAAAGCGAGAACTCCTGGCTACTCATCTGCATCGCGCCATCGCGGATCGGCGGCCAAACGAACTTTCCGCTTTCCAACCACTTCGTTGCCAGGATCATGCCTGATCCGTCCCAGTAAATGCAGCGAAGTCGATCGAGACGCTTGGCGCGGAATACAAACACGTCCCCACAATAGGGATCGGCCGCAAGCGCTGACGCCACCAAGGCCACAAGCCCATTCATCCCGCGCCGGAAGTCGACAGGTTGCGTCGCAATCATGATCTTCACGCCATTTGGCGAAACTCCGATCACCGGCGTCCTCGCATTGCCGCCACCATCGCCTGCGCCAACTCGGGCGCTACCGAGCCGATCACCGTCATGCGGGCTCCGGCAATCTCGATCTCAATCCGACCTGCGGCAACGGGCGCGACATCCGACGGCGAGTGCTGGCGTGAGGTTCGATCGCCGACCACCGTCACCGGCACGAACATCGCCTGCTGCGCGCAGGTCTTCGCGGATCGTTGAGAAGTCAGTCCGGCTTCGCGACGCCAGGCATTCAGCAAGCCGCGATTGACGCCCCAGCGCCGGGCAACGGCCGAGATGTTCACGTCAGGTTCTGCGCTTTCCGCAAGGATCCGCGCCTTCTCCTCATCAGTCCAATTCCGCCGCTGGCGCCGACCGGTGATCACCTCGATCCGACGATACTTTCCCTCATGCCTGGCTTCATGCATGCCTTCATCCATAACTTCAAGCATGGCATCAGCGCGATCTCCAACCATTCCGTTCCGCTCCTATCGATGAAGGAGCTTATCTCACGGCCCCCATCACAAAAGAAAAGGTGGGCTGTTCGTCGCGCTCAC
>NZ_JACHYW010000059.1:0-3148 GCF_014193145.1 Rhizobium sp. BK060
GGCACGGATTTCAAGAGCAGATCCGTGTAGTCGTCAAAGGGCGGCGACAGCGCCGTCGATTTCGGGCCGAACCGCACCAGCTTGCCGCGATGCATCACCGCCACGCTGTCGGCGATCGCCCGGACGATCGCGATGTCGTGGGTGATGAAGACATAGGAGAGCTGCTCTTCTTCCTGCAGGCGCAAGAGCAGCTTGAGGATGCCCTCGGCCACCAGAGGATCGAGCGCCGAGGTCGGCTCGTCGCAAAGGATGAGTTCGGGCCTGGCGGCAAGTGCTCTTGCGATCGCTACGCGCTGTTTCTGGCCGCCTGACAGCTCGGCCGGGTAACGGTCGATGAAACCCTTGCCCATTTCGATCTGGTCGAGCAGTTCGTTTACCCGGGCGGTCTTTTCGCCCCCTCTCAGACCATAGTAGAAGGTCAGCGGGCGGCCGATGATGTCGCGGACCGTCTGGCGCGGGTTCATCGCCGTATCCGCCATCTGGTAGATCAGCTGTATGCGCCTCAAGTCGTCGTTCGGCCGGCTCTTGAGGCGGAGCGCAAGCGGCTTTCCATCAAAGACGATACGTCCGCTGCTCGGGGGCAGGAGGCCGGTAATGACGCGCGCCAGGGTCGATTTGCCCGAACCGGATTCGCCGACGACGGCAAGCGTCTGCCCTTTCGGCACATGCAGAGAAACATCGTGGAGCACCTTGAAGCCGTTGGAATATTCGGCGCTCACATTCTCCACCTTGAGAAGCCCGATGGACTGATCGGCGGCTTCCTCACGGTAGGCTTGCCTGACGTTGACGAGGGCACGGGTATAGTCTTGCTGCGGCGTCTCAATGATCTGCTGGACGCTGCCATACTCCACCTGCTTGCCATGGCGCAGGACCATGATGTCGTCCGAGATCTGGGCGACGACCGCAAGATCGTGGGTGATATAGAGGGCGGCGGTGTGCGTTTCCTCGATGGCGTGCTTGATCGCCGCCAAAACGTCGATCTGCGTGGTGACGTCAAGAGCCGTGGTCGGCTCGTCGAAGACAATGAGTTCGGGGTTGGAGCAGAGCGCCATCGCCGTCATCGCGCGCTGCAGCTGGCCGCCGGAGACTTGGTGGGCAAAGCGATCGCCGAAGGTCTCCGGATTGGGCAGACCCAAGACGCGGAACAGATAAAGCGCACGCTTGCGCGCCTCCTGCCTGGTCATCAGACCATGCTTGATCGAAGCTTCAATCACCTGATCGCCGAGCCTGTGGGCCGGATTGAAGGCGGCAGCCGCTGATTGCGCGACGTAGCAGACTCGCGCGCCGCGAATTTTTCGGATGCCGTTCTTGCCGAGCGCCAGGATATCGGTGCCGTCGAGCCGCACCTCGCCGCCGGTGATTTCTGCGCCGCCCCGGCCATAGGCGAGGGCGGAGAGACCGATCGTCGACTTGCCGGCGCCCGATTCCCCGATCAGGCCGAGGACCTTGCCCTTTAGGAGATCGAAGGAAACGTCGTCGACGATCGTCACCCGCCTTGGCGGTTCGCCCGGCGGGTAGCTGGTCGCTTCGATCTTCAGATTGCGGACGGAAAGAAGCTCAGGCATCGCCGCGCCCTCCCTTGAGGCTGGATGTGCGTTTCAGGAGCCAGTCGACAACGAGGTTGACGCAGACAGCCAGCACGGCGATCGCCGTGCCTGGCACAAGCGCTGCAGAAATGCCGAAGATAATACCGTCCTTGTTGTCCTTGACCATGCCGCCCCAATCGGCCGCAGGCGGCTGAATGCCGAGGCCGAGGAAGGAAAGTGTTGACAGGAACAGGATCGAGAAGGCGAAGCGCAGGCCGAACTCGGCAAGCAGCGGCGACAGGGTGTTCGGCAGGATTTCGCGGAAGATGATCCAGAGCTTGCCTTCACCGCGCAGTTTGGCCGCCTCGACGAATTCCATCACCGCGACGTCGAGCGCCACGGCACGGCCGAGACGGTAGACGCGGGTGGAATCGAGGATCGCCATGACGAGGATCAGGACGATGATGTTCTGCGGCAGGACGGCCAGAACCACGAGCGCGAAGATCAGCGTTGGGATCGACATCATCAGATCGTTGAAGCGCGAAAAGATCGTATCGATAAGGCCGCGCGAAACGGCGGCGGTGAAGCTCAAGATGACGCCGAGCGAAAAGGAGATGATGGTGGCGGCCGACGAGACGAGCAGCGTCGTGCGCGCGCCGTAAATGAGGCGCGAAAGGATGTCGCGGCCGAGATTGTCGAGGCCGAAGACATATTGATCATCGGGCAGCTGCCAGACGTCGCCGACGACCTGGGTCTCGCCATAGGGGGCGATCCAGGGCGCGAAAGCCGCAAAGATGAAGGCGATCGCGATACCGCTGATGCCGATCCAGGCGGTGATGGGGATGTCTCGCAATCTCATCGCGGATGCCTCAGTCGGGGGTTGGCGATGATCGCGAGGATATCGGCCGTCATGTTGAGGAAGATGTAGACAGCCGCAAAGATCAGGCCGCAGGCCTGCACGACGGGCATGTCGCGCACGGTGACCGCATCGACCATGTATTGCCCCATGCCGGGATAGACGAAGACGACTTCGACAACGACGACGCCGACCACGAGATAGGCAAGGTTCAATGCGACGACATTGATGATCGGCGCGAGCGCATTGGGAGCGGCGTGCTTGACGATCGAGCGGAAGGCGCCGAGGCCTTTCAGCTCCGCCGTCTCCATATAGGCCGACGACATGACGGAGAGGATCGCCGCCCGCGTCATGCGCATCATGTGCGCGAGAACGACGAGCACCAGGGTCGCCGTCGGCAGCGCAATCGCCTTCAATCGCTCGACGAAGCCCATGCTGTCGTAGACGGTGGCCGGAAAGGTGGCGATGCCGAACTTCACGGCGAAGAAGAGGATCAGCAGGTAGCCGATGAAGAATTCCGGCAGCGAGATCGCCGCAAGCGAGATCACGTTGATGATCTTATCCGGCAGGCGATTGCGAAAGTGCACCGACAGCATGCCGAGGCCAACGGCGAGCGGCACGGAAATGACCGCTGCGAACCCCGCCAGGAAGAGCGAATTGCCGAGGCGCTTGCCGATCTGCTCGCTCACCGAATTCTTGCTGGCCCAGGACGTGCCGAAGTCACCTTGGACGGCGTTGCCGAGCCACTCGACGTAGCGCGTCGTTA
>NZ_JACHYW010000060.1:0-2890 GCF_014193145.1 Rhizobium sp. BK060
GTCAAAGGTACGGCCGAGGTGACCATCGGCGAGAACGTGCAGATGCTCAGGGAAAACGAATCCGTCTACATTCCGCTTGGTGAAGTCCATCGCCTCGCCAATCCCGGCAAGATCATGCTCGAGCTGATCGAAGTCCAAACCGGATCCTATCTCGGAGAGGACGATATCATCCGCATCGTCGACGAGTTCGGCCGCAGCTGATCAGGCCAGACGGTGATTTTCTATACGAGACGGAGGCAACGGCAAGCAAATGGACTTACTTGAAGACATGGGCCCAACGTCCACCACGTCTGATCGTGGCTCGAAGCTCCCGCGCTTTCTTGTTCAGCTTGAGCGAGAAAGGCGCTTCTTTGACCTGGAGGCACCATGCGAGTTGAGCCGACAACCACTACCACAGGCTTTGGTCTTTCCTCGACGCCTCAAAATCGGTCGCGTCGATGAATGAAGGCGTGCGTCCCCAAACGATCGAGCACAGTTAGTTTTTCCTATTAGAACGGAAGAGGCACGACCCAATGCACTGGCTCCGTTACTTTGCAAGAACCCGAGATTTGTTGGCGCCAATTGAAACTGGTGAATCGAAAAGCCACCGCTACGCTGGGCTGGACCTTTTGCGCGGCGTTGCGGCATTGGTTGTTGTTCTCAAACACTTCGTGACGCGCCTCGAGCTGCCGTATGTTGCCCCAAATGCTTATCTTGCCGTTGATTTCTTTTTCGTTCTGAGCGGATTCGTGATTGCCGGTGCATATTGGAAGCCACTGGAGAGCGGAAACCTCCCTGTGGGCGGCTTTACCGGAAAGCGATTAATCAGGCTTCTCCCGCTGATTTTTGTGGGCACGTCAATTGCTGCGTTCATCGAGCTTGGTAGGCCTGAGATCAGTGACGAGCTTCAACATTTAACTGATATCGCGATCGCATTCGTCTTTGGCATCACTGCGATTCCCTTATTGCAGACCTCTATGCTGCACACTGTAACCTTGGAACAAACCGTCTTCCCGCTAAACACCCCGACCTGGTCGCTATTCTTCGAGATTTTTGTGAATATCGCATTCGCCATGTGGGCACGCGCACGAATAGGTCAAGCAGCGATGTGGCTTGTCCTCGCTGCCAGCGGGATTGTGCTCCTGTTAGCCATTGTGAGGACCGGCAACGCCAACTTTGGTTTTCGTCCGAGCGAATTCTGGTACGGCTTTCCGCGAGTAATCTGGTCATTTTCGATCGGCCTGCTGATTTACAAACACCGCGATTTTGCACCCAGCAAGTGCTTTGCGTTGGCGACAGTCGTTTTGATCACCATTTTGCTCCTTCCCGATCTAGGACTTCCAAAGGCCGAGCTCGATGCAATTTGTATTGCTGTGATAATGCCGGCTGTCGTGTTTTTCAGCCTTAGTGCAAAGCTTGGCCCCGCGACCCGGCGCGTGGCAATGTGGTGTGGCAATCTATCGTATCCCGTTTACGCCGTTCACTATCCGCTGGTTCGCGCAATCTCTTTTGTCGCAACTGAGCTTCATTTGTCCTGGGTGGGACAGGTCACCGTCATCGTCGTAGGAACCGTTTTTATCGTCGGACTGTCGGCTATTGTGTATCTCGTATTTGATGTGCCGTTTCGGCGAAAGCTTTCAGTATTGTCGAAGGGGGCATGAAGACCTGTTGCTCGCCAGATCCGGGTCAACGGCATTTGTAACAATTTCAGTGCTGGTTTGATTTCGCGTGCCAGTTCCACGCCGAGCGGATGATTTGAGACAAATCATATTGTGGTGTCCAGCCGAGAATCTCCCGCGCCTTGTCATTGTTGGCAACCAGCGTGTGCGAGTCGCCCTCGCGGCGACCGACATACTCCACAGGAAACGGCCGCTCGGACACGCGTTCGATGGCGCCGAGCAACTCCTTCACCGTTGTTCCCGTGCCGGTGCCGAGATTGAGCGCGACCGACTCCCCACCCCGCATCAGATGCTCCACGGCGCGGACATGCGCATCGGCAAGGTCGAGCACGTGGATGTAGTCGCGGACGCAGGTGCCGTCGCGGTCTCGTAGTCGGTACCGAATACCTTGAAGCCTTCACGGCGGCCCAGAGCGGCGTCAATCGCGAGCGGTATGGCCGGCGGAGATCGTCGGAGCGGCTTCCTTCTTCGGTTTTTCGCCGATCATAGCCTCCGTCGTCACCAGCAGGCCGGCGACGGAGGCTGCATCCTGAAGCGCGGTGCGCACGACCTTGGCGGGCACGATCCGGGGCGGGACCGGATGCCGCGTTCTATACGCCCCGGGGACGGTTTACCACGGTCTACCCGCCGATCTGCTGCCCTTCACGGAAAAACCAAAGGGCAACTACCTCGCGTTTCTCGGCCGCATTTCGCCAGAAAAGCGACCCGATCGCGCCATGGAGATCGCGGCAAAAGTCGGCATGCAGCTGAAGATCGCCGCCAAGATCGACAATGCCGACCGGGCCTACTGGGAAACGGTCGTCGAGCCGATGGTGAAACGTCATTCCAATGTCGAGTTCCTCGGCGAGATCAATGAGCATCAGAAAGCAGCGTTCCTTGGAAATGCTGGAGCCTTGCTTTTTCCGATCGATTGGCCGGAGCCGTTCGGACTGGTGATGATCGAGGCAATGGCTTGCGGCACCAGCATAGGTCCAAGCATCGCGATCAGCGCCATTTTGAATTGGATACCTGTCAATTCGCCGCCCCATCTATCGTGCGACGGCATCGCGATTGCCCGAGCGCCCAGGGATGATGTTGCAAAAGCCCCCTGCCGCAGTCGCCTGGACCCGGCGCATTGAACAGATAAGTCCCCGACCGGGATCACCCGGTCGGGGCGGCGCGCTCGTCCCCTCAGGAGACGCCGTTGAAGTCGCTGGCCGTCAGGTTGTAGTCGCCCTTCAGCATCAGCACGA
>NZ_JACHYW010000061.1:0-2815 GCF_014193145.1 Rhizobium sp. BK060
GTAAGCACCCGATTGGCACCGCCTGCCGAATAGCGCCTTGATGGCCTAAGACACGTCCTTAACGACGTCGTTAGCGACGTATCTTAGGCGAGGTATGGGATGCGTGTCGAAATTCTTGGTCAGGAACGTCGTCGGCGTTGGGGTGACGAGAAGAAGCTCGACGTTGTCATGTCGGTGGGGCTCGACGGTGCGACGGTTACTGAAGTTGCCCATCGGCACGATGTGACCCGGCAGCAGATTTACGCCTGGCGGCATGAGCTGAAGAAGAAGGGTTTGTTGCCGCCCACGGCCGATACGGTCTTCCTGCCCGTAGATACGTCCGCCATGGACGACGCCCCGCTCGGGCGTGAGGAGGTTGCGCGCGAGCCCGCACTGATCGAGTTGCGTCTGAACTATGGGCGTAGCCTTCGCTTCGATAGCGGCGTCGATGCCACCGTCCTGACGCGGCTCATCCGGGCGGTTGAAGCGGCATGATTGGACCAGGAACCGGTGTTCGAGTGTATCTTGCCTGCGGGATCACGGACATGCGCAAAGGAGTTGAGGGCCTGGCTGCGCTTGCGCAGGATGTATTGCGCCAGAAGCCGACGGGCGGCGCAGTCTTCGCCTTTCGAGGAAGGCGTGGCGACCGTTTGAAACTTCTGTATTTTGATGGCCAGGGCTTCTGTCTGTATTACAAAATTTTGCAGAGGGGGCGTTTTCCCTGGCCTTCAGCAGCAGATGGAACGGCCCGACTGACAACGGCGCAACTGGCGATGTTGTGGGAAGGGATTGATTGGCGACGTCCCAACTGGGGCGCCCCGCCGGCGCGTGTCGGTTGATTTTATCCCTCTGAATCTGCTTGTTTTTATGGATATTCCTCCTGGCTTATGCTAGTCAGGTTCATGTCGAACGCGAGCCAAAATCTTCCCGATGATCCGGCCTTCCTGAAGGCAATGATCGCCGCCCTGCAGGCGGAAAATGCGAAGATGTCGGCGACGTTGCAGGCGCACGACCAGTTGATCCAGACGTTACGGCTGCGCATCGCCAAGCTGAAGAAACAGGTCTTCGGCAAGTCCTCGGAAAAGATCGAGCGGGAAATCCAGCAGCTGGAATTGGCGCTGGAGGATCTTCTCATCGCCGCGGCCGAAAGCGGCACCAAGCCGCTTGATGAGGTCGATGAGCCCACGCCCGTCGCACCGGTGGCAAACACTCCCGAAAGAATAATGCGCCGCCGTCCGCGGGTGTCGGAAAAGGCAGCTCGCGAGCGCAAAGAACTCGATCCTGGTACCTGCTGCCCCGATTGCGGTGGTGAACTGCGCCTTGTTGGCGAGGACGCGAGTGAAATCCTCGACATGATCGCTGCGCAAATGAAGGTCATCGAGGTCGCTCGATTGAAGAAATCCTGCCGCTGCTGCGAG
Source organism: Rhizobium sp. BK060 (assembly GCF_014193145.1). NCBI lineage: Bacteria > Pseudomonadati > Pseudomonadota > Alphaproteobacteria > Hyphomicrobiales > Rhizobiaceae > Rhizobium > Rhizobium sp. BK060. Next base: position 1,398 of record NZ_JACHYW010000061.1, read on the forward strand.
AAGATGGTGCAGTTGCCGGCTCCCAGCCGTCCGATACCGGGCAGCATGGCGGGGCCGGGTCTTCTGGCCTATATCCTGGTCTCGAAGTTCGACGACCATCTGCCACTCTATCGTCTGAACGAGATCTTCGCCCGCATGGGCGTCGATATCCCCGATAGCACACTGGTCGATTGGTGCGGTCGCGCCATGCAGGTGCTTCAGCCTTTGATCGAGCGGATCGAAGCGGCGATCATGGGCAGTGACCTCCTCCATGCCGACGACACCCCGATCCGGGTGCTGGATCGTTCGCTACGAGACAAGGGATTGGGCAAAGGCGTGAAGAAAGGCAGGATCTGGACATATGTCCGAGATCAACGGCCATGGGCGGGTGCTGCCCCGCCTGGGGCGGTCTACTACTTCGCCCCGGACTGGAAGCAAGAACACGTCCATCGTCATCTCCGGCAGGCAAGCGGCATCCTTCAAGCCGACGGCTACAAAGGCTACGGGAAGCTTTATGAACCGGGCGCGGAGGGGACGTCGCGCTTCCGAGAGGCAGCCTGTTGGGCGCATTGGCGCCGCGACTTCCATGATATCTGGACATCGAACAAATCCGAGATCGCACGCGAGGCTCTCGACCGTATCGGCGCGCTTTACGACATCGAACGGGACATTGCCGCTCAACCTGCCGATATCCGCCTTGCCGCACGTCAGAAGCACAGCAAAGCAAAGGTCGAAGCACTCCGCGTCTGGGCCGAAGCGCAACTGACCCGCATTCCGGGCAAGAGCGATTTGGCGACCGCTCTCCGGTATGGCCTGAGCCGGTGGTCCTCGCTCTGCCTGTTCCTGGACGACGGTCGTGTCGCCATCGACAACAATGCCGCCGAGCGCGCCCTGCGTCCGATAGGAGTTGGAAGACGCAATTGGTTATTCGCCGGCGCCGACACCGGCGCGGAGACCCTGGCGCGTGCCATGACGATCATCGAGACGGCAAAGATGAATGGCCTCGATCCGCAGGCCTATCTCGCCGATCTGCTCGACCGCATCCACGACCACAAGATCAATCGCCTCGACGAACTGCTTCCTTGGCATTGGTCACCTGTCACCAGCATCTGCGCCGAGGCAGCCTAATGGCAACAATCACCTATGTCCGCACGCTCAAATATGTCGCTGAAATTCTTGGCGAGGATCCGGAGCTTCTCCGGGCAATCATCTCCAACGATGATAATCTGACCTACGGCAGCATCATCAGCGTCTATAACGGGGAGGACGAATCCGTCACCGCGCTGACAGACGACGGCATGGAGGAACTAGAACAGATGCTCTCCTATGCTCGCCGTTCACCCGACGAATGGAACGACTTCCTCGACTGCTTTGTCGACGACGAGGAGCTGGTCGCCCGCTTCAAAGCGAAATCTCCGCGGTAACAATCGGTCGGTTAC
>NZ_JACHYW010000062.1:0-2550 GCF_014193145.1 Rhizobium sp. BK060
CGCATTCCGAAATGATGCCGCCCCCCAATTCCGAGAATTAACCGCCCCCTTGTTCCGAGATGATGCCGCCCCCTGATTGGGCTGTTTGTCGGGGTGTCCTGCTGGTGAGACGTTCGTCCTTTCAGTTGCCTGAGAGGAAGGAACGCGATGCCAGCGGAGAGACTAAAGATGCGGCGTGTCCGCGAGATTCTGAGATACAGATTTGAGGAAGGTCTTGGCCACAAGTCGATTGCGGCGCGCGTTGGTGCGGCCCCCTCGACGGTGCGTGAGACGCTGCGCCGTGTGGAGATTGCCGGGCTTTCCTGGCCGTTGGGCGACGATGTCAGCGATGCGATTTTGGAAGCGGCTCTGTATAGAGCTGCCGGCACGAAGACCGGTCACCGTCGCAGCGTTGAACCGGATTGGGCTCATGTTCATCGCGAGCTGAAACGCAAGCATGTCACGCTGCAGATCCTCTGGGACGAGTATATCGGCCTTCATCCCGATGGTTATCGCTACAGCCGCTACTGCGATTTGTATCGCGCTTGGGCACTGAAGCTGCCGGTGACGATGCGCCAGGACCATGCGGCTGGCGAAAAGCTGTTCGTCGACTATGCCGGCGACACGGTCACGGTGGTCGTCGACAGATTGTCGGGAAAGACGCGGCAAGCGCATCTGTTCGTCGCAGTGCTCGGGGCATCGAGCCTTTCATTCGCACATGCCCGCTGGAGCGAGACGCTTCCTGATTGGATCGAATGCCACCTGCTTGCGCTTGAGGCCTTCGGTGGTGCGCCGGCGTTGCTTGTCCCGGACAATGCCAAAGTTGCCGTTATCAAGGCCTGCCATTTTGATCCGCAGGTCAATCGCACCTATGCCGGGATGGCGGCTCACTACGGAAGCGCTGTTCTTCCGACGCGACCGCGCCGGCCGCGGGACAAGGCAAAGGTCGAAGCCGCGGTTCGTATTGTCGAGCGCTGGCTTCTTGGCCGGCTACGCCACCGCGTCTTTTACAGCCTTGCCGATGTGAATGCGGCGATTGTCGAATTGCTCGTCGATCTCAACGACACGCGTGTTCTGCGTCGCGTCGGCCGCACCCGGCGTCAATTGTTCGAAGAGCTGGATTATCCCGCCCTGCGTCCGCTTCCTGTCGAACGATACGTCTTTGCCGAATGGAAGATACGGCGGGCTGGCCTCGATTATCATGTTGATATCGACAAGCACTATTACTCCGTGCCCTACCGGTTTGCCCGTGCGCAGGTCGAGGCGCGCATCACCGCCAATACCATCGAGATCTTCCACAAAGGTGAGCGCATTGCCGCCCACCGACGCTCGAGCGGCAATGGCAAGCACACGACAACGCCCGAGCACATGCCATCATCCCATCGCCGCTTTGCCGATTGGACAATCGAGCGCATCAGCCGCGAAGCATCGGCAATCGGATCGGACGTTGCATTGCTCTGCGAGCGTATTCTCGCCGATCGGCCGCATCCGGAGCAGGGCTACAGAGCCTGCCTGGGCATTATCCGCCTCGTTAAAGCGTTTGAGCGAGAGCGGGTCAACGCGGCCTGCGGGCGGGCATTGGAAATCGGTGCGCGAACCTATGGCTCGGTGCGCTCCATTCTCGACAATCACCTCGACCGACCGTCGGCGTCATCAGGCGCATCATCACCCGAGCCGATCAACCACTCCAACATCCGCGGTCCCCGCTATTACCACTGAGGAGACGACATATGCTTGCACATCCCACGCTTGATAAATTGAACGCCATGGGCCTGACCGGCATGGCCAAAGCGTTCAACGAACTGCTGACCAACGGTGAGAGCGAACAACTCTCCCATGCCGAATGGCTCGGGCTTCTGCTCGAGCGAGAATGGAGCTCGCGCCACGATCGCAAGCTTGCCGCCCGTCTGCGGTTTGCCAAGCTCCGCCATCAGGCCGTACCGGAAGATGTCGATTACCGCAGTGACCGCGGCCTCGATCGCGCACTGTTCATGAAGCTGATTGGCGGCGACTGGATCGATGCCCACGACAACCTTGCGATCTGCGGGCCATCCGGCGTCGGCAAAAGCTGGTTAGCCTGTGCACTCGGGCATAAGGCCTGCCGCGACGATCGTTCCGTTCTTTATCAGCGCGTGCCACGGCTGTTTGCCAATCTCGCCCTTGCTCACGGTGACGGTCGATATGCAAGGCTGCAACGCACCCTCGGCCACGTCCAACTCTTGATCCTCGACGACTGGGGCCTGGAACCGCTCAATGAGCAGGCGCGCCACGACCTCCTGGAGATCCTCGAAGATCGTTACGGACGTCGCTCGACAATCATTACCAGCCAGCTTCCCGTATCAGCCTGGCACGAGATCATTGGTAACCCAACCTACGCCGATGCCATTCTCGACAGGCTGGTTCATAATGCCCATCGCATCGACCTATCTGGCGAAAGCCTGCGGCGAAATCAGCGCCGGAAATCTTGACTCCTAACGACGATCGACTGACAACAATCACAGCCAGCAGGACCCCAGCCTCAAGGGGGCGAGATCATCCCGGAATCCGGGGGCGCAATAATCTCGGAACAAA
>NZ_JACHYW010000063.1:0-2506 GCF_014193145.1 Rhizobium sp. BK060
AATCTGGAGGGTTATGTGAGGTCGCATCCGTCGTCGCGGCGAGCTCGAGCGACCTCACATAAGCCGGATTGAAGTAAGGCGCGGGTTGTTTGCCGCTGTTATGGGAATAGTAGAGCACGCTGTTTGACGACGATAGCGAATTCGTCATGTGCGGCGGTCGCATTAGCGAATTTTGGCTTGATCTGACGACCTTCGCGGGCAGCTTGCCGAACGATCGGCGGCGATTTTTGCGCTCTCAATGCACACTGTCGGCCTTTCGGTGTGGCCAAGGCCAAGCGGTGTCGCGCGCCGGCGGGGCGCTTGGTTTTGTGGGGATATTGGCCAGTGTTCGGCTTGCTGGACATCATGATGTATCGCACCGGAAAGATGATGGCCGCGGCGGTGAAACAGGCGCAACGTTGATGCCGGTCCTGTGCATGGGACGCCGGCAGTCGGGGCATTCATAGGACTGCCCGTGCTGTGACTTGCCGGCCTGCGGCTGCCCCTCTGCTGGTGATGGCTGGTCAAGGAGCTCCCTGCAGAGACCGATATGATCCCGTCGCTGGCTATTGGCGAGAAAGCCGAAGTGACGCATGCGGTGGAAGCCGGCGGGAAGCACGTGAAGAAGAAAGCGGCGGATGAACTCGCACGGGTCAAGGCGCATGATCTTCTCGCGGTCGCGACCATTGCCACGGTAGTCCCTCCATCGGAAGGCAACATGGTCGTTATCGACATCGACGATGCGGCTGTTGGCGATGGCAACACGATGGGTGTACCGGCCGAGATAGGCGAGCACCTGGTCCGGCCCGCCGAACGGTGGCTTCGAATAGACGACCCATTCGACGCGGCGGGCACGCGCGAGATGGCGGGTGAACGCCTCGTCGTCGTTGAGATGGGTGAGTTCGTTGGAGAAACGGAGTTCACCGTGAGCGAAGGCTCTAGCAAGAGCCGTCAGAAAGAGCCGCCGAAACAGGCGCGACAGCACGCGCACGGGCAGAAAGAAGCCCGGCCGGCATGCGACCCACCTTGACCTGTCCGGCGAGAGACCGCCGCCGGGCACGACGCAATGGACATGGGGATGATGGGTCATGGCCTGACCCCAGGTGTGAAGCACGGCGACGATGCCGATCTCGGCGCCCAGCCGCTTGGGGTCGGCGGCAACGGTCTGCAGCGTCTGGGCTGCGATCCGCATCAGCAATGCATAGACGACCGCCTTGTTGTGAAAGGCGATCTCGGCGATGCCAGGTGGTAGCGTGAAGACCACATGAAAGTACGAAACCGGCAACAGATCGGCGACGCGTGCATCGACCCACTCCTTGCGGGCCGCACCTTGGCACTTCGGGCAATGGCGATTGCGGCAGGAATTATAGGAGATGCGGGTCCTGCCGCAATCGTCGCAGGCATCGACGTGACCGCCGAGCCTGGGCGTCCGGCAGGCTTCGATCGCGCCCATGACGCGTCGCTCGCCGCGGCCAAGATGACCGGCGTTATCACGCCTGTAGGAACTCCCATGTCGTCGAAAGATGTCGGCGACTTCGAAGGTGGGGCGCAACCGATTACGATTCCGGCGGCGTCACCTCCAGTCGTAATCGATCGAGCGGACTGGCCGTCGACCGGATCGTGTCGGTGGAGACCTGCGTATAGCGCGCTGTTGTCGAGAGGTGGGCGTGGCCGAGCAGGACCTGGATGATGCGGATATCGGTCCCGTTCTCGAGCAGGTGAGTGGCAAAGGAATGCCGCAGCGTATGGACGGTGACGTGCTTGGAAAGACCCGCCGCCGCAACCGCCGAACGGCAGGCGGAATGCAGCACCCACGGCTCGATCGGCTTGTCAGGATCGCGCCCAGGAAACAGAATGTCCTTGGGCCGCGCCAAGCGCCAATAGCTGCGCAGGATACCGAGCAGTTCCGGGGACAGCATGACGTAGCGGGCTTTGCCGCCTTTGCCGCGCGTGATGTGGATCACCATCCTTGAACTGTCGATATCGTTGGCGCGAAGACCACAGACCTCCGAGACCCTCAGACCGGCGGCATAGGCCGTTGTCAGAGCTACCCGCGCCTTCAAGCTGGAGACGGCTTGCAGAAATTCGACGACCTCGTCGCTCGAAAGAACAACCGGCAACTGGCGAGGCTCGCGCGCATACGGAATATGCTCCGGGATCGTATTCTGGCCGAGCGTTACGCCATAGAGGAACCGGAGTGCGCAGACGATCTGGTTCAATCCGGACCAGGATATGCCCGTAGACACAAGGTGGACCTGGAAGGCGTGGACCTCGTCTAGGCCGAGCCGATCCGGTGATCGGCCGAAATGACGGCTAAACTTTGCGACTGCATAAAGATAGGATTGCTGCGTGGCCGGAGAAAGATTGCGGACCGTCATGTCCTCGATCATCCGGCGACGCAGAGGGCTCATCTCGGCCATCTGGATCTCCTGTCTGAAGGGTGGGTTTGCAACACCCAAATCCTCTCAGACAGGAGGCATCTCTCAAAGCGGGCACCAATTGCCGCGACTAGCGGCTTAGTTCAATC
>NZ_JACHYW010000064.1:0-2198 GCF_014193145.1 Rhizobium sp. BK060
TAAAAGCGCTTTTGCGCCGATCATATTGATCATCCGTTTGATGTTGTAGGCCAGCACGTGTAGCGCCATCTCCGTTCGGACGTTTTTCAGCCTGCACATCTGGAAATGGGTCGAGCCCATCCACGCCTTGATGGTGGCGGCACAGCTCGACGAATCTGGCGCAGGTCTTTAGCTAGAGCATCGCACTTGAATTGAGAATCGATTGGGGTTTTCACGAGGGTATGGGTGTGATTCACTGCGGTTGGAGGTGAATCACATGGGTAAATCTCATTCTGTTGATCTTCGTCAGCGCGTTGTTTCCATGGTCGCTAGCGGCCAATCACGGCGAGCCGCTGCCCGTCATTTCGCAATCAGCGACAGCAGTGCGATCAAACTGCTGCAACGCCGGGAGCGGACCGGGCTGATAACCCCCGCGCGTCAAGGAAGGCCACCCGGTGCAGGGAAACTGTCGGCGTTTCGCGATTTCCTGGTCGCACAGGTCGAAAGCAAACCGGATATCACTATGCCAGAGCTTGCCCGTCGCCTTGACGATGAACATGGGTTGGTTATTCCACCATCTTCCCTGTCGCGGTTTTTGATAACGCAGGGATACACATATAAAAAAACAGATAATGGCGTCGGAACGCGCTCGCGCTGATATCCGAAACGATCGTGATGTCTGGATTGCGAAACGCCAACCCCGGATGCGATTTGAACCGCATCGACTTGTTTTCTTGGACGAAACCTCGGTGAACACAAAGATGGTGAGACTGCGCGGACGCTCCCCGCGCGGCGAGCGTCTCATCACGGATGCGCCCTTTGGCCACTGGGGGACACAGACATTCATTGCAGGCTTGCGCTGTTTCGGTCTCACCGCGCCCTGGATTGTTGACAGGCCGATGAACCGGGAAATCTTCGACACCTACATCGAGACCCAGCTTGCACCGACACTCGAACCAGGCAATGTCGTCATCCTGGACAATCTTCGCGTTCACAAGAGCGATAAAGCCAAAGCCTGCCTCAAGGAGGTTGGTGCGTGGCTCCTGTTTCTGCCGTCTTATTCGCCAGATTTGAACCCGATCGAAATGGCCTTCGCCAAAATTAAGGCGCATCTCAGAGCCGCCGCCGCTCGCACGTTTGACGCACTCTCAAATGCGCTCGGATCCATCTGCAACCTCTTCAATAGCCAAGAATGTCGAAACTATTTCACGGCCGCAGGCTATGGGTTCGATTAAACGTACGAAGCTCTAGTGTCCGTCCACAAACGGTAAACCGCTGAAATTATTGGATGAATCGCGATATTTCCGCGGGCAAAGCCCGGCGGTTTCAGGTATACTTTAGATCAAGCCATTGATTCTAAAGACAAACCCGCAACCGCCGGAGCCGACAATGCGCCAAGAACGCACCGTCCAATCCAATATATTCGATCTTTTCGCCGAACACGAGATTGGTCGTGAACTGAAGGCGATGTCGCAATGGCTGGATGAGCATCGCGATCTGCTCGGGCTGGTAGCGCAGGACCTGCGCCGCCATGGCGTCAAGGAGACCGGTCGCGAGGGCCTGCCGGCGGAGGCCGTGCTGCGTTGCGCCCTGCTCAAACAACACCGTCAGTTGAGTTATGAGGAGCTGGCCTTTCATCTGGAAGATTCCGCCTCATTCCGTGCTTTTGCCCGGCTGCCATGGGGATGCAGCCCGAAGAAGTCGGTCTTGCACAAGACGATCAGCGCGATCCGGGCCGAAACCTTTGAAGCGATCAATCGCGTGCTGTTGACGAGCGCGCGGCAGGACAAGGTGGAACGCGGCAAGGTCGTGCGCATCGACAGCACCGTCACTTCGGCGCTGATGCACGAACCGAGCGACAGCAGTCTTTTGTGGGACTGCGTGCGAGTGATGGTGCGGCTGTTGCAGCAGGCCGATGCACAGGGTCGTGCCATCCCATGGCACGATCACTGCCGCGCGGCGAAGAAGCGATCCCGGGCGATCCAATTTACCCGCGGTCGTCCGAAACGAGTTCAGCACTATCGCGCGCTGCTCAGGATCACGCGCACCACCTTGAACTATCTCGAACAGGCGGCGGCGCAGCTGCCCTTGGCGGCGGGCCCGGCGGTCGAACTCTGGCAGGCCCAAGTCCGCCACTATAAGCCGCTGATCGAACGGATCATCGCCCAGACCGAGCGGCGGGTCCTGGCCGGCGAGGCGGTGCCGGCTGGCGACAAGCT
>NZ_JACHYW010000065.1:0-2008 GCF_014193145.1 Rhizobium sp. BK060
GCATCTTCATCCATGATTTGGTGTCCACCTATTTTGGTGGACACTTCATGCCTCAGAGCGCTGCGCCTCAAAAGGCGCACCGAAATTCGCGCTTAGTGCGGCTGCAAAGCCGATGAAAGATAGTTGATGAAAGTTCAATACGGAGAAGAAGTGGCGAATCACTCTGACCCCGAGTCATGCGGGGCACATCGCGAGGTGTGCGTCGAAGCGTTGACAGGGGAAACCGGCAGGCCGGCCATAGAGCCGCGAAATGATCAGTTCGGGATGCCGACGCTGTTAAGCGAAGCGGAAGGCAACACGGTGCATGGCGTCAATCGCAAGCCATGCCCCGATCCCGCGCGGTCGGAGACCCTGTGCATGCCGGGAAGTCTTTCATACGGAAGCAGCGAGATCTCATCAGTGTCCAGTGCAAATGGACTGGACGGGACTGGGAAGGTCGTTGACCACAATCCAGTCATCTACGTTGATGAGAAGTCGGATACACCCATAGTACCGCAGAAGTTGCCGAACAAAGGAGATGATCCTGCGGAGGCAATGGAGGGAAGGGGTGTAATCGGAGGGAACGCCTTCGAAACTCCAGCGTGCCGGACACAGAGCCGGATAAAACACGCTTCGATGGGGATTGAAGGTGTACGGGAAGCCGCCAAGCGGAACCCGAAGATGCGTTTCACGGCGCTGATGCACCACATCACTCCGACGCTATTGGTGGAGAGCTTCCATGCGCTTCGCAAGCAGGCGGCGAGCGGTGTGGACGGCGTGACGTGGTACGACTATGAGAAGATACTCGAAGGGCGGGTGCACGAATTGCATCGGGAAATTCAGACCGGTGTTTATCGCGCACAACCGTCCCGACGGGTCTACATTCCGAAGAATGACGGAAGGCTCCGTCCACTCGGCATTGCAGCGTTGGAAGAAAAGGTCGTGCAGATGGCCGTGTCCACGGTTCTGAGCGCGATCTATGAACAAGACTTCCTCGGCTTCTCATACGGGTTCCGGCAAGGAAGGGGCCAGCATGACGCGCTGGACGCCTTGTGGGTTGGGATCGACAGGCGGAAGATCAACTGGATACTGGATGCGGATATTCGCTCGTTTTACGATGAAATCGATCACGGGTGGATGGTTCGTTTCCTGTCACATCGAGTGGGTGACCGCCGGCTGATACGCCTGATCCACAAGTGGTTGAAAGCGGGCACGATTGAGGATGGCCGCCGCGTCGCATCAACACGAGGAACTCCTCAAGGCTCTGTAATTAGCCCCGTGCTATCGAATATCTATCTGCATTACGCATTGGATTTATGGGTCCAGCAATGGCGTACCCGAAACGCTAAAGGCGACGTGATCATTGTACGCTATGCCGACGACAGCGTGATTGGGTTCCAGTACGAAGGAGAGGCGCAGCGCTTCCTGCAAGCATTGCGGGAGCGACTCGCTCAGTTTGGCTTGCAACTACACCCGGAAAAGACGCGGCTAATACGCTTTGGGCGGTATGCTGCGCGAAACTGCCGGGAGCGTGGTATCCGCAAGCCAGAGACCTTCGACTTTCTGGGATTCACACATTGCTGTGGCAGGCGGCGCAATGATGGGGGCTTCAAGATTGTCCGTCTGACAATCAAGAAGCGCATGCGCACGACGCTGATGGCCATTCGGGAAACGCTAATGCGAAGACGCCATGAACCGATCGCAGTAGTAGGTCGATGGCTACGGCAAGTGTTACAGGGGTATTTGAACTACCATGCGGTGCCAGACAATCTAAGACGGTTGGGAGGGTTCCGCTGGGAAGTTGGTCGAGCTTGGCGAAACGCTTTGATGCGTCGAAGCCAACGAAACCGGCTGTCTTGGGATCGTTTCCAAAGGCTGCTTCGCAAATACCTGCCGCCATGTCGTTTGTTGCACCCGCATCCAGATGCTCGGTTCACCGTCACAACATCCGATAGGAGCCGTATGCGGTAGTGCCGCACGTACGGATCTGGCCGGGGGGCGATGGGTAACCATCGTCCCTACCGGGACC
>NZ_JACHYW010000066.1:0-1568 GCF_014193145.1 Rhizobium sp. BK060
GAACGCCATCGATCAGCACCGTGTGCACAGCCTGGCCGAGCGACGTCAGCGTTTCGCCGGCCTCACCAGTAACGGCGACGTCGGCATTGGTGAAGCCAACCGCGCGGTCGCCCGGCTGGCCGTTGCCGTCATTGCCGCTGTCTGCGCCCCAGTTGATGTTCAGTGACCCGCTGGCGGTTACCGAGAGGCCGTCGCTTTCATTGTTGCCGCCATTGACCGCTTCGTCTTCCACCGTAGAGGTCGCGCCTGCATTGGCAATCGGGGCGTCGTCGATGACGTTGACCGTGAAGTTGCCGCCGACTGCATCGCCGTCGCCGTCACGTGCCGTGAACTTGAAGGTGAAGGACAGAACGTCTTCCTGCCCGGCGTTGCCGCCCTTGACGGGATGATCGAGCACGCCGTCGAGATCGAAGGCATAGGAACCGTCGCCCTTGTCCGACAGCGTCACCGTGAACACCGTCTCGTTGCCGGCATGCGCGGTCAAGACAGTACCGTTCGCAGACAGCGAATAGGTCAGGTGCTGGCCGCCGGAGGTCAGGTCACCGAGGTTGATCGCCGTATTGCCGCTCTTGACACCCAGGAAGGCCGAAGCCTCGCCCGCGCTGACGCTGTGGTCGGCACCGCTGCCGGTCGCGAACACCACGGAGCGGTCGCCCATCACCTGCGTTCCGGTGAAGCCGCCATTCTCATTCTTGTTGCTGTCGTCGCCGCCCCAGGAAATGTTCAGCGACGCGCCGATCTTGTCGGTGATGAAGCCGCCATTGGCAATTACACCGCCCACTTCCGTCCCGACCGGGAAGATGTCCTCGTTGCCGCCGGCAAGCGCCTCTTCCTCGACAAACCGCACGCCGACGTCGCTCGAAAGGATCGGCGTATCGTCGATCACACTGACGCCGAAGGTTGCAACACCCGTCTTGTCGCCGTCCGAATCCGTCGCCGTGAACTGGAAGTCGAGCTTCAACGTATCTTCGCCCGCACCCTTGTGGTCCAGCGTGTCGATCAGCGTGAACTGATAGGAGCCGCCGCCGTTGTCGGAAAGACCGACCAAGAAGACGACATGAGCTGCCTGGGCCGCATCCGCATTGGCCGGAACGCCGGTCGGAGCCACCTCGCCGGTATAGGCGAGCAACACCTGGCCGCCCTCGACCGTCACGATCGTATAGTGGAGCTCCTGGCCGCGCGACGTCAGGTCCAGGGCATCGAGCGCGTTGACTGCGGCCGGGCCAAACGCCACGGAGCGGTTGCCGGCGCCCGACGTGATCGCCTCGTTGTCGGCATTGTCCGAACCCCAGGCGATCGCAAGTGTGCCACCCGTCGTCTGCGTCGTTCTATCGTTGAAGACCAAGCCGAAGAAACCGCTGCGGAAGTCCCCGTCCGAACCCGTATCCTCGTTGCCGCTGCCGACGACAGCCAGCTGCTCCTCTTCGACGAGGCCAGCCGAATAAGGCGTGCCGATCGTCGCAACATCGTCGGCGACATTCACCGTGAACGTGTTCGACGCCGTGTCGGCATCCGAATCCGTTGCCGTGTAGTTGAAGGTCAGCGACAGCGTGTTTTCGCTGTTGGAC
>NZ_JACHYW010000067.1:0-1457 GCF_014193145.1 Rhizobium sp. BK060
CTAGTGTCCCATCTCAGAGATTATGACGGGTTGGTCTATGCCCAGAATTGGCAGCTCTTGCGGGGGGACGAGCAGTTGGATGCTGCGCGCGACGCCTGGTTGCTTTTGGATCAATCCGATTTTCTCAAGTGTCTTTAGCATCTGGTGCACCGAGGGTGGGGTGACTTTGAAGTAGCGCTGAAAGTCAGTCTCGGCTGGGGCACGGCCATTGATCTGGGAATAGGCCCATATGAAGGCAAGATACTGGCCCTGTTTTGCGGTGAACGGGACTGGTCTTTCAGGCTTCGTTTCGTCAAGCAATTGATTCATTTCGGATTCATCCAAGACCCCTCGACGATGAGGGATGTTGTGATGAACGTACGATATCGGGTTGATCTTAACCAGATCGAACGCGACGAGCTTCGCGTTTTAGTGAGTAGCGGCAAACAGCCAGTCCGGCGGCTCAAGCGAATGCAGATCCTGTTGGCAGCGGACGCGGGCGTCAGCGACAAGGCCATCGAGGCATCGGTGCAGACCAGCGGTTCGACCATCTACCGCACCAAAAAGCGCTTCGTGGAGATTAGTCTGGAGGCTGCCCTCAGTGAAGAGCCGCGGCCCGGAGCGTCTCGAAAGCTGAGCGGCAAGGACGAGGTACAACTCGTTGCCCTGGCTTGCTCGGATCCACCCGAGGGCTGTGCCCGGTGGACTTTGACACTTCTGGCCAACGCGCTGCTGGAAGTGGTCGAGCATCAGAGTATCTCACGCGAAACCATCCGCCGCAGATTGGACGACAACGACCTGAAGCCGTGGCAGAGGAAAATGTGGTGCATCGCCAAAATCGATGGCGAATACATCGCCAGGATGGAGGATCTTCTCGACCTCTACGCTGAGCCGCATGATCCTAAGCGACCGGTGGTCTGCTTCGATGAAAGTCCGATCCAGCTGATCGGCGAAGTGCGCGTGCCTATCGTGCAGAAACCGGGAAAGCGATACCGCTACGATTCTGAATACAAGCGCAATGGCACGGCCAACCTTTTTGTTATGGTCGACGCCAATAGGTCGTGGCGCAAGGTCAAGGTCACGGATCGGCGCGCCAACGAGGACTTTGCGGTCTGTATGCGCGAGCTGATCGACGTCGATTATCCCGACGCCGACCGGGTTCGTGTGGTGATGGATAACCTATCGACCCACACGGCCTCTGCTATCTATCAGACGTTCCCAGCCGTTGAGGCACGCCGGATTTTGCGACGTCTGGAATTCCACTACACGCCCCGCCACGCGAGTTGGCTTAACATGGCCGAGATCGAGATCGGGGTTATGCGCCGACAGTGTCTTGACCGCCGCATCGACAACCGCAACCTGCTCGAAAGTGAGGTTCAGGCATGGGAGCGTCGTCGGACCGATAGCGGTGCCCAAATCCGATGGATGTTCTCAGTCGACCAAGCGCGCGAAAAAATGGCTAAGTCTTATCCAACACC
>NZ_JACHYW010000068.1:0-1447 GCF_014193145.1 Rhizobium sp. BK060
AGGCCTTCGGCCTCTCCCCAGGGGAGGCCTTCGGCCTCTCCCGCCCATGGCAGCAAGCATGACAGCAGGACCATGACCGCAGGACCATGACGACATGACAACAAGGCCAGGCAAGGCTTCAGGGGAATAGCGCAATGATCACCACGACCAACGACAAGAGCCGTGACCGGAACGGCGGCGACAAGAACAAGGCCCGGCAGTTCGGCATCACCTCGCGCATCCTCGCCTCCTCGGCGCTGGCCGGCGCGCTGGTCTTCGCCATCGGCGGCTGGGCCGCCCAGGCGAAGCTGTCGGGCGCCGTCATCACCCATGGCCAGGTGGTCGTCTCCGAACAGGTCAAGACCATCCAGCACCGCGACGGCGGCATCATCGCCGCCATCCGCGTCGACAACGGCACCGCCGTCAGGAAGGGTGACGTCCTGCTTGTCCTCGACGACACCCAGACCCGCGTCGAGCTGTCGATCGTCAAGGCGCAGCTGCAGCAGTTCACCGCCGCCCATGCCCGGCTGGTGGCCGAGCGCGACGAGGCCGACGCCGTCGGCTTCGACACGCTCGATCTCTCCCCTGCCGTGATCTCGGGCGAGACGAGGCTGTTTGAGGCCAACCGCCGCATGGTCGCCAACCAGAAGGAGCAGCTGCGCCTGCAGATCGTCCAGCTCGAGGAGCAGGTGCGCGGCTTCCAGGCGCAGAGCCGCTCCAACGACAGCGAGGCCGAGATCGTCGAGCAGGAGCTTGCCAAGACCGAGAAGCTGCTCGCCAACCAGCTGGTGCCGATCTCGCAGAAGCGCGACCTGTTGCGCCAGCGCGCCCGCATCGAGGGCAGCCGCGGCGAGCTCATCGCCCGCGTCGCCGAGGCCGAGGGCGAGATCAGCGAGCTCAACATGAAGCTGATCTCCATCGACCAGACCACCCGCAAGGAGGCGCAGACCGAGATCGTCAACCTGCTCGCCAAGATCGCCGAGCTCAACGAGCGCGAGATCGCCGCCCGCGACCGCCTCACCCGCATGGAGGTGCGCGCCCCCGTCGACGGCTTCGTCTATGACCTGCAGATCCACACCATCGGCGGCATCATCGCGCCCGGCGCCGTCGTCATGTCCGTCGTGCCAAATAGCGGCGACCTCACCATCGAGGTCCGCATTCCCCCCGTCGACATCGACCGCGTCTTTCCCGGCCAGCCCGCCCGCATGCGCTTCACCGCCTTCAACCAGCGCACCACACCCGAACTCCACGGCACCGTCGCCGTCGTCGCCGCCGCAACAACCCTCGACCGCGCAACCGGCCAGCCCTACTACCTCGCCTCCCTCTCCCTTAACGACCAGAACCTCCTCAAGGACAACAAACTCATCCCCGGAATGCCCGTCGAAGTCTTCGTCCAGACCGCCGAACGAACCGCTCTCTCATACCTCCTCAAGCCATTCACCGACCAGATGATGAAGGCATTCAGGGA
>NZ_JACHYW010000069.1:0-1410 GCF_014193145.1 Rhizobium sp. BK060
GGCTGTGTGAGTGGCCCGGACCATGTACCCCCGGAGATGCCGCTTCCGGCGAAGTTCAGCGAGGGTGGCGCCAAGGACATCGGCGACGTGTCGACGGCGGCCTGGTGGACGGCTTATCGTGACACGAAGCTGAACGGCCTGGTGGTCCAGGGGCTGAACGAGAACCTGTCGGTGCAGCAGGCGCTGGAGCGCATCAATGCGGCCGCCGGCGGCGTCACCGTGGCCGGAGCCGGGTCGTTGCCGAGCCTGTTGGTCGGCGCCAGCCACACCACCAGCGGCACGATGGGCGAGCGCCGCACCTCGATTGGCGCCACCAACACCAGCGCCGGCGAAGCCAACGTCTCCTGGCTGCTCGACCTGTTCGGCCAGTACCGCCGCTCGAAGGAAAGCGCCCAGGCAACGCTCGATGCCGCCTATTCCAGCGCCGACGTCGCCAAGCTCACCTATCTGCAGGATCTGGTGAACTCCTACATCGACCTGCGCTTCTTCCAGGAGCGCCTGGCGCTGTCGCGCGCCAACCTGAAGTCGCGCCAGGAAACCTACGAGCTGACCCAGTTCCAGCTCGAAGCCGGTGCCGCCTCGCGCCTCGACGTCGTCCAGGCCGAAGGTCTGGTGCAGTCGACGCAGGCCGAAATCCCCGGCCTGGAGACCAACATCCGCGTTGCCGCCCACCACATCGCCACGCTGCTCGGCCAGCCGGCCGGCTCGCTGCTCGGCGAGCTGTTGAAGGGCGCGCCGCAGCCGATCTTCCGCGGCGGCATCGTCTCCGGCATCCCGGCCGACCTGATCCGCAACCGGCCCGACATTCGCGTCGCCGAGCGCAATCTGGCCGCCGCCACCGCCAATATCGGCGTCGCCATCGCGCAGCTCTATCCGACGATCACCCTGTCGGGCTCGATCTCGCCGAGCTATGTCAAGCCGGCCGGCTTCTCCGGCGGCAGCCTGACCACCTGGTCGTTCGGCCCGACCCTGACGCTGCCGATCTTCGACGGCGGCCGCCTGCGCGCCAATGTCGACATCGCCAAGTCGGATGCCAAGACGCAGTATCTCGCCTGGAAGTCAACGGTGCTGGATGCCGTCGAAGAGGTGGAGAACGCGCTGTCGGCGGTGCGCCGCGACGCCCAGACGGTGGAAGCGCTGCGCGCCCAGGTGAAGACGACGCAGGAAACCCTGGAACTGTCGACCGCCAGCTACAAGGACGGCGCTTCCTCGCTGCTCGACGTGCTCGATGCGCAGCGCCAGGTGTCGCTGGCCCAGGCAAGTCTGGCCGCCGCCATCCAGCAGATGGCCAAGGACTATGTCTCCCTCAACGTCGCCATCGGCGGCGGCTACAATCCCGGCGCACCCAGGACCACCGCGCCGCCAAAGGCAAGCTGAACGACAGCAGACAAAAAGCCCCGCAATCGCGGG
>NZ_JACHYW010000070.1:0-1402 GCF_014193145.1 Rhizobium sp. BK060
TGCGGACCTTGTGTCCCTTGTTTTGCAGATAGGGAACGGCATGGCGGCCGGCCTTGCCGCTTCCACCGGTAACTACGATCCGCTTGCTCATTTGATTGTCCGCTTCTTCTGCAACGACGCCCCACGTTGAAGCCAGGCGTATGAAGGTTCGAAAGAAGCGGTACAACGCCGGAAAGCGATGAATCAATAGATTGGAAATCACTGAACCGATGAGCTTGGTTCATCGATTGGGAATAGCCCTAGAATCCGTTGAGGTTGCGAACGATCTTGATCAAGGCCTCGACGCCGAAGGGGAGCTGCCGTCTGCTGGAATAGTACATGGAAAGCGGCGGGCCTATGGACGCCCACTTTGGAAGAATGACTTCCAGGCGCCCTGCGGAGACGTAGGGGCTTGCGAGTCTTTCGAGGCAATAGGACACCCCGACGCCTTCCAGGGCTGCATTGATGGCGAGATCGGTTTCGCCGGAAATCAGAGTTCCGGGAGCGTCGATTTCGCGCCGATCATCGCCGCGTTCGAATTCCCACTTGTAGATCTGTCCGCGGCCCGTTCGTATCCGGATGCAGTGGTGGGAATTGAGGTCCTCCGGCATCACAGGGCGACCATGGTTCCTGAGATAATCAGGGGTAGCGACAGCGACCCATTTCAAAGGAGGAGTGAGAGGAACTGCGATCATGTCTTCCGGGATGGTGCCGCTGTACCTGATACCGGCGTCGAAGCCTTCCGCTCAGGATACTGGCGCATCACACAGCGTATCGATAATTGAGTTATTCGGTGAAGCAATAGGCTGGTGGTCAATGGATCACTGAGTACAGTTCATTGTTTGAATATATCCGAACCACCGTTGTTAGGTCACTCAGGTGTCCAGCTTGAGTGATCGGATCGAGTGAAAACCTTTCGGGTTCGGTGGTCCACCACGTCAACCCATGGCCGGCACGCGGGAGTACAGACGTCAGATGGGATCACACTTCATTGCATTCGTCCCGACGACCGCCGCGATCGCCTGAGCAGGCCTGTCGATGTAATCGACAGTTTCGTTCCGCGCCGGCTATTAACACTTGCTCAAGAATCTCGACTTAGTTAGCGATTCCTCAAATGGGGACCTGGCGTATTTGGCACAGCAGCAGTGGTTAGATGAGGCCAGAGTGGTAGCCGGTAGGGACCGCGAACCGCCAGTGCTGTGAACGCTGCTCATCGGTTCAGTGATTTCCGATCCATTGATTCATCGCTATCCGGCATTGTACCGCTTCTTTCGAACCTTCATACGCCTGGCTTCAACGTGGGGCGTCGTTGCAGAAGAAGCGGACAGTCAAATGAGCAAGCGGATCGTAGTTACCGGTGGAAGCGGCAAGGCCGGCCGCCATGCCGTTCCCTATCTGCAAAACAAGGGACACAAGGTCCGCA
>NZ_JACHYW010000071.1:0-1368 GCF_014193145.1 Rhizobium sp. BK060
ATTCTCCATCTGTGGACGCCCCGGTGAATGCAAGAAGAGTTTCGGGCGGCAGTACGCGTAGTCGGGTGCTGACATCTGTCCGGCCTTTCGCGCGACCGTTCATCCGTCGCTGGCCCGTATGGGAGTTCGCGGATCGGGTTCCAAATCAATTCGGCGTGCTCGAAGCACTCCGGAGAATACTGGTTTTCCCGACCCCGTCTCATCGACTGTTGCGCCATACCTTCCATTGACCTTCCTACATCTCGACGACCTCTGGCCGGGCGGTTATGCCGCCACAGCTGGAGCTTTATAGACGCCGCCCTTTGCCATAAGTGCCCATACGATGCGGGCCATCTTGTTGGCGAGAGCGACTGTCACAAGCATGGGTGGCTTGCGGGCAAGCATGCGCCCGAGCCACGAGCTTTCTGGAGTGCCGCGCCGGCGAGCCTGCAGCACCACAGCGCTTGCACCAATGATGAGCAGGCGGCGTAGTGTTCGCTCTCCCATCTTCGATGTCTCGCCGAGCTTTTGCTTGCCGCCGGTGGAGCGCTGCAATGGTGTTAAACCCAGCCAGGCTGCAAAGTCGCGGCCTCGCCTGAAGCCGGTAGCTTCTGGGGCAAGGGCGATCAAAGCCGTCGCGGTAATTGGACCGACACCGGGAACGGTTACCAACCGCCGTGCGTCTTCGTCTTCTCGGGCACGCCGAGCGATTTCGACATCCAGTTTCTGGATCCTTTGGTCGAGCGACTTCAGAGTATCAACCAGAATGGCGAGGGCCATGCGTGCGGCCTCCGGCAACTTGCTCCTGGAATCCTCCACGTGCAAAACAAGTCTGGTGACGTGGGTCGGGCCCTGGGCAACAATCAGTCCGTATTCCGCCAGGTGACCCCGCAAGGCATTGATCGTCTGGGTACGTTGCCGCACCAGCAAATCGCGCGCCCGAAACACGGCCGCGCTTGCCTGCTGCTCCTCGCTCTTAACCGTTACAAAGCGCATCGTCGGGCGCTGCGCTGCCTCGCAGATCGCCTCGGCATCGGCGGCATCGTTCTTCTGGCGCTTTACAAAAGGCTTTACATAGGCAGGGGCAATCAGGCGAACCGTGTGGCCGAGTTTGCCGATCTCACGTGCCCAATAATGCGCGCTGGAGCAGGCTTCCATCGCGACGATGCACGCCGGCTGTCCGGCAAAAAAGCCGAGCAGCTTGTCCCGTCGCAGTTGCTTGCGGAAAACGACAGCGCCAGCGGTATCCGCTCCGTGCACCTGAAAGACATTCTTGGCCAAATCCAATCCAATCATGCTAACGTTCATTTCGGACGTCTCCTCTGTTGTGGCGGTTAACATCCACCATGCTGGCACATTCGATGCCGTCGAGGGGCGTCCACCCCATCA
>NZ_JACHYW010000072.1:0-1335 GCF_014193145.1 Rhizobium sp. BK060
CTCACATGAGGATTTCGCCGTCAAGATCAATCACCTTTTCATAGCGTGCTCCTTTCGATTTGTATCGAATCCATGGCTGAGCCACCTTTCATGACGCGGCACGTTTCCGTCGCCGGTTCAAACTCACATACGGTCGCCGTTTTGTCCGGCAGCACCACTATCCCGCTTGCGTAGCGGCAAGGCTCAGGAGAACGGGACCAATCTAAAGCGCGGCATTTGAAGCCCGACTTAGAGGCGGTTCGTTCACCTGGATCCGCCAGGATTGATCAGTCCTGGAAGATTTGTGTGTTCGGCCATTTTATGGTCGTCAGGCGGTCTTCATAACAGCCCCTTCGATGACAACACCCGCAGTGACAAACTTCCACAGCGCGATAAGGAGCTTGCGCGCCAGGGCAACTATCGCGGCTTTCTTTAAACGTCCACCATTCGACTGGACCCGATCCACAAACCAACGACTGAGCGCTGACGCTGGCTGATTGCGTAGCCATAGCCAGGACAATTGAATCATCGTGGTGCGCAACCGGGGATTCCCTGCTTTTGAGACACCTTGTTCGTGGTCAATCGTCCCGCTCATCCATGGGGTCGGTGCCAAACCTGCATAGGCGGCAATCTGCCGCCGATTATCAAAATGTCGGCACAGCGCTTCGGTCCAAAGAACGGCGGCAAACTCAGCGCCGACACCTTTCAAGGTAAGCAACATTGCCGGCGCCGGTGCCTCAGACGCTAGCCGCTCATGTACGGAAAGCAGGGAATTACGCTCGCTCTCCACCGCGGCGATTTGCTCAAGCAGCAACTCAAGACGATCGAGTTCTCGATTTATTTGAGCCTTGAGATGCTTCGGCAAGCCACGGCCGTCTCCGGTGCAAAGCTCCTCAAGCCGTAGGCGGCGATCTTTGCGAAGCGGTTGATAGCCGCTGACGCCCTGGGCGAAAAGTAGACCTTTGACACGATTAACATGCCTTACCCGCTCCGCAATCAACACTTTGCGTTCCCGGCAGATTCGACGCCGGTCTTCGTCCTCATGGGACGGCGCTCTGACCATTGCGCACACACGAGGCTCGCCACGCTTGAATGCCAGCAGTGTCCGCGTCAGTGCCTCTCCATCAATCTTGTCGGTCTTAACGCGCCGACGTCGACGAGAGGTCGCGATAGAAGCTGCATCAACTACGTAACTCTCAATCCCGTTCGCTTCCAGAACCCGATGGATCCAAAAGCCATCCAATCCAGCCTCTTGGATCGTCACGATGGGAAACGACTTCCCTGTTCGTAGCCGCGCCTTCAGTTGGAGTTGCTCAAATCGAGCGAGCAACTCGGCTATATTGCCGCCGTCCACCA
>NZ_JACHYW010000073.1:0-1257 GCF_014193145.1 Rhizobium sp. BK060
GACGTCTAAACAACGCTTCATGAACCGCCGTGTACGGAACCGTTCGCACGGTGGTGTGGGAGGAGGGATGCCGAAAAGCTCCCTCCTACCCGATTGCGCCAGGCATGGCGCGTGGTGGGAGGGCACCGTTTGACCTGGATGGTATCCGGTCGATGACTTGGAGGTGCAAGTCCTCTGCGGGCCCTGGTGATGGGAACCGCTAGCCGAACAGCAAGGGCGTCGTCGCGAGGCGGGGTCTGAAGGAAGTTGTAAGCAAAGTGCCGGCCTGACGAACAGGAAGCGCATTGAGGCGTCCGCATCCGGGCGAGGGAGAAATGAAGCCCGAAGCCCGATATCACCCGGAGGGTGCGGCCGTAGATGCGCCAGGTATGTGGCATGAAGGTCACGCGTCTTACCCTGGGAGACCTGCCGACCTGCCTTTGGCGACAGATGTGCTACCGGCGTCGCAAGGCGCCGGGATGGGGCGGCAGGAGTCAGCAGATGCCGTAGTAGCCGGACCAAGCGGCGAAGGGCTGAACATGGAGTGCCGGACGGAGGCCGGTCTTTCGATGGTGAGAACAGACGCAGAAGACGGAGTTGAGATGCTCCGTGCCCAAGCTGGGAGTAGCGGCCGGAAGTCGCGAGGGCAGGTCTTGGGTGCATCAGACACCACGGCAGGACCGTTATCCTCTCGACCGGAGGCGAATGAGCGACTGATGGAGATGATCCTCAGCCGCGAGAACATGATGGCGGCTTACCGCCGAGTGATGGCGAACAAGGGTGCGCCGGGCATTGATAAGAAGTCTGTCGAGCAATTGAAGCCATACCTTGCGGAGCATTGGCCGCGCATCAGGGAAGACCTGCTGGTGGACGGCTACAGACCGGCGCCGGTGCGCGGGGTGGAAATCCCCAAGCCCGGCGGTAAAGGGATGCGGCAATTGGGCATCCCGACCTGTCTAGATCGGCTGATCCAACAGGCGATGCATCAGGTGCTGATGCCGATCTTCGACCCGGATTTCTCCCCCTCCTCCTACGGCTTCCGGCCGGGGCGGAGCGCTCACGACGCGGTTCTCGCCGCTCGGTCACATGTGGCCGACGGTCGCCGTTTCGTGGTCGATCTTGATCTGGAGAAGTTCTTTGACCGAGTGAACCACGATGACTGATCCGTCGCTACCTGCAGGCTGGGTTGATGACGGGTGGAATCGCGACGGCACGCAGCGAGGGTACCCCGCAAGGCGGTCCACTCTCGCCGCTGATGTCAAATGTTCTACTCGATGA
>NZ_JACHYW010000074.1:0-1188 GCF_014193145.1 Rhizobium sp. BK060
CTTGAACGCATTGGAAGCTCCCGCGGACTGAAGCGTTCAGTTACCAATTACGGGCTGCGGTCAAGCTCCTTCTCTGCGCGAGCGTGTTGACATCACCGGTTCACACAGCCCTGGCAGCATGGGCCGACTGCCTATGCGATTTCACCGCGTGTTTGCGGTGATCGCCCTTGATGATCATCCGAAGGAGAATGTCAATGAACCGCGCTTTCATGGTTGCAGCGGTCGCTGCACTCTTTAACCTTACGACCCTTGCGCCATCTCCGGCGGCTCCTGTTTCATCGAAGGCACAGCAATCCAACCCAAAGGCAGTGAGTCAGCAGAAGGGCGAGTCTACCACACCGACGACCAATCGATTTCTCACTCCTCGAATGATGGATCGCAAGCGCCCGATGAATCCAGTCTGTGACCAAGGCTTTAAACCTGGCGCTCCTTCCAGCTGTCACTACTGACGCTCCAGCGAACATACTACCGGTCTACATCGGGTGCCCG
Organism: Rhizobium sp. BK060; assembly: GCF_014193145.1. NCBI lineage: Bacteria > Pseudomonadati > Pseudomonadota > Alphaproteobacteria > Hyphomicrobiales > Rhizobiaceae > Rhizobium > Rhizobium sp. BK060. The sequence goes on from NZ_JACHYW010000074.1 coordinate 490, forward strand.
GACGGGCTGGACACTTTTCGAAAAAGTATAATGATGGCGTAGCAAATTTCGATATCCAGCCGTCCACTAACTATATTGTTTTTGTTTATTTTCCGCGGCCCGGCTCTGGATGAAACGCATTCGGCGAACCGCGACACGGGCCTCCGTACCGTGGCAGCCTGAAGCCCGAGAGTTGTGTGGGTTGCGCTGGTCCTCTTTGCGCCAGAAGCGGTCATTTTCCGACTATTGGGCACGATGGCAACGGTTAGGTCCCTAGTCTCCGGTTTTCCGCAGAAAGCACCTTTCTTAGGAAAAACCGTCGAGGCGTACGGTCGTCCCCTTCGAGTTCCCCAAACTGCTCATAACCAAGCTTCAGGTAGAACGGTTTTGCTTGAAAGTCGTAGGTGTCAAGAAAGATACCCAGGTATCCCCGTTCGCGGGCAATGCGCTCCGCTTCTCCCATTAATTGACGGCCGAGACCCTTTCCTCGGAGTGCCTCAGGCACAACCAAATACTTGACGAATAGCCAATTGAGTTCATCGAACGCGTACAAGCCGCCGACGATCTCCGCAGTCTCGGGTTGCCTCAAAACTATACCAAGATGAGGCCATTCCGCTATGGTGCCGATTGAACTAAGCCGCTAGTCGCGGCAATTGGTGCCCGCTTTGAGAGATGCCTCCTGTCTGAGAGGATTTGGGTGTTGCAAACCCACCCTTCAGA
>NZ_JACHYW010000075.1:0-1178 GCF_014193145.1 Rhizobium sp. BK060
GATTACTCGACGATGGAGGCAACGATGCCTGCGCCGACCGTACGGCCGCCTTCGCGGATAGCGAAGCGCAGCTTTTCTTCCATCGCGATCGGAACGATCAGCTCGACGTCAACCGTGACGTTATCGCCAGGCATAACCATTTCCGTGCCTTCCGGCAGGGTGACGATGCCGGTCACGTCCGTCGTGCGGAAGTAGAACTGCGGACGGTAGTTGGTGAAGAACGGCGTATGACGGCCGCCTTCTTCCTTCGTCAGGATGTAGGCTTCAGCCTTGAACTTCTTGTGCGGCTTGACAGAGCCCGGCTTGCACAGGATCTGACCACGCTCGACGCCGTCACGGTTCACACCGCGAACCAGTGCACCGATGTTGTCGCCAGCCTGGCCCTGGTCGAGCAGCTTGCGGAACATTTCAACGCCGGTAACCGTCGTCTTCGAGGTCGGGCGGATGCCGACGATTTCGACTTCTTCACCAACCTTGACAATGCCACGCTCGACGCGGCCGGTCACGACCGTACCACGGCCGGAGATCGAGAACACGTCTTCGATCGGCATCAGGAACGGCTGGTCGATCGGGCGCTCAGGCGTCGGGATGTAGGCGTCAACAGCCGCCATCAGCTCGCGGATCGCGTCTTCGCCGATCTTCTTGTCGGAGTCTTCCAGAGCGGCAAGAGCCGAGCCCTTGATGACCGGAATGTCGTCGCCCGGGAAGTCGTAGGACGACAGAAGCTCGCGCACTTCCAGCTCGACGAGTTCGAGAAGCTCGGCGTCGTCAACCTGGTCAACCTTGTTGAGGAACACGACGATCGCCGGAACGCCAACCTGGCGAGCCAGCAGGATGTGCTCGCGGGTCTGCGGCATCGGGCCGTCAGCTGCCGAGCACACCAGGATCGCGCCGTCCATCTGGGCGGCACCGGTGATCATGTTCTTGACGTAGTCGGCGTGGCCGGGGCAGTCAACGTGGGCATAGTGACGGTTCGGCGTCTCATATTCGACGTGCGCCGTCGAGATGGTGATGCCGCGGGCCTTTTCTTCCGGAGCCGCGTCGATCTGGTCGTACGCCTTGAACTCGCCGAAATACTTCGTGATCGCTGCCGTCAGAGACGTCTTGCCGTGGTCAACGTGGCCGATCGTGCCGATGTTAACGTGCGGCTTGTTGCGCTCAAACTTACTCTTTGCCAT
>NZ_JACHYW010000076.1:0-1145 GCF_014193145.1 Rhizobium sp. BK060
GGTTCTATCGTCATGTTCGCTTCCTTGCTCCGCTCAGAAACCGCCCACGTGCAGCGGCTTGTAGGGGACTTCAAGCTTCTTGATGTCATCGGTGGTGAGTTCGAGGTCGTCCGTCTGCTTGCCGAAGGACATGCAACCGAAGCAGATACGGCTGACTTCAAGCCCGGTTTTGCCAAGTCTCACGGTCTCCATGATCTTTCCTCCGAGTTGATGATTGGCGGTAGCCGCGATGCGCCTTGCGACATCACCGGCCGGACACGTATTTCCGCCAGTTGTGTTCTTCCTTGAAACCGAGAACCTCACGAATCTTCCGGTTCGAGAGAGGCGCTTCGAATTCGCCGAGCTCTCGAACGATGGGCGTGTTCGGCGCCCATCGACTGAGGAAATCACGCGTCGGTTCAGTCGCCGTGATGGTGTCGTTGACGGCGTTGAAAACCTGGAAGCCAAGTCCGTCGACCTGCAGGCAAAGGTCAACGATCTGCCCCAGATCACGGGCATCAATGTAACTCCAGGCGTTGCGCTTGCGCGATGCTGGATCGGCAAGGAAACCGGGAAAACGGTCGTATTCATGTGGTTCGATGACGTTGGCGATCCGCAAGGCGTAGATGTCGATCCCGCTTCGCATCGCAAACGCGCGGGCCGTCTTCTCGTTGACGACCTTGGACAGGCCATAGCTGTCCATCGGGTCGATGTCATAGTCTTCTTCGAGCGGGAATGAATGGAAATCCTTGTCGCCCTCGGCAAAACAGACGCCGTAGGTCGTTTCGCTCGATGCGATGATCACCTTGCGGATGCCCAGCTTCACCGCGGCCTCGATGACGTTGTAGGTCGAGATCGCATTGACCGCGAAGGTCTGGTTGTCGGGCTTGAGCAGCAGGCTCGGGATGGCTGCGAAATGGACGACGGCATCAACCTTGGCCGGTCCGCCTCCCGTCTGCAGCTCCTCGCCGTTGAAATGCATCGACAAAGCGTTGAAGGTCTGGCCGCCATCGGTCAGATCCGTAATCAGCGTCTGCACGCCGGGGCAGTTCAACGGAACGAGGTCAAGGTTGCGGACCTTGTGTCCCTTGTTTTGCAGATAGGGAACGGCATGGCGGCCGGCCTTGCCGCTTCCACCGGTAACTACGATCCGCTTGCTCATTTGA